>CAXSFE010000041.1:0-27356 GCA_964236585.1 uncultured Acetobacteraceae bacterium
TCAATCACGCAGCGCACCTGGGCGACGGTCACGGATTAGGGCGGTTGGTATTACAGAGTGTCATGAACCTGCAAGCCCGACTTCGTGCCTGGCAGCAGGAAGAAAGCACGTTCTTTCTTGAAAGAAAGAACCAAAGAACTTTCCCCGACGGGTTCGAAGCGACCTGCGTGGCCAGGACCTCATGGGCAAAGTCTTTTTACTTCTTTTTCTTCAGAAAAAGAAGGTTCTTGCTGTTCCTTCCGGACAAGAATCTGTCGTGGGGTTCATGACGTCCCCTAGATCGCCCGCGGATCAACGAGACCGGACGCTGACACAAGGCGCCTGGAACGCGTCTGCCGGGTGTGCATTCCAGGCGGCAAGCTTTGGACGGGATCAGGAGGCAGAGCCTCCGGCCTGCCTTCAGGTCCCCTCGTGGCCTTGCGCCGACCACCGGGACGCGCGATCCTCGGGCATGGAGGCGATCGGGGTCTGGTGGTCCCCCTGGTCTTCAAAACCAGTGGCCCGCGTCAAGCGGGTGGTGGGTTCGATTCCCATCCGCCTCCGCCACAGCGCTTCTTCAGGTAAGCGGCCCCGCCGCGAACAGGTGGTCCGTGGCCCCGAGCCCGGTGTGGACCGTGGTGCCCGACGAGTCGTGCGTCGTCGAGGTGATGCCGCCGCCGAAGAAGATTCCCGCGCCGGTCGGGTTGCCGATGATGTTCAGGTTGCCGGAGCCGGTGACGAGCGTGCCGGGCGTGATGCTGTAGAAGATGTTGGCCGTGCCGCTGCCGCCGTAGACAGTGGAGCCGATGCTGCCGATCAGCACGGTCGCCGTGCCGGCACCGAGCACGACCGTGTCGCCCTGGTAGCCGCCGCTGGCGGCATGGATGCCGGTGTCGTAGATCGTGCTCTGGCCGGTGCCGGCGAAGATGACGTCCGAGCCGACGGAAATGACCGTCGCGTTCGCCCCCATGACGACGAAGTTCGCGCCGTCCTGTTCCGTCTGCAGAACGGCATTGTCGCCGACGAAAAGCGTGTTCATAGCGACCGTCCTTTGCCTGGAAGCATGACCATGTGCGGTCGTGATGCGCCGCGCGACTCATGCTGCAGGTTGCACGGTGCGTCCCGCGCAGGAGGTCGTCAATGCAGGCGGCGCAACAGTTCCGGAAGAAACGACACAACCGGATCGGGTCTTCGCCGCATCCTGCCCTTGTCAGGCACGCATATACCGTTGCGTGCACCAGCACGACCCGGGAGGAGGCTCCCGAGCCACTCTCAGCCGTGCTGGCGTCGCGGCTCCGGACCGCCGTCGCGCCCGGCCGCACGCCACCGCCCGGCGATCCAGGTCCCTGCCGCGCGCAGGTCGGGCCCCAGCAGCACGAGGTCGGCGCGCAGCCCCGCCGCCACCCGGCCGCGGTCGTGCAGCCCGGCCGCGTGCGCCGGGTAGGTCGACGCCATGCGCAGCGCCTCCGCGCCGTCGAGCCCGAGCAGCGACACCGCGTTGCGCACCGCCTGCCCCAGGTCGAGGTCCGCACCCGCCAGCACGCCGTCCTCCGTCTCCAGCCGTCCGCCGCGGCGCAGGATCGTGCGCCCGCCCAGCTCGAAGCGGTCGAGGGTCGTGCCCGCCGGCGGCATCGAGTCGCTCACCAGCACCACGCGCCCCGCCGACCCGGCCGGCCGCGCGGCCAGCAGCAGCCGCAGCGTCGCGGGATGCACGTGCACGCCGTCCACGATCACCCCGCACCAGGCCTGCGGGCAGGCCAGCGCCGCGCCCACGACCCCCGGCTCGCGCCCGGCCAGCGGCGGCATCGCGTTCGGCCAGTGCGTGAACCCCGCCACGCCCAGCGCCAGCGACTCCACCACGCGCTCGAACGACGGCGCGCAGTGCCCGGCGCACAGCACGACGCCGGCCGCGGCCAGCGCGCGCAGGTCATCGTCGGACGCGCGCTCCGGCGCCAGCGTCAGCAGCACCGGCAGCCGCGACGCCAGCCCGGCGATCAGGGCGCGCTCCTCCGCCCCGATCGTCCGGATCAGCGCCGGGTCATGCACCCCCGGCCGGAGCGGACTGAGGAACGGTCCCTCCAGATGCACCCCGCCCACCCCGCCGCAGGGCTCGGCCACCGCGTCCGCGATCGAGGCGGCCGCCTCGCGCATCCGTGCCGGCGCGTCGGTGATCAGCGTCGGCAGGATCGTGGTGACCCCGAAGTCCCTGTGCGCCCGTGCGATCGCCAGCGCGGCCGCAGCCGTCGGCGCGTCGTTGTAGAGGAAGCCGCCGCCGCCGTTGACCTGCAGATCGACCAGGCCCGGGGCGAGCACCGCATCCTCCGGCAGGTCGACCCCGCTGCCCCTGATCCGGCCCGGCTCCACGCCGACGATGCAGCCGTCCTCGACCACCACCGTGGCCTCCGGAAGCGAGTCGAGACGGGCGTCGCCCTCGACGAGCATGCGGGCGGCGTGGAGGTGCAGGCGGGGCATGGGCGCAGTGTCGGCCCGGCGTCAGACACGGGCAAGGCGATGGTCCTATACGAACGGCGTGATCGGTTGACACATGCGTCTGCCAAGCAGGCAAGGTTGAGGCTCCGCCTCAAACTCCGCCAAAGGCTGCGCCCTTGGAACACATCCCCTAAGGAAGGCCGGTCCAGGGGCGGCTCGCCCGTGGCGGGTCTGTGCAGAGCCCAGACCCGCTTGCCGATGGGTCAACGAACCCAGCCGTTAGTGTTACAATCCGGCAGCCCTGCCGCGGCTGCGGCAGCCAGACTCTGGCTGGAGGCGTCTCATGGGCGTCCGCGCCCGGGGTGTCCGCCGTGTTTGCAGTTGTCCTTGCAGGCGGATGGGGGTTTATCCCGCCCCCAGCCAGCCGGAGCGAATGCCACAATGACCATGACCTCCTATGCGCAAAACGGCGAAGACGTCATGCTGATGCGCGCCCTGAACAACGTCGCGGGCGGCTTCTACATCGACGTGGGCGCAGCGGACCCGACGATCGTGTCGGTGACCCGGGCGTTCTACGAGCGCGGCTGGCACGGCGTGAACGTCGAGCCCACCCTGGAGCATCACCGGCGCCTCGGTGAAGCCAGGCAGCGGGACGTGAACCTGTCCCAGCCCGTCAGCGAACGCGTGGCTGAGGAAATGTTCCACTTCTGCGAGCATCCCGATCTGTCGACCCTGATGAGCGACGTGGCCAACGCGTCCGCGTCAGGAGGGCTCAGGTCGGAGAGCCGCGTCGTCCAGACCACGACGCTCGCTGACATCTGCCGCCGCTTCGCCCCGCCGGTCATTCATTTCCTCAAGGTCGACGTCGAGGGCGCCGAGGAGAGCGTGCTGCGCGGCGCGGACTTCCAGCGCTACCGACCCTGGATCGTCGTGGTCGAGGCGACACGCCCGAACACGCAAATACCGGCCTTCGCGGATTGGGAGCCGATCCTGCTCGACAACCGGTACCGGTTCGTCTGGTTCGACGGCCTGAATCGCTTCTACCTCGCCGACGAGAAGTTCGAGACGCTCAGCCATCACTTCGATGCCCCCGTCAACGTCTTCGACGACTACGTCCGCCACGACCCCGCCCTGGAGACGCTCGCCGCCGAACTCGCCGCGGCAAGGGCGGGCCTGGGGCCGTTGCGCGAGGCCGCCGCCGCCGCCGAACGTCACGGGGCCGCGGCGGCCTCCGACGCCAGGGCTCTCGCCGAGGCGGCGGAGCGCGAGCGCGTGTCGGCCACGGCGCGGGCCGACGCCGCCGATGCGGCGGCCGCCCTGCTCGACGCGCGCATGCGCAGCTCCGACGCCCTCGCCCAGGCCGCGGCCGTCAACGCGCAGGCCGCCGAGGCCCAGGTGTTCGCCGCCAGGGCGCGCCTCGGCGACCTGCAGCACGAGATCGACGACACCCGGCGCCGCCACGACGACCTCCGCCGGCACGAGGAGGCGACACGGGCCCTGCTCACGGCGCAGCAGTCCGAGTCGGTCGCCCAGCTGGCCCTCGCCCGGCACGCCCTCGACGAGCAGGCCGCCGCCCACGACCGCGCGAATGCCGAACGCGACCGTGACCGTGCCGGACGCGATGCCGAGCGGGACCGTGACCACGCCGAACGTGATGCCGAGCGCGCACGCGCGCACGCTCTGGACGCCGAGGTCGAGGCGCTCAGGCGCGAGGTCGTGACGCTTGGCCACGACATCGCGGCACGTGACGCGCCCCCGCCCGTCGCGGTGGCGCCGCAGGCGGGCGAGATCGCCCCCGTTCCGCTCGCCCCACCGATCAGGCCGTCGCTGCGCCGCAGGGTTGCGGCGCGACTCTACGGCTGGACGCTGCGCCCTGTCCTGCGCCCTCTCGCCTGGCGCGGCCGGAGCTTCCTGCTCGCCGGCCTCGGCCAGGCGCTCGAGGAGCGCGGCGTGCAGGAACGCCAGCCAGCCCCCGTCGGCTGGAACGGAACGGAGCTGCTCGGCGAGGTCCGCCGCCGCCAGGACCGTATCCTGGACATGGTGCATCGCATCGACGACCTGGCTGCCGGGCAGCGCACGGTGCAGCTGCACACCTTCGAAGACCTGCGCGCGCAGCTGGGCGACGCGGTCGCGACCGCGCGGCGGATCGAAGTCGCGCTTCCGGATCGAACCAATCCGGAGCTGCACGAACTCGCGCAAAGCATGGAGGCGGCTCTGCTGACCGTGGCCACGGCCGGACGCTTGAACACCAGGTAGGATCTGCGACCCGGCGGATCGTTTCGCCAGGAAGGAGCAGCAGCACCACGGGACCCGGCCTGCAGGGTCCGTCAACGCCACACCAGCGTTCGTGGCGCCCGCCTTCCCCGACCGCCACCGTCCACGGCCCGTCTCCGAGACGGTGACGTCGTTCGCGGCACCGACCGATCTCGCGCCGACGTCCAGGCACGGCGTCCGGCAAGCTCGTGCCGATCCGGGTGCCCGCTAGTGCGTCACCCAGCCCGCCATTCTCTGCACCACGTCGCGCCACGTCGGCAGGCGGATCTCGGCGGCTTGCCCCCACAGAACCGACAACGCGTCGTCGTCCTCCAGCCTGGCAAGGCAGGCAGCAACGCTGGCGCGGTCCACACGGTCCAGTCGGAGCTGCCCGCCGGCCGGAAGCGCCGCGATGCTGGGCGTGTCCTCGTGCACGACGACCGGGATACCTGCCTGCAGGCTCTCGATCGGCGGGATCCCGAAACCCTCGAACTCGCTGAGATAGAACGTGGCCCGCGCGCCCCGCAGCGCCCCACGCATCGCCTCGTCGCTCACCGCGCCGAGGACCCGCAGCCTTGACTCCGTCGCAAGCTCGGCCAGCATCTCGATCTCCCGGTGCGCCCGCGTGTCGATCCGACCTGCCAGAACGAGCGACGCCATGCCGCCGTGCCGCCAGTATGCGGTGAACACCTCCAGCAGCAGCGCGATGTTCTTCCTCGGCTCGATGGTGCCCATGCAGACGTAGCTTCCACGCGCCGGCCCGCCGGTCTGGCGTTCCAGCCCCAGACCGTCCGCGCCGAGCGGGACGACCATGGACTCCGTCTCGCAGCGGATGATCCTCGCATGATCGGCACGCGTCTTCTCGCTGATGAACACGGCTCGGTCGGCGTCGCGCATCGCCTGCAGGTAGGCCATGCAGCCGCGCACGGCCCCCTGCGGGTAGTCCTGCGGCCGCAGGTAGACGACGAAGTCATAGACGATCCACACCACCTCGACCGTCCCGGCCTCGGCCAGCGCGCGGTAGCACCGGGCGCGATCGTGGTCGAAGAACACTTCGGGGTTGAGGAGGATGTCGCCCGGCTCGAACCGGACCGGACCCGCACCCGCGAGCAGCGGCCGAACCCGGTCGCGCTGCTCCGACGTGCTGCGGGCGTTGCGTCGGCCCCGCGCACCAAGCGCACCGAACACCCGGTCCGGGAGCGCCACGAAGCCGCCGGCATCGAGGTCGTAGCGGCATGGTGAGAGCTGGACGCCATCCGGCCAGTGACGGACGAGCTCGCGCTCCAGACGCTGGATGCCGGTCTGAAGCGGATTGAGCACCAGCTCGCTCAAATCGATCCAGACGCGACGCGCCCTCATGCCGCTTGCGGCACGAGATCAAGCGCCTGGCACAGCTGTTGGGCGTAGACACGGAAGTTATGCCCGGCCTCGAAGTCCTGTCGCGCCAGCTCCCAGGCCGCGGGCCGGCCTGCCGCGAGCAGCTGCTCGACCGCACCCGCCAGCAGCACGGGGCTGAGACGGTCCGGGATCCGGAAGACATACTCCGGCGCGCCGAGCGACTCTGCCAGCCCGGCATTCGCGACGGCAGGCAGGCCTGCGGCGGCACAGTCGAGCAGGGCGCCCGACAGGCTGCCGAGATTGTGGGTGCGCATCTGGATCGCGGCATCGGCGCCGAGCAAGTAGTCGCGATAGATCGCCTCGTCCACGTAGTCCCGGTGGAAGCGCACATGCGCCCCGAGGCCGAGCGCATCCACCAGCGTCTCGACCGGGCCGCCCTGCGGCGGCGGCTCGCCCACGAAATGCAGCTGCGCCGCAATCCCCCAGCAATGCAGCAGGTCAAGGGCCCAGACGCACTCCTCGGGCCCTTTTGCCGGCTGCACGAAGCCGAACGTGACGAGCAGCGGCACTTCCGCCGCAACCCCGAGGCGCCCGCGCGCGGCGGCTCGGCTCGACGCCGAGAGCGCCTCGGCGGGCCAGGGACGATAGATCGAAAACGGCAGCAGCACTGCCTCGCGGCCCAGCCGCGCACGCACCAGGTCGACGCTGGGGCGGGAGTGGAAGATCAGCGGCTCCGTCACCTCGGCGAGATCCGCGAAGAACGTCGCCTCCAGGTGGGACTCGTCGGCAAGCCACAGCTCCAGTTCGCCCGGCCGCAGCGCCCGGCCCAGTTCGCGCGCCGCGGTCGCCCGCGCGCGCACCTCGCCCAGCAGGATGCGGTAGAAACCGAGCAGGCGCGCGTCGTGGCAGATGCACGCACCGCCATAGCGCATCAGCAGCTCGAAGATGCGCTGGTGCAGGTGCGAGTTGCCCATCACCCCCACCACCCGGTCGAACCCGCCCGACAGCATCGGCAGCGCAGACAGCGGCGAGATCGTGGTGTTCGCGATCGGCGCCGGGTTCGCCGTCTCCGTGAACACGTGCAGGTCCACGCGCCGGCCCAGCTCCACGCAGCACGCCGCGGTGTAGTCCGCGACTCCCGAACGATCCGGCGGCACCGGCGACAGCAGGGCCACCCGGGGCCGGCTCCGCCCCGCCGCGCCCTTGGCACCGGCCGCGGCGGAGGTCGACGCCCCGGACGCCTCCCGCGCGCGCTCGTCCCCGCGCGCCTCCATCGCCGACCAGAACAGCCGCGCCACCTCCACGGTGCGGAACCGCGGCCAGGTCGGCGCCTGCTGCTCGACCACCGCGCGGCGCCACTCCGGCCGCATCGCGCGCGCAAGGATCGTCGCGAGCGCGGCGTGGTCGTCCGGCTCGAACAGCAGCGCATCGTCGTCGATCAGCTCGCGGTGCGCCGGGATGCGCGAGGCCACCGACGGCACCGCCGCGGCCATGGCCTCGATCACCGGCAGCGAGAACCCCTCGGCGCGCGAGGCAGTGACCACGCAGAACGACTCCCGGTACAGCGCGAGCAGCTCCGCCTCGTCGACGTGGCCCGCAAAGCGCAGCCGGCCAGGATGCCCGCCGCCATCTTGGTGCAGGCGCCGGAACGCCTCGACCTGGTGCGGCGCATAGCGGCCGGTGACCACGATCGGCACCCCCGCGTCCGCCATCGCGGAGCAGCCGGCATGGGCCTGGATCGGGCACTCCACGTTCTTGCGCGGATCGCCCCCGCCGATCACCAGCAGATGCCGGCCGGCAAGCGGACGGCTGTGCGCCGCCTCCGCATCGCGTTCGAAGCCTGGGTCGAGCGGCGCCCCGGTGACGGTGACGTCGCGCTCCGGGACCGGCAGCAGCGCGTGCAGCCGCTCCGCGCTGCTGCGCGAGATCGGCATGAACAGGTCGTGGCCCGACAGCCACGCAAGCCTGGTGTTGTAGTCGAGCCTGCGCCGCGCGTCCGGCAGGTACAGCGCCGGGAAGTCGAACGGGATGAAGTCGTACACCGCCGCCGCGCGCAGGCAGCGCGGACTCGACGACAGGCGCGCGACAAACAGCGGGTCGTGCGTCATCGGCGAGAGCTGCACGAACCAGCACCCGGTCATGTCGCCGACGTATCCGGTCTGCTGCACCGAATCCACCAGCGCGCGCACCGCCCCGCCGAGCGCCGGCAGCGCGGGGTCGGTGACGCCCACGATGCGGTGGCTGGCCGCGAACCGGCTGTGCAGCCTCGCATGCTGCAGCAGCCCGAGCGCGTGCCGGCCGACGCCCCGCTCGCGGTAGTTCTCGTCCTGCAGGCAGCGCAGGTCGACGACGAGGGCGGGCTGGGCGGTCATGGGCGCGTCCTCGCAGACAGGTGTTTCCAACGCAGGCGCGGACTCCATACAGGCGCGCCCGGGGCTTGCCTATCGGCCGACCCACGGCCCCGCGGCGGCGCACGGGCCCGGGCAGGCGCGCTCCCGGCCCGGCGCCCGCGGCGCAGCAGGCTTGCCTCTTGCCCTGGGCCGGTCCAAACGCTGAACGGCGACAGCGTGCGGGAGTGCATCGAATGCCCACGGCTCTGATCACCGGCGTGACCGGCCAGGACGGCGCCTACCTGGCGCAGCTCCTCCTCGCCAAGGACTACCGCGTCATCGGCATGATGCGCCGCTCCGCCTCCTCCGACGTGGTCGGCGAGCGCCTGCGCTGGCTCGGCGTGCTCGACCGCGTCGAGCTGGTCGACGCCAACCTGATCGACCTCTCCAGCCTGATCCGCACGATCGAGCAGCACCGGCCCGACGAGGTCTACAACCTCGCCGCCCAGAGCTTCGTCGCCGCCTCCTGGCAGCAGCCCCTGCTCACCGGCACCGTGACCGGCCTGGGCGCGGCCAACGTCCTGGAGGCCGTGCGCATCGTCCGCCCGCAGGCCCGCTTCTACCAGGCCTCCTCGTCGGAGATGTACGGCCTGATCCAGGCCCCCGTGCAGGACGAGCACACCCCCTTCTACCCGCGCTCGCCCTACGCCGCCGCCAAGCTCTACGCCCACTGGATGACCGTGAACTACCGCGAGAGCTTCGGCCTGCACGCGAGTTCGGGCATCCTGTTCAACCACGAGAGCCCGCTGCGCGGCATCGAGTTCGTCACCCGCAAGATCACCGACGGCGTCGCCCGCATCAGCCTCGGCCTCGCCTCCGAGCTCACGCTCGGCAACCTCGACGCCAGGCGCGACTGGGGCCACGCCCGCGACTACGTCGGCGCGATGTGGCGCATGCTGCAGCAGGACGACGCCTCCGACTACGTGGTCGCCACCGGCCGCACCACCACGATCCGCGAGTTCTGCCGCATCGCCTTCGAATGCGCCGGCCTGGACTGGCAGGACCACGTCCGCACCAGCGCCGCCCTGGTGCGCCCCGCGGAAGTCGACGTCCTGCAGGGCGACGCCGGCAAGGCGCGCCGCGTGCTGGGCTGGGCCGCCGAGACCACGCTCGAGCAGATGGCCGCCGAGATGGTCGCGGCCGACCTCGCCCGCCACCGCGCCCGCCAGAACGGCGCCCCCCCGCCGACCGCCCCCTTGCCGACCATCGCCGCACCGCCGACCGCAGCCGCCCCGCCCCAGATCCACCCCGCCGAGGCGTGACGTGCCCCCGCGCGCGATCCTGGTCACCGGCTCGGACGGCTTCGTCGGCCGCCACCTGCTCGCCCGCCTCGCCGCCGACTTCCCCGACGCCACGCTCCACCCCGCCGGCTTCGACGTCACGGACGCCGCCGCGATCGACGCCGCCGTCGCCGCACTGAAGCCTGACTCTTGCATCCACCTCGCCGCCATCGCCGCCATCGGCGAGGCCCGCGACGCCCCTGAGCACGCCTGGGCCACGAACCTCGGCGGCACCCTCTCCCTCGCCCGCGCCCTGCGCCGCCACGTCCCGGACTGCGCCCTGCTCTATGTCTCCTCCGCAGACGCCTACGGCAGCTCCTTCGCCGCCGGCCACCCGCTCGACGAAGCCGCCCCGCTCGCGCCGATGAACACCTACGGCGCCACCAAGGCCGCCGCCGACCTGGCGCTCGGCGCCATGGCGCAGGACGGCCTGCGCGTGATCCGCCTGCGCCCGTTCAACCACACCGGCGCCGGCCAGTCCGAGGCCTTCGTCGTCGCCGCCTTCGCCCGCCAGGTCGCGCGCATCGGCGCCGGCCGCCAGCCCCCCGTGCTCCGGGTCGGCACGCTGGACGCCCGCCGCGACTTCCTCGACGTGCGCGACGTCACCGCCGCCTACAGCCTGTGCCTGGCCCACGCCGACGCCCTGGCGCCGGGCACCATCCTCAACGTCGCGTCCGGGGAGGGCCGCCGCATCGGCGACATCCTCGACGCCCTGCTCGCCCTGTCCGGCGTCCACGCCACCATCGAGACCGACAGCAACCGCCTGCGCCGCGCGGAGATCCCCCTGGCCTGCGGCAACGCCGCCCTCGCCCGCGACACCCTCGGCTGGGCCCCGGCCATCCCCTGGGACACCACCCTGCGCGACGTGCTCCTGGACTGGCAGGCCAGGGCCTGACCCGTGGGAGGCAAGAGGCCGCACCCGGCGACGAACCGCCGGGGGCAAGGCGCGCAGTGCCGGCGCGCACTGAAGCCGATCCATCAGCAAGCAAGGCCGGGCTCTGCCCGGACCCGCCAAAGGGCCGAGCCCTTTGGAAACCCTGTACCTAGGAAGTGGATTCCAAAGGCTTGCCTTTGGCGGAGTTTGAGGCAGAGCCTCAACCTTGCCTGCCTCGCCGGCCACGCCCACGGCCGACTTCTGAAACGCCTCGCGCACCGCACGGGAACACGAGCATGACCGACCGCATCGTCCGCGCCGCAGAAGGCACGGCCGCCGGACAGAACCCCGGCCCCCACCCCACGCTGGGCTACTGGCACGCCTGGGTCGACGAGGACGGCAGCAGCCACCAGACCCGCTGCGCCCTCGACAGCTTCGAGCTGAAGGGCGTCGGCCCCGGCGTGCAGCCGCAATGGAACCACAAGGAGCCGGAGGCGAAGTCCGTGGTGACCTTCACCGTCCTCCCCGTCGGCTGGCTCGGCGACTGGCACGAGAACCCGAAGCCGCAGTGGATCGCGCCGATCTCCGGCCGCTGGTTCGTGGAAACCATGGACGGCACCCGCGTCGAGATGGGCCCCGGTGACCTGGAGCTGGGCGAGGACCAGAACTGCCGCGCCGACGCGCACGGCCACAAGGGCCACCTGTCCGGTACCGTCGGCGACGAGCCCTGCGTGCTGATGGTCGTCGGCCTCGACGTGGCACCCACCGTCGCCCAGCCCTGCCGCGCCCGGTAGCCGCCCCATGCGCATGGCTCGGGCGCCCTCGTGAGCACGGACGCGGCGCCCGCCGCCCCCGGCGCGACCCGCCTCCTGCGCGTCGCGATCCCCGTGACCGACCTGGGGCGCCTCGCGGCCTTCTACCGCGACGCCCTCGGCTTCTCCGTCGGGCCCACGCGCACCCGCCGCGGCGACGGCTTCGCGCGCGCCACCGCAACCCCCGGGGCGCACGCCGACGTCGCGACGCTGCGCCTCGGCGACCAGCACTTGGCGCTGGAGCACCACCACACCCCCGCCCGCCCCTACCCGCCCGGCAGCCGCAGCCAGGACCTGTGGTTCCAGCATGTCGCGATCATCGTCGCCGACATGGACGCCGCCCACCGCCGCCTGACCGCCGTCGGCTGCACCGCCATCTCCGTCGGCGGCCCGCAGCACCTGCCCGAGTCGAGCGGCGGCGTCCTCGCCTTCAAGTTCCGCGACCCCGACGGCCACCCCCTGGAGCTGCTGCAGTTCCCCCCCGGCCGCGAGCCCGCCCCCTGGCGCGCCTCAGCCGCCCGCGCCTCCTCCGAACCCTGCCTTGGCCTCGACCACTCCGCGATCGGCGTCGCCGACGCGGCCGCCAGCGCCCGGTTCTACACCGCAGCCCTCGGCCTCCCGAACACCGCAGCCGGCCTGAACAGCGGCCCCGCCCAGCAGCGCCTCGACGACGCCCCCGGCGCCCTGGTGGACGTCGTCGCGATGACCCCCGCCGCCGCCCCGCCCCACGTCGAGCTGCTCGGCTACCGTACCCCGTCCGACGGCCGTCCCCTGCCCCCCGACGCCGCAGTCGCCGACATCGTGGCCACGCGCCTCGTGCTGGAGGTCGCCCGTCTCGACCAGGCCACGCTGACGGCTGCCGGCGCGCGCTTCGTCTCCGCCGGCGTGGTCGAGGGCGACGAGGGGCGTACCGCCCTGGTGCGCGACCCGGACGGGCACCTGCTGGAGCTGAAGGAAGCGTAGGCAAGCAAGGCTGGGCGCTGCCCAGACCCGCAAAGGGTCCGAGGACCCTTTGATCCCATGACTTGAGCGAAGCCATCCAAGGGGCTTCGCTTGGCGGGGTCCACGCCTTCAAGCAGGGGGGCAGGGCCCCTGGCCTCGCTTCCTCTCTCACCCTTGCAGCCCCACCCCGTCACGCCCCTCGTGACAGCGGAGCCCAAAACTCCCCGATCCGTCACGACTCCCGTGACGCCCATGTCACGACCCCCGTGACACCTCATGCCAAGGCCGTTGATCCACGTTTGCAACCATGAAATCGCCGGCAATGTCCCTGTCACACACCACAGGCCGACCCACCGGCTTTCCTCCGGCAGGATGTCACGGTTCAGGACGCGAGGCGGAGCGCAGTCCGA
This sequence comes from uncultured Acetobacteraceae bacterium, assembly GCA_964236585.1. GTDB lineage: Bacteria > Pseudomonadota > Alphaproteobacteria > Acetobacterales > Acetobacteraceae > CAXSEF01. The sequence continues at coordinate 12,709 of CAXSFE010000041.1, forward strand.
AGATCCCGGCAGGTCCGACGCCACGGGATCAGAAGGTCGCGATCAGTTCGAACCGTGCGGACAACGGCTCCAGCGGGTGGTAGGTCGCGCCGAACTCGGGCGCCGACGTCGGCGTGCTCCGGTACTGGTAGGCATACTGCGACGCGTTCGCGTGGCTGTTCGTGACGTTGAAGATGCTCAGGAGCAGCTTCGCGCGCGGGCTGATCTTGTAGCCGACGTCGAAGTTCAGCTCCTTGTACCCGGAGGAACGGAGCGAGTTGTCCTCCACGAGCGGGTAGCCGCCGAGCCAGCGGAACTGCGCCCCGCCGTACCAGCGGCCGAGATTGTCGACGATCGCGCCGAACGACCCGATAAATCCCGGCGAGCTCGGAAGATACAGCCCGGGCAGGCCATAGTCCGCAATGCTGCCGGTGAAGTAGCGGGAATGGGTGAAGTTGATGTCGCCGTTCAGCTCGACCCAGGACGCCGGCTTGTACTGCCCAGACACCTCGACGCCGCGCAGCCGGGCGGGCGGGCCGGCATCGTCGACGCCGTTGTCCGCGTCGTAGGTCAGGAACGAGGCGAAATCGACCTGGAACACGGCGGCGGTGAGCCGGACCCGGGGGACGACGTCGGTGCGCAGGCCGACCTCCTCGCTGGTGATCTTGGTCAGGAACGGCGTGCCCTGGATGTCGCTGCTCACGCCGAGCGCCGGCACGGTGCCGACCACGCCGCGCAGGTCGTTGCTGTGGTAGCCGCGCCCGCCGCTGACGTAGAACTCCGTCCTGTTCCAGGGTCCGAGGACCAGGCTGCCCTTCGGTTGGAGCGCCACCTTGGCGGTATGCCCGTGGAAGCCGGTGATCAGGTCGTCGTCGTCGCCCGCGTCGTAGTCGTCGCGCAGCCCGGCGACGGTGCGAAGCCACGGCAGCCAGTGCGTCGTGGTCTGGACATAGCCGGCGACGTTGCCGAGCCGGACCCTGTCCGCGTTGCAGACGAAGAGGCCGCCCCCGCCCAGGTTGTCCGGACAGGCCGCGAGCACCACCCGGGCCCTGGTGTGGCGCCGGTCGATGTACTCGGTGTCGTAGCGCCCCTGCAGCCCGAGCTGGGTCTCCGTCGCAAATCCCGCGACCGTGTCGACACGGGTGTAGGTGGTGGCGCCGCCAAGCGTGATCCGGCTCTCGTCCTGCTGCTCCTGGTCGCCGTTGACCGGATCGACGAGGAAGTGCGTGAAGTCGTTCCACAGCGTCAGGCGCGAGCTGACCGCATAGGCGCTGGTGGTCAGCTTCCAGTCGTCGCCGCCGAGATGGTCGTGCCCGGCCAGGCTCAGCCTCTGGTTGTAGGCGCCATCGGTGGGATCGAGCGTGCCGTACCGGCTGATCAGGCCGTCCTGGTAGGCGCTGACCGGCTGGTCGGTGGTGTTGCTGGACTGGCTGCGGAACGCCTGCGCCGTGACGTCGAAGCCGTCGCTGACGGTGCCGTGGGCGTAGCGCACCGCGCCGTTCAGGCCACGGTAGTTGTCCGGATGCGCCCAGGGCCCGTCCAGGTGGCTGATGGCGCCGGCGCCGGTCACCCGGTCCCCGTTGCCGAGATCATACGTGCCGCCCAGGTAGACGCGCTCGTCGCCGAGCGTGCCAGCGCTGGCCGAGACCTGGTTCGGCACGGCATCGGCCAGCTTGATGTGGGCCGACCCCAGACCCGCGAAGTCTCCCACCGCCGGGTAGAACGGCCCCTTCGTGTAGTCGAGTCCGTTGGCCAGCTCGGGGATGAAGGAGTTCAGCAGCGTGTAGCCCTGGCCGTGGGCATGGGTGGGCTCGTTGTAGGGAACGTCGTCGATGAAGGTGGCGAAGTCGGTGCCGTGGTCGAGGTTGAAGCCGCGGATGATGAACTGGTTGGCTTTGCCCTCGCCGGAGTGGATGGTCACCACGAGGCCGGGGACGGACTCAAGGAGCTGCCCGACCCGGTAGGCGGGACGCAGGTTGAGCTCCTGCTGCGTCACCGACCCCTGGCTGGCTGTGGTCGCAGTGCCGAGCACGCTGCGCCTCGACTGCACGGCAACGGTGTCGACCGGCACGTCGATCTCGGCGGCCTGCGCCGCCAGCGCGGGCGAAGCGGCCGCGTTGGCCGAGGGCGAAGCCTGGACGGCGGCCTTCCCGGCCTTGACCTGCGCCCTGGCTCTGGCCCTGCGCTTCGCCGCTGCGGGCGGCGTCTGCGGTGCGGCCTCCTGCGCCTGGGCGAGGGCGCTCTCCGGCTGGACAAGGAGAACCCAGACGGCCGGACCGAGCATGAGCATCGTCGCGAGAGCCGTGCGGGGCGACACGCGGTGGATGGCACTGCGGATCGAGCGACGTTTCTGCACCGGCATGGCCCATCGACCTCCATCCAAGTTTCGCACAGGAACCCAGCCAGGCAAGGATCGCCTCGTCTTGGCCGAAGTAATGTCTTGCAGAACTGTCAGTGTACTGACATCGAGCATTGCAACCGATGTCTGCTGCTGGATGCACGAGCCGGTGTGCAACTCAGGACGCTTGCGATCAGGCGTCCTGCACACTCAGCGAGCGTGCATGGTCGAAACGCTATAAGGCCGCCCGGCCAGCGTCAATCAGAAAGCACACGGAAACGAGAGGCCGACAGGACGCCTGCGTAACGACGCAGCGGCACCTGCCAGGATCGCTATGGCGACTGACGCTTCCTCAAGTAAACCCGCAGCTGGAGCTGCGTGGCATCTACATAAAGTCAGGGATTTCCCTGCATCGCATGGATCCGGCAGGTCTCCAGCACTCCCCAGCCAGACAGCCGTCGCAAGCACACACCCACATCGCCGGGTGACAGACAGAATCCACCTTTCTTGACCGCGTGACCCAACAGCCGCACAGCCAGGGCCGGGCTCCAGTCGCCTGGACACGGCCGAACCCGGCTCTGCGAGCGCGCCGGCATCGCATGCACTTCTCGGCAGGCGGCGCCGTGAACCCAGGCGCGGCCACCGCGGTCATGCCGGCTCGGGCTCGCGGCCGCGTCGCGACCGGACCTCCTGCCCCGCCGCCCCACCCCCTGCCATGCCCAGCTCCCCCCTCGGGATATGGCACCGGATCGCGTGCTCCCCCGCAGCGACATGCAGCGGCGGCTCCTCCGTGTCGCACACCGGCCCGATCCTGCGCGGGCAGCGCGTGTGGAACAGGCACCCGCCCGGCGGCCCCCCCGCCGACGGCCGTCCCCCCGCCAGAACCACGGCCGGCCGGTCCGGCGTCGCGAACGCCGCCGACACCAGCGCCGCCGTGTAGGGGTGGTGCGGCCCGCCCAGCACCGCGGCCGCCGGCCCGACCTCCATCAGCCGCCCGAGGTAGAGCACCGCGATCCGGTCCGCGAGGAACCGCACCACCGCCAGGTCGTGCGAGATCAGCACCAGCGCCGTGCCGTGCTCCGCCTGCAGGTCGGCCAGCAGGTTCAGCACCGCCGCCTGCACCGACGCGTCCAGCGCCGAGGTCGGCTCGTCGCACACCATCACCCGAGGCCCCGCCGCGAACGCCCGGGCGATCGCCACCCGCTGCTTCAGCCCCCCCGAAAGCTGCGGCGGCCGCGCGTCCAGCTGCGCCTCGCCCATCCGCATGTCGCCCATCAGCCCGCCCAGCCGCGCCGCCACCTCGGCTCGCCCGCGCAGCCCCCCCGGCCGCAGCAGCGCCTGCCCCACGATCCGCCGCACCCGGTGCGCCCGGTTCAGCGCGCTGTCCGGGTTCTGGAACACGAGCTGCACCGCCTTCAGCGCCGCCCGCCCGCGCCCGCCCGCCAGCGGCGCCAGCACCTCGCCGTCGAGCCGCACCGCGCCGCCCGCGTCCGGCGCGTCCAGCCCCACGAGCAGCCGCGCCAGCGTGGTCTTGCCGCTCCCCGACTCCCCCACGACGCCCAGCGTCTCCCCGCCCGCGAGCGCCAGCGACAGCGGCCACAGCGACCGCACCGGCCCGGGATACGTGCGCGCAACCTCCGTCGCCGCCAGCACCGGCACCGCCGCCCGGTCCTCCCCCGCCGGCGCGGCCACGCCCGCCCGCCCCCGCCGCCGGAACAGGCCCCTGCCCCGCGGCGCCGCCACTTCCGCCGCGCCGTACCCCGTGGCGCCCGCCGCCCCGGCCCCCGCGACAACCACCCCCGACGCAGGCCCCGCGCCGCCGCCAGGCTGCGCCTCGAGCCGCGCCTGCTCGCTCCACGCCGCCACCCTGTCGTGGTGGTGGCAGCACGCCGAGTGCCCCAGCCCCAGCTCCGTCCGCCCCGGCGCCACCGCTCGGCACAGCGCGTCCGCCAGCGGGCACCTCGGCGCATACACGCACCCCGGCGCAAGCGGCCCCGGCGGCGGCGGCACCCCCGGGATCGTCGCCAGCCGCCCCACGTGCCGCGTCCCCCGCGGCCGGCACGCCACCAGCGCCGCCGTGTACGGATGCCGCGGCGCCGCCAGCAGCAGCGCCGTCGGCCCCTCCTCCACCAGGCTGCCCGCGTACAGCACCCCCGTCCGCCCGCACACCCGCGCGACCACCCCGAGGTTATGGCTGATCAGCAGGCTCGCCGAGCGCGTCCGCCCCCGCAGCTCCCCCAGCAGCGCCAGGACCTCCGCCTCCACCGTCGCGTCCAGCGCCGTCGTCGGCTCGTCCAGCACCAGCAGCCGCGGCGACTTGGCCAGCGCCATCGCGATCACCACCCGCTGCTGCTGCCCCCCCGAGAGCGTGTGCGGCAGCCGCCCCATCATCGCCGCAGGGTCCGGCAGCCTCACCCCCGCCAGCGCATCGACCGCCCGTGACTCCGCTTCCCGCCACGAGGCCCCCAGCAGCGCGAACGCCTCCGCCACCTGCCGCCCCACGCTCAGCGTCGGGTTCAGCGCCCGCCCGGCGTCCTGGAACACCATCGACACCTCGCCCGCCCGCAGCTCCCGCAGTTCCCGCGCCCCCAGCGCCGCGAGATCGCGCCCCAGCACCTCGACCCGCCCGCCGTCCAGCCGCGCCCCTCGCGGCAGCGCCCCCAGCGCCGCCAGCGCCGCCGTCGACTTGCCGCACCCGGACTCGCCGACCAGCCCGTACGCCTCGCCCGCCGCCACCGCGAACGACACGCCCCGCAGCACCGCGCGCCCGCCGTAGCCGATCGACACCCCCTCGAAGGCAAGCGCGGCTGTCACCGAAGGAAGGCCAGGGGCTCTGCCCCTGGACCCCGCCAAAGGCTCGCCTTTGGAAACCCATACAAAGCCAAGCCAAGCCGGCGGCCAGAGGCACCGCGTCCCTGGATAGCGGTCCAGGGCGCCTCGCCCTGGCGGGGTCCAGGGGCGGAGCCCCTGGCCTTCCTGGCGCGCGTCACGCCGAGACCCTGCGCTGCAGCCCCTCTGCCACCAGGTTCACCGCGACCACCAGCGACGCCGTCGCCCCCGCGTCGAACGCCACCGTCCACCACACCCCCCCGCTCAGCGTCCCGTAGTTCTGCGCGACCGCCAGCCCCCAGTCCGGCGACGGCGGCTGCAGCCCGAACCCCAGGAACGACAGCGACGCCACGGTGAACACCGCATACCCCAGCCGCACCGTCGCCTCGACGACGACCGCCCCCATCACGTTGGGCAGGATCTCGACGCCCATGACCCGCCACGCCGGCTCGCCCCTCAGCCGCGCCGCCGCCACGTAGTCCAGCGCGCACTCCGCCCGCACCGCCGCGCGCACCGTGCGCGCGATCAGCGGCGCGAACACCAGCCCGATCACCGCGATCACCGCCCCCTGCGACACGCCCAGCGCGCTCAGCGCCAGCAGCGCGACCACAAGCAGCGGCAGCGCCACCAGCGTGTCCGTCGCCCGCGCCAGCACCGCGTCGAGCACGCCGCCGCCATACCCGCCGACCAACCCGAGCGCCGTCCCCGCCAGCGTCCCCAGCCCCGCCGCCAGCGGCGCCGTCACCAGGATGTCGCGCGCTCCCAGGATCACCCGCGACAGCACGTCCCGCCCGATCCCGTCGGTGCCGAACGGATGCGCCCACGACGGCGGCCGCAGCACGTCCCCCAGATCCACCTCGTTGACCCCGTGCGGCGCGACCAGCGGCCCGAACAGCGCGCACGCCACCCACACCGCAAGGACCGCCACCCCGCACCACGCCGACGCCGGCAGCCCCCGCGTGCCCTTCACCGCGCCCGCCTCGGGTCGAGCAGCGCCGTCGCCGCGTCCGCCGCCAGCGACGCCAGCAGCGTCGCCACCCCCACCGCGAGCACCGCCGCCTCCAGCATCGCCACGTCGTGCGTGCGCGCCGCCACCAGGATCAGGCTGCCCAGCCCGTCGTAGCGGAACAGCGACTCCACCACGACCAGCCCCCCCAGCAGGTAGCCCGCCTGCGACGCCAGCACCGTGATCGTCGGCAGCAGCGCGTTGCGCAGCACGTGCCGCCCCAGCACCACCCGCATCGGCAGCCCCTTCAGCACCGCCGTGCGCGTGTAGTCCGCCTCCAGCGCGCCGACCGTCCCTGCCCGCGCGATCCGCGCCAGGTACCCGAACAGCACCAGCACCAGCGGCATCGCCGGCAGCACCAGGTGCCGCAGCCCCTCCCACGCCCCCGCCCCCGGCGCCACCCGCGCCGAGATCGGCAGCCACCGCAGCCACAGCCCGAACACCAGGATCAGCACGATCCCCGAGACGAACTCCGGCACCACCGTCAGCGCCAGCCCCAGCAGCGTGATCCCCCTGTCCCGCCACCCGTCGCGGTGCAACGCCGCATACACCCCGGCCCCCACCGACAGCGGCACCACGACCGCGAACGCCAGCCCCGCCAGCGTCAGCGACGCCAGCACCGCCCGCCCCAGGAACGGCGCCACCGGCGCCCGATACGTCGTCGACTCCCCCAGATCCCCCCGCACCACCCCGCCGAGCCACGCCGCATACCGCTCCGCCACCGGCCGGTCCGTGCCGAGCCGGTGGTTCAGCTCCGCCACCGCCCGCGCGTCCGCCAGCGGCCCGAGCGTCGCGCGGCCCACGTCGCCGGGCAGGAGCTGCGCGCCCGCGAACACCACCAGGCTCAGCAGCCACAGCGTCAGCAGCATCGAACCGGCGCGGCGCATCAGCAAAGCAAGGCCGGGCTCTGCCCGGACCCGCCAGGGGCGAGCCGCCCCTGGACCGGCACAACAAAGGCAAGTGATGCCGGTCCAGGGCGGCTCGCCCTGGCGGGGTCCAGGGGCAGAGCCCCTGGCCTTTCCTCCCCGCTCACGCGAACCCCGCCCCCGCCAGGAACAGCTGCGCCTGCGCCGTCGCCTCTACCCCCGACAGCCCCGCCCGCATCGGCACCAGGTAGTCGTAGAAATACGCCGTGATCGCCGGCGTCTGCTCCAGCAGCCGCCGCTGCAGGTCCCCAGCCAGCCCGCGCCTTGCGTCCGGGTCCAGCGCCGCGACATAGCGCGCCGCCAGCGCGTCGAACGCCGGGTCGGCGTATCGCGACGCGTTCCACGGCCCCCCGGAGCGCAGCGTCGCCTGCAGCATCACGTCCGGCGTGCCCCGGTGCCCGTAGTCGGTGATGCCGATGTCGCTGTCGAGCCAGTCCGACCGCCCGAAGGTCGCCGCCCCGTAGTACGCCCCCACGTCCTCGACCCGCAGCCGCAGCCGGATCCCCACCTCCGCCGCCTCCGACGCCAGGATCGCCGCGTAGTCCGCAACCTCGAACAGCTGCTCCGTCACCAGCACCGCGTCCACGCCCCCCGCGCACCCCGCCTCCGCCATCAGCGCCCGCGCCCGCCCGACATCCCTCGCCCGCTGCGCCACCCCCGGATCGGTCACGGCCAGGCTCGGCGCGAACGGCGAGTCGTTGCCCGCCTGCGCCAGCCCGCGGAACGGCCCCGCCACGATCCCCGCCCGGTCGACCGCCAGCGCCATCGCCTGCCGCACCCTGCGGTCCGCGAACGGCCCCCGGTCGCAGCGCATGTGCACCAGCCGCTGCGCCGTCGAGCGGATCGCGAGATGCGTGAACCGCGGGTCGTCCAGCAGCGCCTGCCCGCCCTGCACGACGAGCTGCTGCATCAGGTCCGCCTCGCCCCCCTGCATGGCGAGCACCTGCGGCTGCTGGTCCGCGTGGAAGGTGAACTCCAGCCGCGCCGGCAGCACCGCGCCGCCCCACCACGCCTCGTTGCGCACGAACACGCACCCGGACTGCGGCACGTACTGCGCGAGCCGGAACGGCCCGGTCCCGTCAAACCCCGCCCCGTCCCCGCCCACCGGCGCGAACGCCTGCGCCGGCCCGTCGGGCAGGATCACCGCGTTGTAGTTGTCCGACGACACGCAGTACGGGAAATTGCCGTTCGGCGCGTCCAGCGTGAACCGCACCGTGCGCTCGTTTACCGCCGCAGCACCCCCCGGCGACAGCACGCCCCTGAACACCGACAGCGCGTTCGACCCGTTTGCCGGGTCTGCCAGCCGGTTCATCGTCGCCGCGACGTCCGCGGCCCGCATCACCCGCCCCGAGTGGAACCGCACCCCCTCGCGCAGGGTGAACTCCCACACCGACCCGTCCGCGTTCGGCGCCCACGACACCGCCAGCATCGGCCGCAGCGCGCCGTCGGCCGCGTCGAGCACCAGGAACTCCGCGGCCTGCTGCAGCAGCACCAGCGCCCCGGTGTCGGCCGCCGTCACCGCATCCACCCTCCCCGCCGGCCCGATCTGCGCGATCCGCAGCACCGCCCCGGCCCTGGGCACAGGCCCGGGAAACAGCGGTTCCTGCGACAACGCGGCGAGCCCTGCACGCGGCGCAAGCCCGAGCGCCGCCGCCGCACGCAGCAGGTCGCGCCGCCCGACCCCGCCTGCCACCGCCCGCCTTCTGTCCGCGAGACCGAGACGGCGTGTCAGAACGGCACGGAGCTGCCGCCGCCGCTGCCGATTGCCGGCATCGACGGATAGGTCTGCGGCCCCGGCCCGGGCGCGTTCAGCGGCACGCAGGTGAACGCCAGGTCGAGCCCGGTGTCGGACTCGAACGTGCCCCCGAACGGGTTCGCCTCCAGCACCTCCGACTGCAGCGACTTGGCGCGGCAGTAATCCGCGGCCGCCGTGAACGCGACCTTGCGCGCCGCCGCCCGTCCGCCCGAGAACCCCGATCGCTCGACCGAGATGCTGTAGGCGTTCGGCCCCGTCGACAGGACACCGGTGTTGCTGGCGCACCCCGCCAGCAGCGCGGCCGCAAGCGGGGCGAGGATCGGGAACAGGCGCATGGTCACCTCTCTGAACGCGCGGCACGAACCGCTGCCCGGCAGTACCACGAACCCGCCCCGGACCGCCACGCGCCCGCCACGCGCCCCCTCAGGCCGCCCGCTGCGCCGCCACCGCCTCCTCCAGCCACCCCCACGCCTCCCGCTCCGCCGCCCCCGCCGTCTTGTCGATCGCGATCCGCAGGTACGCCATCTCCGCGTTCACCTTCTCGCGCGCCAGCATCCGCAGCCGGCTCACCAGGATCGCCCCCTCGATCACCGCCGCCGCCGCCCGGTTGTACCCGGGGAACGCCCCATGCACCCCCTCGTGCACCACCCTGCAGTGGAACCGCGGCCGCACCTCGTCCTCGTGCAGCGCCGACACCTCCAGCTCCCAGTGCGACAGCGCCCCCGCCAGCCGCGGCGGCCGCACCACGTCGGACTCCACCACCGCCCACTCCCGCCGCCCCGTCAGCAGCCCCGCGAACACCCGCACGTCCGCCGGGTGGCTCGCCGTCGCCTGCGGCACCGCCCGCAGGTTCGCCAGCGTCGCCGACGGCTGGAACGGCGCGATCGTCCACATCGTCCCGTTCTGGATCAGCCCCAGCGGCGCCAGGTGCGCCCGGCCGTCGGCGGAGATGGTGGCGACGATGGTCTCTCGGATCAGGGGCATGGCGTCCGGGCGGCTGGAACTGTGGCTGTCGCGGACAATCCGGGCACGCCGTCCGCCGGCCTCGGGCGCCATAGAGGCAACTGCCCACCCCGACGTCCAGGACATTGTTCCCCCAACGGACCGGCGAGCCGTGCGGCCAAAGGCACACGATTCCGCTTTGCACTCGGCCGCCATCCCGCCCAGGATTTCGGCAAGGCAATGCGGGTGGAGCTGCGATGATCGACACCGGAACCAGCCACGCAGCGACGACCCGCCTGGGCCTCGCGCTGCCCTCCCTGTCACGCGCCGCGCCCCGTGGCAGGGAGGCACGCGCGGCGGGATGGTCTCCTGCGACCGCGAGGGGCGCCGTGCTGCTGCTGGCACTCGCGGCCGCCGCCGCGGGGTTCATGGCGACCGACGCGCAGACCGTGGCGCGGGCAGTGGCGTTCGACCCGGAGCTGGCCTGGCTGCTGCGCGCGATGGCCGTGCTCAAGATGTCGGCCGCCGCGGCCGCCACCGCGGGGATCGCGTGGCGCCTGGGCAGCCCGGCCAAGCCGGCCTGGCTCGCCGGGTATGCGTTGGCCCTGGCGGCGACCTGGGCGGGGCCGGGGCTGATCTGGGACATGGCGCACCTGCGTCTCGGCGCGCTGCTCCTGCACGGCGGCCTGGCCGGCGCGCTGGTGCTGCTGTGGCGCGACCCGGTGGCCGGCGCGCGCCTTGGGGCGATCATCGACGCGCGACGCCGCGTGCTGCGGGACGGCCCTGCGGCATAGGCAGGAAAGGTTGAGGCTCTGCCTCAAACTCCGCCAAGGGCTGGGCCCTTGGATCGCCATCTCTTAAGTGAGGCCGGGCCAGGGGCAGCTCCCTCCGGTGGCCCTTCAAACGATCCAAGCGGATCGTTGGAACCTTCGGCCACCTCCGCCTGGCGGGTCTGGGCGTAGCTGGCCAAAGGTTACGATGGCCCGCTTGGGCCATTGGAATGGCCAGCGGAGGGAGAGCCCAGCCTTGCTTCCTGTCAGGAGCCTCCCTCGCCCGGCGGCGGCTCGATCCGCACCGCCCTCCCCTCGCGCAGCGTGTGCCCTTCCTCCACCAGCCGCGTCCTGTCCCGCTGCGCGATCGGCACCGCGACCCCCCACGCCAGCGGCTCGTCCTGCACGTAGCGCTTGCCCAGGCTCCACGCCGTCTCCGCCCGCGCCAGCTCCGCGCCGAGATAGAACGCGTGCGGCGCATCCCCCGCCACGCCGAGGTCCGGATAGAACGCCATCGTGTCCGCCCCGCTCAGGTGCCGCCCCGCGCTCCACGCGTGCACCCCGTCCACGGCCGTCGCGATCCGCCAGTTCCGGTCCCGCACCGCCTCCGCCTGCAGCGCGATGTCCTCCACCCCCTGCGTGAACGGCGAGCGGTCGTGCACCTGCAGCAGCCCGCCGCCATACCCCTTCGGCAGATCGTTGTTCGCCCGCGCCGCGAACATCATCCGCCGCGCCACGTCGTGCTCGGCCACAGTGCGCCGCGTGTGCGGGCTGACCTGCACGATCAGCACCGCGCGGATCGCCAGCTCCGAGCACACCCCGAGCAGCATCGCCGTGATCCCCGACGTGTCCGCGTCCGTCAGCTCCGTGAGGTTGCCCGTCCCCATCAGGATCTCCGCTTCCGGCAGCCTCTCCCGCAGCGCATGATACCGCACCAGCGACGTCGCGAAGCCGAAATGAATCGGGTCCAGGATCGGGTCGAGGATGCACTCGATCCCCCTCTGCGTCGCCAGCGCGTGCGCCCGCACAAGGCTGTCCAGATCGCCGTGCACCGACGGGATCAGCACCGGCACCGCCGCCGTCCCCTCCACGACATCCAGCGTGTGCTCGTTCAGGCTCAGCAGGAAGTCCGCCCCCGCCAGCGCGCCCCGCCGCAGTTCGGCGACGTCCCCGGAGTCCACGCTGACCCGCAGTCCCGCCGCCTTGAGCGTGCGCACCGCCTCCTCCAGCCCGGGGAACGCCACCCCCGGCTTGCACCCCACGTCGATGACGTCCGCCCCGTCCGCATGCATCAGACGCGCCCGCGCCAGCAGCGCCTCGGGTGACAACGTGATCGCCTCCACGATCTCCCCGAAGATCCGGATGTCGTAGCGCGACAGGTCCGCGGGCTTGGCCCCCCGCCCGAGGAACCGCGGCAGGTCCGCCAGCTCGTCCGGCCCCCGCTCCACCCTCACCCCCAGCGCGTCGGCCAGCCGCGCCGGATCGACCCCCGCCCGCCCCGGCAGCACCACCCTGTCCACCTCCAATGGCCGGGGCATCCTGCGCACGACGATCGCCTCCGTCATCAGTGCCGCGACCTTGACTCCGATGTTGACCACCGACCACTCGAAGCCGAGGTCCCCCAGCCCGTCGAGCACCTGCCGCAGCCGCCGCTCCGCCAGATGCCCCGTCAGGAACGCCACCCGCTCGCTCACGCCGCCGCCCCGGCCGCGGCGCCCGCCGTCCTGCCCCGCCGCAGCACCCGCCCCGGCAGCGCCCCGACCGCCAGCCGCGCCGGCACGTCCCCCGGGCCCGCGACCCGCACCTCCCCGTCGAACCGCGCGACGAACCCCGCGAACGCCGCGTCCAGCCCCGGCGCCCCCGGGTCGCGCTTGACCAGCACCACCGCCCGCGCGCCCAGCCGCACCCCCAGCCACACCGCCAGGCTGTCCGACGTGACCCCCCAGCCCTTCTCGACGTCCCGCGCCCGCGCCAGCATCGCCGCCGGCAGCCACACCGGCACCCGCCCCTCCGCCAGCGTGCCCGCGATCCCCGCCTCGTCGTCCACCGCCACGAACCCCGCCGCCGCCGCCAGCACCAGCCCGAACTGCCCCATCGCCAGCAGCGCCATGTCGTGTGCCACCGCGTCGTCGTAGCCCACCGCCGCCTGCTGCACACGCACCGCCTCTGCGAACGGCCCGCCGCCCGGCACCAGCACCACCGGCCCGTCCGCCGCCGCCAGCGCGGCCAGCCAAGCCCCGCGCAGCCCCGGCGCGCCCGCGTGGCTGCCGCCGAGCTTCACGACGACCGGGGCCATCAGGAAGGAAGCAAGGCCAGGGGCTCTGCCCCTGGACCCCGCCAAAGGCTCGCCTTTGGAAACCTCGACTTAAGTGAGGCCGGTCCAGGGGCGGCTCGCCCCTGGCGGGTCTGGGCAGCGCCCAGCCTTGCTCGCCTCAAGCCCGCACCCGCTCGATCGCGCACCCCACCACGCCCTCGCCCACGTCGAGCTTCTCCAGCCTGACCCGCACCCGCAGCACCGCCGGGTGCGCCAGCAGCATCGCCGCGATGCGCTCCGCCAGCGTCTCCAGCAGGTCGATGTGCTCCTCGATCAGCAGCCGGATCCCGTCTGTGATCACGTCATACGAGAACACGTCCGCCAGCTCCGCCGTCAGCACCGCCGGCCGCGCCACCGACGCCTCCACGTCGAAGCGCACCCGCTGCTCGTGCCCGTGCTCGAACGCGTACGCGCCCACCTGCATCGGCAGCACCAGGTCGCGCACGAACACGCTGTCGGCGCTGTGCGCGTCCTGCACCGCCGGCGCATACCCCCGCGCCGACAGCACACGCAGCTCCCCGCCCGCCGCCGCGTCGCCTTCCGCCGGGATCAGCGCCCGGATGCGCGCCATCGCCGCCGGATCGAGCGCCGCCGTGCGCTCCGCGCCCTCGCACAGCGCGCCCCTGAACCCCAGCAGGTCCGGCCCGAGCACCAGCAGCCGCGGCACGTCCGGCGCCTCCAGCGACCCCGCCAGCCCCGCCGTCAGCCCGTGCGCCCGGCACGCCCCCACGAAGCGCGCCAGCGCCGCCAGCGGCATGTGCGTCAGCAGCCGCCCCGCCCGCTTGCCGCTGGTGTCGAGCATCGCGCCCGCGAACCCGCACTCGGCCAGCAGCGGCAGCAGCCCGAGGTCCGGCTCCGCGTCCGCGAACAGCACCGCGACCAGGCTCGCCCGCCCCGCCAGCGGCGCCAGCGCCCGCACGCATCCCGCCGCATCGCCCCCGGGGAACATCCCCACCTTGACGTCGTCCACCCCGGCCGCCGCCGCCGCCGCGGCCGCCTCCACCACGACCCCCGGCACCATCGGCAGGTCCCCGGTCACCGCGCTGGTCCGCCGGCGCCCGCCGATCGCCGCCACCGCGTCGCGCAGCGTGTCCGGCGACACCGCGCCCAGCGCACCCCGTGCCGGGTCCTTGAGATCGATCACGTCCGCCCCGCCCCGCTCGGCGAGCAGCGCCTCGCCGGCCGAGGCGACGCTGGCCAGCATGCGCGTCAACGCGTCGCGGCCCCCGTCTCTGCCGCCGCCGCGTCGCCGGCCCCGCCACGCGGACGCTGGAACATGCGGTCCTTGATCAGGTAGCGCAGCCCGCGCGTCCAGGACTCGTCGGTGTCGCCGCGGATGTCGACGCTGCCGCCGTACAGCAGGTGGTTGTCCGCCACGTCGCGGATCGTGACGTTCACGTTCAGGATCAGCCGCGACACCTTCTGCACCCAGGCCGCGACCGAGACGCCCGCGCCGAGCTTCTTCGCCTCGTCGACGTCGCAGCCGTTGCAGTCCCACACCTTGAGCTGCGTGCTCTCCGCGTCCACGGCGGCCACCGTCGCGGGCGGCAGCCTGCTGGTGTCGACCGGCGTGAACTTGCCCGTCGCGACCAGCATCTGCTCCAGGATCGCGTCGAGCTTCTTCAGCCGGTCGCGCTCCGCCTGCGGCAGCCCCTGCTCGGAGCCCACCAGGCTGGTGTCGTCCATGCTGAACGGGAAGAACGCGGTGCTCTCCGGCGCGACGCCGTCCAGCGCCGCGTAGTCGCCCGTCATGGGCTTCGGCGCCGGCGCGGCCTCGCCCGCGGCCCC
>CAXSFE010000042.1:0-27045 GCA_964236585.1 uncultured Acetobacteraceae bacterium
GCAAGCTGCAGCCCGGCGACAAGATGGCCGGCCGCCACGGCAACAAGGGCGTCGTGTCCCGCGTCGTCCCCGTCGAGGACATGCCGTTCCTCGAGGACGGCACCGCGATCGACCTGGTGCTCAACCCGCTCGGCGTGCCGAGCCGGATGAACGTCGGGCAGATCCTGGAGACCCACCTCGGCTGGGCGTGCGCGAACATCGGCAAGCAGATCGGCGAGCTGGTGGACGAGTACCAGCGCTCCGGCAACGCCAAGCAGGAGCTGCTCGACAAGCTGCACGAGGTCTACGGCGACAAGGTCTACGACGACGAGATCGCCGGCATGACCGAGGTCGAGCTGATCGAGCTGTCCGGCAACCTGCGCAAGGGCGTGCCGATCGCGACCCCGGTGTTCGACGGCGCCCGCATGTCCGACATCGAGGGCATGCTGACCCGCGCGGGCCTGGCCACCAGCGGCCAGGTGACGCTCACCGACGGCCGCTCCGGCGAGCAGTTCGAGCGCAAGGTCACGGTCGGCTACATCTACATGCTCAAGCTGCACCACTTGGTCGACGACAAGATCCACGCCCGCTCGATCGGGCCCTACAGCTTGGTCACCCAGCAGCCGCTGGGCGGGAAGGCGCAGTTCGGCGGCCAGCGCTTCGGCGAGATGGAGGTCTGGGCGCTGGAGGCGTACGGTGCCGCCTACACGCTGCAGGAGATGCTGACGGTGAAGTCCGACGACGTGTCGGGCCGCACCAAGGTCTACGAGGCGATCGTGCGCGAGCAGGACAACTTCGAGGCCGGCATCCCTGAGAGCTTCAACGTCCTCGTCAAGGAGCTGAAGTCGCTGGGCCTGAACGTGGAGCTGAACCAGAGCCTGACCTGAAGCAGGCAAGGCCAGAGGCTCTGCCTCTGGACTCCGCCAGGGCGAGCCGCCCTGGACTGGCCTTCCTTAAGTGAGGCCGGTCCAGGGGCGGCTCGCCCCTGGCGGGTCTGGGCAGAGCCCAGGCTTGCTTTCTGTGCTACCCCTCCGGGGACCGCCCCCGGCTGCAATATCCGAGTGGGAGTTCGCATGAACGAGCTGATGAAGATTCTGGGTCAGGCCGGCCAGCAGGTCACCTTCGACCAGATCCGCATCCAGATGGCGAGCCCGGAGCAGATCCGCTCCTGGTCCTACGGCGAGATCAAGAAGCCCGAGACGATCAACTATCGCACCTTCAAGCCGGAGCGCGATGGCCTGTTCTGCGCCCGCATCTTCGGCCCGATCAAGGACTACGAGTGCCTGTGCGGCAAGTACAAGCGCATGAAGTTCCGCGGCATCATCTGCGAGAAGTGCGGCGTCGAGGTGACGCTGGCCAAGGTGCGCCGCGAGCGCATGGGCCACATCGAGCTGGCCTCGCCGGTCGCCCACATCTGGTTCCTCAAGAGCCTGCCCAGCCGGATCGGCCTCATGGTCGATCTCACGCTGAAGGAGCTCGAGAAGATCCTGTATTTCGAGAGCTACGTCGTGCTCGACCCCGGGGCGACCGACCTCAAGCGCCACCAGCTGCTGACCGAGGACCAGCTCCTCGACAAGCAGGACGAGTTCGGCGACGACTTCACCTACGGCATCGGCGCCGAGGCGATCAAGTCGGTGCTCAAGGAGATCGACACCGACGGCGAGAAGGTGCAGCTGCGCGCCGACCTCAAGGAGACGACCTCCGAGGCGAAGCGCAAGAAGCTGGTCAAGCGCCTCAAGCTGATCGAGGCGTTCAGCGAGAGCGGCTCCAAGCCCGAGTGGATGATCCTCGACGTCGTCCCGGTGATCCCGCCAGAGCTGCGCCCGCTGGTCCCGCTGGACGGCGGCCGCTTCGCCACCTCCGACCTGAACGACCTGTACCGCCGCGTGATCAACCGCAACAACCGCCTCAAGCGGCTGATCGAGCTGCGCGCGCCCGACATCATCGTGCGCAACGAGAAGCGCATGCTCCAGGAGTCCGTCGACGCCCTGTTCGACAACGGCCGCCGCGGCCGCGCGATCACGGGCGCCAACAAGCGCCCGTTGAAGTCGCTGTCCGACATGCTGAAGGGCAAGCAGGGCCGCTTCCGCCAGAACCTGCTGGGCAAGCGCGTGGACTACTCCGGCCGCTCGGTGATCGTGGTCGGCCCGGAGCTGAAGCTGCACCAGTGCGGCCTGCCCAAGAAGATGGCGCTCGAGCTGTTCAAGCCGTTCATCTACTCCAAGCTGGAGAAGTACGGCCACGCCACCACCATCAAGGCCGCCAAGCGCATGGTGGAGAAGGAGCGCCCCGAGGTCTGGGACATCCTGGAGGAGGTCATCCGGGAGCACCCGGTGATGCTCAACCGCGCGCCCACCCTGCACCGCCTTGGCATCCAGGCGTTCGAGCCGGTGCTGATCGAGGGCAAGGCGATCCAGCTGCACCCGCTGGTGTGCACCGCCTTCAACGCGGACTTCGACGGCGACCAGATGGCGGTGCACGTGCCGCTCAGCCTGGAGGCGCAGCTGGAGGCCCGCGTGCTGATGATGAGCACCAACAACATCCTCAGCCCCGCCAACGGCAAGCCGATCATCGTGCCGAGCCAGGACATCGTGCTCGGGCTCTACTACCTCTCGGTCGAGACGGCCGCCTTCCGCGACACGCCCGACCAGGACGTCTACGACGGCGACACGCTCGTCCGGAAGGGCGCGCAGGCGTTCGGCTCGATGGGCGAGATCGAGTTCGCGCTGACGGCGAAGGCCATCCACCTGCACGACAAGATCCGCGCCCGGATCATGGTCGTCGATGCCGACGGCACGAAGCGCCGCCAGCTTGTCGTCACCACGCCGGGCCGCATGATGATCGCGCAGATCCTGCCCGCCCACCACGCGGTGCCGTTCAGCCTGCTGAACAAGCAGCTGACGAAGAAGATGGTCTCCGACGTGATCGACGCGGTGTACCGCCACTGCGGCCAGAAGGAGTGCGTGATCTTCGCAGACCGGCTGATGGGGCTCGGCTTCGCCCAGGCGGCCAAGGCGGGCATCAGCTTCGGCAAGGACGACCTGATCATCCCGGACTCCAAGTCCGAGCTGGTCGAGAAGACCCAGACCGAGGTCAAGGAGTTCGAGCAGCAGTACCAGGACGGGCTGATCACCGCCGGCGAGCGCTACAACAAGGTCGTCGACGCCTGGTCGCGCTGCACCGACGACGTGCAGGCCGCGATGATGAAGGAGATCTCGCGCCAGGAGATCGGCAAGCCCACCAACTCGGTGTGGATGATGAGCCACTCCGGCGCGCGCGGCTCGCCCGCCCAGATGAAGCAGCTCGCCGGCATGCGCGGCCTGATGGCCAAGCCGTCGGGCGAGATCATCGAGCAGCCGATCATCGCCAACTTCAAGGAGGGCCTGTCGGTCCTCGACTACTTCACCTCCACCCACGGCGCCCGCAAGGGCCTCGCGGACACTGCGCTCAAGACCGCCAACTCCGGCTACCTGACGCGCCGGCTCGTCGACGTGGCGCAGGACTGCATCATCGTCGAGGAGGATTGCGGCACCGAGCGCGGCCTGACCGTGCGCGCGGTCATGGACGGCGGCGAGGTCGTCTCCTCGCTGTCCGAGCGCACGCTCGGCCGCACCACGGCGGAGGACACGCTCGACCCGTCCACCAACGCCGTGCTGACGCCGCGCAACACGCTGATCGACGAGGAGATCGCCGAGCGCATCGAGCAGGCCGGCGTGGAGGTGATGAAGATCCGCTCCGTGCTGACCTGCGACAGCCGCGTCGGCGTCTGCGGCGCCTGCTACGGGCGCGACCTGGCCCGCGGCACGTCCGTCAACATCGGCGAGGCGGTCGGCGTGATCGCCGCGCAGTCGATCGGCGAGCCGGGTACCCAGCTCACCATGCGCACCTTCCACATCGGCGGCGCCGCCCAGCGCGGCGCCGAGCAGTCGAGCGTGGAGGCGTCGCACGAGGGCACGGTCGCCGTGCGCAACCGCAACGTCGTGCAGAACTCCATGGGCGTGCCCGTGGTGATGGCACGAAACTGCGAGATCGTGCTGCAGGACGACAAGGGCCGCGAGCGCGCGCGCTTCCGCGTCCCCTACGGCGCGCGGCTGCTCGTCGACGACGGCGCGCAGGTCACGCGCCTGCAGAAGCTGGCGGAGTGGGACCCCTACACCCTGCCGATCATCACCGAGCGTTCCGGCGTGGTGGAGTACCTCGACCTCATCGACTCGATCACCATCGTCGAGCGCATGGACGAGGTGACCGGCCTGACGTCGCGCGTGGTCGTCGACTACAAGCAGGTGGCCAAGGGCGTCGACCTGCGCCCGCGCCTGCAGGTCAAGGACGCCAACGGCGACGTCCTCAAGCTGCCGAGCGGGGCCGAGGCGCGCTACTTCCTCACGCCCGACTCCATCCTGTCGGTGGAGAACGGCGTCACGGTGCAGGCCGGCGACGTGCTGGCCCGCATCCCGCGCGAGGGCAGCAAGACGCGCGACATCACCGGCGGCCTGCCGCGCGTGGCCGAGCTGTTCGAGGCGCGCCGCCCGAAGGACCACGCGATCATCGCAGAGACCGACGGCCGCGTGGAGTTCGGCAAGGACTACAAGGCCAAGCGCCGCATCATCGTCAAGAACGACGAGACCAGCGAGGAGACCGAGTACCTGATCCCGAAGGGCAAGCACCTCTCGGTCCAGGAGGGCGACTTCGTCCGGCGTGGCGAGCCGCTGGTCGACGGGCCGCGCGTGCCGCACGACATCCTGAAGGTCATGGGGGTGGAGGCGCTGTCCGACTACCTCGTGAACGAGATCCAGGACGTCTACCGGCTGCAGGGCGTGAAGATCAACGACAAGCACATCGAGGTCATCGTCCGCCAGATGCTCCAGAAGATCGAGATCATGGAGCCCGGCGACACGACGTACCTGGTGGGCGAGACCGTCGACCGGATCGAGTTCGAGGGCGAGAACGCCAAGCGCCTCGCCGAGGACGAGCGCCCCGCCGTCGGAATGCCCGTGCTCCAGGGCATCACCAAGGCCAGCCTGCAGACGCACTCCTTCATCAGCGCCGCCTCCTTCCAGGAGACGACGCGGGTGCTCACCGAGGCGGCCACGGCCGGCAAGGTGGACAACCTGATGGGCCTCAAGGAGAACGTCATCGTCGGCCGCCTGATCCCCGCGGGCACCGGCAGCGTGATGAATAAGCTCAAGGCCGTCGCCGCAGGGCGCGACCAGCAGCGGGTGCGGACCGACACGCCCGCGATCGAGCGTGCCGCGGAGTAGCCTCTAAGGCTCGGCTGAACTGGACGGGGTCCGGGGCGAAGTGCTCCGGGCCCCGTTTCCATGAAGAAAGGTCGGGCTCTGCCCGAACCCGCAAAGGGTCCGAGGACCCTTTGATCCCTTGACTTAAGGGAAGCCATCCAAGGGGCTTCCCTTGGCGGAGTCCAGAGGCAGAGCCTCTGGCCTTCCTTGCTTTTTCGTATGCATCCCCGGGTTGACTCCCCCAGGCCCCGGACGTAGGTTCCGCGCCCTCGGCACCCCCCGACGCTTGGTTCGGGCCGTCGTTATTGGCTGGCAGACAAGCACGCGGCGCCGCTGTCCCCGAGGGGGCGGCCAAGGCCGCGGGCCCGACAAGACCTCGCGGATGGGACGTGTCCCAGGCCGTGCGGTCCTCTGTTCGCGAGTGATGGACGGCTCCGACTCAGGCACGGGCGAGTGCTGCGGACCAGGACCGGAACGAGGGCGTATGCCGACCATCAATCAGCTGATTGCCAAAGGCCGCGAGCCGGCCGCCAAGCGCAACAAGGTGCCCGCGCTCGAGGGATGCCCGCAGAAGCGCGGCGTCTGCACGCGCGTCTACACCACGACGCCGAAGAAGCCGAACTCGGCACTCCGCAAGGTGGCCAAGGTGCGGCTGACCAACGGCTACGAGGTCGTGAGCTACATCCCCGGCGAGGGCCACAACCTGCAGGAGCACAGCGTCGTGCTGATCCGCGGCGGCCGCGTGAAGGATCTGCCCGGCGTGCGCTACCACATCCTGCGCGGCGTACTTGACACGCAGGGCCTGCCGAAGCGCCGTCAGCGCCGTTCGCTGTACGGCGCGAAGCGGCCGAAGTAAGGGGACCCGGAAATGAGCCGTCGCCGTAAGGCCACCAAGAGAGAGATCCTGCCGGACCCCAAGTTCGGCGACACCGTCATCACGCGCTTCATGAATGCGCTGATGTACGACGGCAAGAAGTCCGCGGCCGAGGGCATCGTCTACGGCGCGCTCGACGTGATGAAGAAGCGCGGCGGCAGCTCGGCCGACCCGGTGCGCATGTTCCACGAGGCGCTGGACAACGTGAAGCCGGCCGTCGAGGTGCGCTCGCGGCGCGTCGGCGGCGCCACCTACCAGGTGCCCGTCGAGGTCCGGACCGAGCGCCGCCAGGCGCTGGCGATCCGCTGGCTGATCGACGCCTCGCGCAAGCGGGGCGAGCACACGATGGAAGAGCGTCTTTCCAACGAGCTGTTCGACGCGGTGAACAACCGCGGCTCGGCCGTGAAGAAGCGTGAGGACACCCACCGGATGGCGGAGGCGAACAAGGCCTTCAGCCACTACCGCTGGTAAAGCAACTCGGGCGACGGAGAGAAGACCATGGGTAAGGCCAAATTCCAGCGGAACAAGCCGCACTGCAACATCGGCACGATCGGCCACGTCGACCATGGCAAGACGTCGCTGACCGCGGCGATCACCAAGGTCCTCGCCAAGGCCGGCGGCGCCACCTTCACGGCGTATGACCAGATCGACAAGGCGCCCGAGGAGCGCGCGCGCGGCATCACGATCTCCACGGCCCATGTGGAGTACGAGACCACGAACCGCCACTACGCCCACGTCGACTGCCCCGGCCACGCCGACTATGTGAAGAACATGATCACCGGCGCCGCGCAGATGGACGGCGCGATCCTGGTCGTGTCCGCCGCCGACGGCCCGATGCCGCAGACCCGCGAGCACATCCTGCTCGCCCGCCAGGTCGGCGTGCCGGCGCTGGTGGTGTTCATGAACAAGGTCGATCTGGTGGACGACCCCGAGCTGATCGAGTTGGTCGAGATGGAGGTGCGCGAGTTGCTGTCCTCCTACCAGTTCCCCGGCGACGACATCCCCATCATCAAGGGCTCGGCGGTGATGGCGCTGAACGACAAGAACCCGGAGCAGGGCGAGAATGCCGTCACCGAGCTGATGGCCGCGGTGGACGCCTACATCCCGCAGCCTGAGCGCGCGATGGACCGGCCGTTCCTGATGCCGGTGGAGGACGTGTTCTCCATCTCCGGCCGTGGCACCGTCGTGACCGGCCGCGTCGAGCGTGGCGTGGTAAACGTGGGCGACGAGGTCGAGATCGTCGGCCTCAAGAACACGGTCAAGACCATCGTCACCGGCGTCGAGATGTTCCGCAAGCTGCTGGACCGCGGGCAGGCCGGCGACAACATCGGCGCGCTGCTGCGCGGCACCAAGCGCGAGGACGTCGAGCGCGGCCAGGTTCTGGCCAAGCCGGGCTCGATCACCCCGCACACCAAGTTCAAGGCCGAGGCCTACGTGCTGACGAAGGAGGAGGGCGGCCGACACACGCCGTTCTTCACCAACTACCGGCCGCAGTTTTACTTCCGCACCACCGACGTGACCGGCGTCGTGCAGCTTCCCGAGGGCACCGAGATGGTGATGCCCGGCGACAACGTCTCGATGGACGTCGAGCTGATCGCGCCGATCGCGATGGACGAGGGGCTGCGCTTCGCCATCCGCGAGGGTGGCCGGACCGTGGGCGCCGGCGTGGTCGCCTCGATCACCGCCTGACGACGAAACAACGCGCACGGGCGCCGGGGTTTCCCGGCGCCCGTGTCGTTTGGCCACCCTGCTTGGACACGCTGCCTGCACGGCGCCCAACCTGGCCTGACCGAAATGGCCAGGGCTGACCCGAACTGGATTGAGTGACGATGGACAATCAGAACATCCGCATTCGCCTGAAGGCGTACGACCACCGCGTGCTGGACAACAGCACGAAGGAGATCGTGAACACGGCGAAGCGCACCGGCGCCCGGGTCCGCGGCCCGATCCCGCTGCCGACGCACATCGAGCGCTTCACCGTCAACCGTTCGCCGCACGTCGACAAGAAGAGCCGCGAGCAGTTCGAGATCCGCACGCACCGCCGCCTGCTGGATATCGTCGAGCCGACGCCGCAGACCGTGGACGCGCTGATGAAGCTCGACCTGGCCGCCGGCGTCGACGTCGAGATCAAGCTCTGAAGCGATGGGGGAGACACACGCCATGCGCACGGGACTGATCGCGAAGAAGCTGGGCATGACCCGCATCTTCAAGGACGACGGCACGCACGTGCCGGTCACCGTCCTGCACCTCGACGAGGTCCAGGTGGTCGACGTCCGCACCGAGGAGCGCGACGGCTACACCGCGCTGCAGCTCGGCTTCGGCAAGGCCAAGGTGAAGAACGTCACCCAGCCGAACCGCGGCCATTTTGCCCGCGTGAAGGTCGAGCCGAAGAAGCGTCTCGTCGAGTTCCGCGTCTCGCCCGACGCGGTGCTGGAGACCGGCGCCACGCTGAGCGCCGCGCACTTCGTCGTCGGCCAAAAGATCGACGTCTGCGGCATCACCAAGGGCAAGGGCTTTGCCGGCGGCATGAAGCGCTGGAACTTCCGCGGCCTTGAGGCCTCGCACGGCGTGTCGGTAAGCCACCGTTCGCTCGGTTCGACGGGCAACCGCCAGGACCCGGGCAAGACGTTCAAGAACAAGAAGATGCCGGGCCACCTCGGCGTCGAGCGTGTCACCACGCTGAACCTAGAGGTCGCCGGCATCGACGCCGTGCGCGGCCTCATCATGGTCCACGGCGCGGTTCCCGGCGCCAAGGGCGACTACGTGCAGGTGCGCGACGCGGTCAAGAAGGCGCGCCACGCCGACGCGCCGTTCCCCGCCGGCCTGCTGACCACGGCGCCCGCCCACACGGAGGCGCCGGCCTCGGCCCCCGACGCGCAGCCGGAGGCATAGAGATGCAGATCGACATTAGGACCCTGGACAACGCTTCCGCCGGCACCGCCGAGCTGCCCGACGAGATCTTCGCGATCGAGCCGCGCGCCGACATCATGGCGCGCGTCGTCCACTGGCAGCTCGCCAAGCGCCGCGCCGGCACGCACAGCACCAAGGGCATGGGAGAGGTCTCCGGCACCACGAAGAAGCCCTACAAGCAGAAGGGCACCGGCAACGCCCGCCAGGGCTCGCTGCGCGCCCCGCAGTTCCGCACCGGCGGCCGTGTCCACGGCCCCGTCGTGCGCGACCACGGCTACGACCTGCCGAAGAAGGTGCGCCGCCTCGGCCTGATCAGCGCGCTCAGCCAGAAGCAGGCGGAGGGCAAGCTCGTCGTCCTCGACGCCGCCACCAGCGGCACCAAGACCAAGGAGCTGGCCGCCAAGCTGAAAATCCTCGGCTGGGGCTCCGTCCTCGTCGTCGACCGCGCCGTCGACGCGGGCTTCCTGCGCGCCAGCCGCAACATCGCCGGCATCGACGTGCTGCCGAGCGTGGGCGCCAACGTCTACGACATCCTGCAGCACGACCTGCTGGTGGTGACGTCCGCCGCCGTCGAGGGCCTGAAGGAGCGCCTGGCATGAACCGCATCGCAGCCTCGCTCCACCGCGCGGCCCACATGTCGCGCGAGTCGATGTACACGATCATCCGCGCCCCGCTGATCACCGAGAAGGCGACCGCGCTGTCCGAGCGCAACCAGGTGGTGTTCCGTGTCTCGCTGGAGGCCAGCAAGCCCGAGATCAAGGCGGCGGTGCAGGCCCTGTTCGGCGTGACGGTCACCCGCGTGAACACGCTGGTGCAGAAGGGCAAGCGGAAGCGCTTCAAGGGCCGTCCCGGCCAGCGTTCCGACATCAAGAAGGCGTACGTGGAGCTTGCCCCAGGTCAGACCATCGACCTGACGACAAGCCTCACCTGAGGGCAGAGCGATGGCACTGAGGCATTTCAACCCGATCACCGCGTCGCTGCGCGGCACGATCCTCATCGACCGCTCCGAGCTGTGGAAGGGCAAGCCCGTCAAGGGCCTGACCGAGGGCAAGAACAAGTCCGGCGGGCGCAACAACCACGGGCGCACAACGTCGTTCTTCCGCGGCGGCGGCCACAAGCAGACTTACCGTATGGTCGACTTCCGGCGCCGCAAGCACGACATGGCGGCCACCGTCGAGCGGCTGGAATACGACCCCAACCGCACCGCCTTCATCGCCCTGGTGAAGTATACGGACGGCGAGCTGAGCTACATCCTGGCGCCGCAGCGCCTGCGCGCCGGCGACAGCGTGGTCTCCGGAGCGAAGGTCGACATCAAGCCGGGCAACGCGATGCCGCTGGCCACGATCCCGGTCGGCACCATCGTGCACAACATCGAGCTGAAGCAGGGCGCGGGCGGCAAGGTGGCGCGCGCGGCCGGCACCTACGCGCAGCTGGTGGGCAAGGACTCCGGCTACGCGCAGATCAAGCTGCAGTCCGGCGAGCTCCGCGTGGTGCGCGCCGAGTGCATGGCCACCGTCGGCGCCGTCAGCAACGCCGACAACATGAACCAGCACATCGGCAAGGCCGGCCGCGCCCGCTGGATGGGGCGGCGCCCGCACAACCGTGGCGTGGTCATGAACCCGGTCGACCACCCGCACGGCGGCGGCGAGGGCCGCACCTCGGGCGGCCGCCACCCGGTGACCCCGTGGGGCAAGCCGACCAAGGGCTACAAGACACGCACCAACAAGCGCACGGACAGCCTGATCATCCGTCGCCGCAACAAGGGCAAGTAGGATGGCACGTTCCGTCTGGAAGGGCCCGTTCGTCGACGGCTACCTCCTCAACAAGGCAGAGAACTCCAGGGCCTCGGGCCGCAGCGAGATCATCAAGATCTGGTCGCGCCGCTCCACGATCCTGCCGCAGTTCGTGGGCCTGACGTTCGGCGTCTACAACGGCCACAAGTTCCTGCCGGTGCAGGTCAACGAGAACATGGTCGGCCACAAGTTCGGCGAGTTCTCGCCGACCCGCACCTTCACCGGGCACACGGCCGACAAGAAGGCCAAGCGGGGCTGACATGAGCAAGACCAAGACTCCCCGCAGGCTGGCAGAGACCGAGGCGCAGGCCGTGCTCAGCAACATGCGCATCTCGCCGCGCAAGCTGAACCTGGTCGCCGGCCTGATCCGCAACCAGCCGGCCAACCAGGCGGTCGCGACGCTGACCTTCTCCAAGCGGCGCATCGCGCAGCAGGTGAAGAAGGTCCTGGAGAGCGCGATCGCCAACGCCGAGAACAACCACCAGCTCGACGTCGACCAGCTGGTCGTCTCCCGCGCAGAGGTTGGCAAGTCGATCGTGATGCGCCGCTTCCAGGCGCGCGGCCGCGGCCGCGCCTCGCGCATCGAGAAGTGGTTCAGCCACCTCAAGATCGTCGTCGCCGAGCGCGCGGCCGTCGAGGAGGCCCCGCGCACCCCGCGTGGCGCACCCACCGCGCCGAGCGGCACAGAGCAGAAGGCGGCCTGAACCATGGGTCACAAGGTCAATCCGATCGGGCTCCGGCTCGGCATCAACCGCACCTGGGACAGCCGCTGGTACGCCGGCACCGACTACGCCCGCCTGCTGCACGAGGACATCAAGCTGCGCGCCCACCTGCGCAAGAAGCTCTCCGGCGCCGGCGTCTCCCGCGTCGTCATCGAGCGCCCGGCGAAGAAGCCACGCGTGACGATCTACGCGGCGCGCCCCGGCGTGGTGATCGGCAAGAAGGGCCAGGACATCGAGGTGCTGCGCAAGGACCTTGCCAAGATGGCCAAGTCCGAGGTGCAGCTCAACATCGTCGAGATCCGCAAGCCGGAGATCGACGCGACGCTGGTGGCCGAGAACATCGCCCAGCAGCTCGAGCGTCGCGTCGCCTTCCGCCGCGCGATGAAGCGCGCCGTGCAGTCCGCCATGCGCCTTGGCGCGCAGGGCATCCGCATCAACTGCGGCGGCCGCCTCGGCGGCGCAGAGATCGCGCGCACCGAGTGGTATCGCGAGGGCCGGGTGCCGCTGCACACGCTGCGCGCGGACATCGACTACGGCGTGGCGACGGCCAAGACCACGTACGGCACGTGCGGCGTCAAGGTGTGGATCTTCAAGGGCGAGATCATGACGAACGATCCGACCGCGCAGGACCGCCGTGCCGCCGAACAGGCGCCGCAGCGCTAGGGACACCCAGACATGCTCTCCCCCAAGCGGACCAAGTTCCGCAAGGCCCACAAGGGCCGCATCCACGGCCTCGCCAAGGGCGGCACCACGCTCAACTTCGGCACCTACGGCCTCAAGGCCCTGGAGCCCGAGCGCGTGACCGCCCGCCAGATCGAGGCCGCGCGCCGCGCCATCACCCGCGCGATGAAGCGCGCCGGCCGCGTGTGGATCCGCATCTTCCCGGACGTCCCCGTCTCGACCAAGCCGGCCGAGGTGCGTATGGGCTCCGGCAAGGGCTCGCCGGAGTTCTGGGTCGCCCGCGTCAAGCCGGGCCGCATGATGTTCGAGATCGACGGCGTCTCGCCGGAGCTGGCCCGCGAGGCGCTGCAGCTCGGCGCCGCCAAGCTGCCGATCAAGGTGAAGTTCGTCACCCGCATCGGAGACGCATGAGCATGACGAAGCCGTCCGACATCCGGGCCAAGACGCCCGACGAGCTCGACACGATGCTGCTCGACCTGCGTCGCGAGCAGTTCAACCTGCGCTTCCAGCGCGCCACCGGGCAGCAGGAGGGCATGGGCCGCGCGCGCATCGTCCGCCGCGACATTGCCCGCGTGAAGACCATCCAGACCCAGCAGGCCGTACCTGCTGCGGTCAAGTCCTGAAGGGAGAGGCGTCATGCCCAGACGCGTCCTGAGCGGGCGGGTGACCAGTGACAAGATGGAGAAGACCATCACCGTCCTGGTGTCCCGCCGCATCATGCATCCGCTCTACAAGAAGTTCATCCGTCGCTCGAAGAAGTATGCGGCCCATGACGAGCGCAACGAGTGCCGCGAGGGCGACCTCGTGCGCATCGTCGAGTGCGCACCGATCTCCAAGCGCAAGACCTGGACCGTGGTGCAGCGCAACGGCGCCGTGCTCGGCGGGCTCGACGCCGACGTGATCGAGGCGGCCGCCGACGCCATCGCGACCGACCAGGCCGCCGGCGTCGACGTGGCGCTGCCGCCTGAGGCCGCGGCCGTGATCGCCGAGCACGCCGGCCACGCCGAACAGCCGCAGGGCTGAGGGGGCCATCTAGATGATCCAGGTCGAATCCAACCTCGACGTCGCCGACAACTCCGGCGCGCGCCGCGTTCAGTGCATCAAGGTGCTCGGCGGCTCCAAGCGCAAGACCGCGTCCGTGGGCGACGTCATCGTCGTCTCCATCAAGGAGGCGATTCCGCGCGGCAAGGTGAAGAAGGGCGACGTGCACCAGGCGGTGATCGTGCGCACCGCCTTCCCGGTGCGCCGCCCCGACGGCTCGGCGATCCGCTTCGACCGCAACGCGGCCGTGCTGATCAACAAGGCGCAGGAGCCGATCGGCACCCGCATCTTCGGGCCCGTCGTGCGCGAGCTGCGTGCCCGCAAGTTCATGAAGATCATCTCGCTCGCCCCTGAGGTGCTGTGATGGCCGCGCGCATCCGCAAGGGCGACCGCGTCGTCGTCATCTCCGGCGCCGACCGCGGCAAGCGCGGCGAGGTCCTGCAGGTCCTGCCCAAGGAGGACCGTGCGGTCGTCCAGGGCGTCAACGTCGCCAAGCGCCACACCAAGGCGCAGGGCGCGGGCAAGCCCGGCGGCATCATCGAGCGCGAGGCGACCATCCACCTGAGCAACGTCATGCTCGTCGATCCCAAGACCGACAAGCCGACCCGCGTCGGTTTCCGGGTGATCGAGGGCAGCGACGGCGCGCGCTCCAAGGTTCGCGTGGCCGTGGCCACCGGCGACGTGATCGAGGGCTGACCCCATGAGCGAGACAGAGACCCCGGCCACAGAGACGCCTGCGATCGTGCGCCCGCGCATGCAGCAGCGCTACCTCGACACCATCCGCGCGCAGATGCTGCAGGAGTTCGGCTACAAGAACCCGATGCAGGTGCCGCGCCTGGAGAAGATCGTCATCAACATGGGCGTCGGCGAGGCCGCCGGCGACCAGAAGAAGCTCGACGCCGCCGTCGCCGAGCTGACCCTGATCGCGGGCCAGAAGCCGGTGAAGACCGTCGCCAAGAAGGCGATCGCCGGCTTCAAGATCCGCGAGGGCCTGCCGATCGGCACCAAGGTGACGCTGCGCCGCACCCGGATGTACGAGTTCCTCGACCGTCTGGTGACCATCGCGATGCCCCGCGTCCGTGACTTCCGCGGCCTGGACAACGCGAAGGGCTTCGACGGCCGCGGCAACTTCGCCATGGGCATGAAGGAGCAGATCGTGTTCCCCGAGATCAACTACGACAAGGTGGACACGGTGCGCGGCATGGACATCGTCTTCGTCACCACGGCGAAGACCGACGCCGAGGCCAAGGCGCTGCTGCGCGCCTTCGACATCCCGTTCGCGATCGTGGCGCCCGTCGCCGCGGCCGCCTGAAGAAAGCAAGGCCGGGCTCTGCCCAGACCCGCAAAGAGTCCGAGGACCCTTTGATCCCTTGATCTAGGGAAGGCGGTCCAGGGGGCCTTCCCCCTGGCGGAGTTTGAGGCAGAGCCTCAACCTTGCTTGCTATCCGCGACGCCGCTCCGGCGCCGCGCACGACTTGGAAAACGGCGGGGCATCCCCCCGCATGTTCCGGAGGACAGTTCCATGGCGAAGACTTCTGCCGTCAATCGCAACAAGAAGCGCGAGAAGATGGCCAAGCGCGACCTCTCCAAGCGCCAGACGCTCAAGGACGTGGTGATGGACCGCACGCTGCCGGTCGAGGACCGCTTCGAGGCGTCGCTGAAGCTGGCCGAGCTGCCGCGCAACGGCGCGCGCATCCGCGTCCGGCTGCGCTGCGAGATCACCGGCCGCTCGCGCGCCAACTACCGCAAGTTCAAGATCTGCCGCATCGCGCTGCGCGACCTGGGCAGCGCCGGGGCGATCCCCGGGCTGGTCAAGGCGAGCTGGTAGGAGCCGCACATGTCGATGTCCGATCCCGTGGGCGACATGCTCACCCGCATCCGCAACGCGCAGCACGCGCGCCACTCGTCCTGCGTGGCGCCGGCGTCCAGGCTGCGCGCCAACGTGCTCGAGGCGCTCCGCCGCGAGGGCTACATCCGCGGCTTCTCCACCGAGGAGATCCGCACCGGTGTCGCGCAGCTGCGCATCGAGCTGAAGTACAACGAGGGCGAGCCCGTCATCAAGGAGATCCACCGCGTCTCCAAGCCGGGCCGCCGCGTCTATTCCAAGATCAAGGAGCTGCCGCGGGTCTACGCCGGCCTGGGCGTGTCGATCCTGTCGACGCCGCGCGGCGTGCTCAGCGATGCAGAGGCTCGCGCCGCCAATGTCGGCGGCGAAGTCCTGTGCCGCGTGTTCTGAGGACCGCATAGATGTCACGCATCGGCAAGTATCCGGTCGAGATCCCAGCGGGCGTCCAGGTGGCGATCGCCAACGACATCCTCACCGCGAAGGGCAAGCTCGGCGAGCTGACCCTCGCCCTGACCAGCCTGGTCACCACCACGGTCGAGGACAACCGCGTCACCGTGGTGCCCAAGAACAACGCCGCCCCGTCGCGGATGATGTGGGGCACCACGCGCGCCCTGGTCGCCTCCATGGTCGAGGGCGTCAGCAAGGGCTACACCAAGACGCTGGAGATCACCGGCACGGGCTTTCGCGCCTCGGTGCAGGGCCCGAACCTGGTGATCAATCTCGGCTTTTCCCACGACGTCGTCTTTCCGGTGCCGGCCGGCATCACGATCACCACCCCGCGCCCGACGGCGATCGCCGTCGCCGGCGTCGACAAGCGCCTGGTGGGCCAGGTCGCCGCCGAGATCCGCGGCTTCCGGCCGCCCGAGCCGTACAAGGGCAAGGGCGTGCGCTACGACAACGAGGTGATCCGCCGCAAGGAAGGCAAGAAGAAGTAATGAGCGCTCAACGCGATCTCCGGGAGCGCAGGCGCGACCGCCTCCGCTTCCAGCTGCGCAAGAAGGCTGGCCTGCGCCCGCGCCTGTCGGTGTTCCGCTCCGGCAAGCACATCTACGCCCAGATCATCGACGACGTCGCCGGGCGCACGCTCGCCGCCGCGTCGAGCTTGGACAAGGACCTCCGCGCGGCCCTGCGCACCGGCGCCGACAAGGACGCGGCCGCAGCAGTGGGCAGGCTCGTCGCCGAGCGCGCGTCGGCCGCCGGCGTCACCCAGGTGGTGTTCGACCGCGGCTCGTATCTGTATCACGGCCGCGTCAAGGCGCTGGCCGAGGCCGCCCGAGAGGGCGGTCTGGCGTTCTAGGGGGCCAAGCAGCATGGCACGCGAGGCAAGAGACGGCCGCTCCGGCGGCGGCCACGGTCGCGACCGCGACGGCGGCGACGACATCATCGACAAGCTGGTCACCATCAACCGCGTGGCCAAGGTGGTGAAGGGCGGACGCCGGTTCGCCTTCGCCGCCCTGGTCGTTGTGGGCGACCAGAAGGGCCGCGTCGGCTTCGGCGCCGGCAAGGCGCGCGAGGTCCCCGAGGCGATCCGCAAGGCCACGGAGCGCGCCAAGCGCACCATGATCCGCGTGCCGATGAAGGAGGGTCGCACGCTGCACCACGACTCCTTCGGGCACTACGGCGCCGGCAAGGTCGTGCTGCGTTCGGCCGAGGCCGGCACCGGCATCATCGCCGGCGGCCCGATGCGTGCCGTGTTCGAGACGCTGGGCATCAACGACGTGGTCGCCAAGTCGCTCGGCAGCCGCAACCCGCACAACATGGTCAAGGCGACCTTCGACGCCCTGGCCAACTGCGCCAGCCCGCGCTCGGTCGCCAACCGCCGCGGCAAGAAGGTCACCGACATCCTGGGCAAGCGCGACGCGGGCGCCCTGGAGTCCGGTGTCGCGGAGGCGGGCGCCGATGTCTGACACCAGCACCCCCGGCAAGCGCGTCCGCCTGATGCAGACCGGCTCGCCGATCGGCCGCAAGCCCGGCCAGAAGGCGACGCTGATCGGCCTCGGCCTGAACAAGCTGCGCCGCACCAGCGAGCTTGAGGACACCCCCTCCGTGCGGGGGATGATCCGCAAGGTCGCTCACCTGATCAAGGTGGAGGACTGACATGAAGCTCAACGAACTCCGCGACAATCCCAAGGCGCGCTCGACCTTCAAGCGCCTTGGCCGCGGCATCGGCTCCGGCAAGGGCAAGACCTCCGGCAAGGGCGTGAAGGGCCAGAAGGCCCGTGAGGGCGTCTCGCTCAACGGCTTCGAGGGCGGCCAGCTGCCCATCTACCGCCGCCTGCCCAAGCGCGGCTTCTCCAACCCGACCCGCAAGGAGTACGCGCCGATCAACCTCGGCACGCTCTCCAAGGCCATCGAGAGCGGCAAGCTCGACGCCTCACAGCCGATCACCGAGGACACCCTGCGCACCGCCGGCCTGGTGCGCACCGGCAAGGTCAACGGCGTCCGCCTGCTCGCCACCGGCGCGCTGTCGCAGGCCCTGACCATCACGGTCTCCGGCGCCTCCGCCGCCGCAGTCGCCGCGGTCCAGGCCGCCGGCGGCACAGTCACCACGACCGTCGCCGCCCACGTGCCAGACGCGCCCGCAGCCTAGCCACCCACGCCGCACAACGGCGCGCCCGCCCGGAGAGGGGAGGGCGCGCCGTTTTGCTGTGAAGCAAGCAAGGCCGGGCTCTGCCCGGACCCGCAAAGGGTCCGAGGACCCTTTGATCCCATCTACTTAAGCAAGGCCACCCAAGGGGCTTCCCTTGGCGGAGTCCAGAGGCAGAGCCTCTGGCCTTGCTCCTTCCTTCCTGCGAGACTTCGTCCCGCCTTCGCCCAAGGGGAAACGACCATGGCCTCCGCGGCCGAGCAGATCGCCTCCAGCCTCAGCCTCGGGACCTTCTCCAAGGCCACCGAGCTGAAGAAGCGCCTCTGGTTCACCCTGGGCGCGCTGATCGTCTACCGCGTCGGCACCTACATCCCCGTCCCCGGCGTCGACGCTGGCGTGATGGGCGAGATGATGCAGCAGCACAGCGGCGGCATCCTGGGCATGTTCGACATGTTCAGCGGCGGCGCGCTCGGCCGCATGACCGTCTTCGCGCTCAACATCATGCCCTACATCAGCGCGTCCATCGTGATCCAGCTGATGTCCGCCGCCGTCCCCCAGCTCGAGACCCTCAAGAAGGAGGGCGAGAGCGGGCGCAAGAAGCTCAACCAGTATACCCGCTACCTGACGGTGCTGATCGCGCTGTTCCAGGCCTACGGCATCTCCGTCGGCCTTGAGTCCATGCACGGCGCGTCCGGCCCCGCGGTGATCGACCCCGGCGCGTTCTTCCGACTGTCCAGCGTGGTCACGCTGGTCGGCGGCACGATGTTCCTGATGTGGGTGGGCGAGCAGATCACCGCGCGCGGCGTCGGCAACGGCCAGTCGCTGATCATCTTCGCCGGCATCGTCGCGAACCTGCCCAACGCGCTGGGCAACCTGCTGGAGCTGGGCCGCACCGGGGCGCTCTCGCCCGTGTTCATCGTGCTGTTCCTGTTCGTCGCGGCCGCGGTGATCGCGTTCATCGTGTTCATGGAGCGCGCCCAGCGCCGCGTCGTCGTGCAATACCCCAAGCGCCAGGTCGGCAGCCGCATGTTCGGCGGCGACTCCACGCACATGCCGCTCAAGGTCAACACCGCCGGCGTGATCCCGCCGATCTTCGCAAGCTCGATCCTGCTGATCCCGGCGACGATCTCCGGCTTCTCCGGCAACACGTCCGGCTGGCTCGGCACCATCGGCAGCGCCTTCGCCCACGGCCAGCCGCTCTACATGCTCGGTTACGCGGCCATGATCATCTTCTTCAGCTACTTCTACACCGCCGTCGTCTTCAACCCCGAGGAGACGGCGGACAACCTGAAGAAGTACGGCGGCTTCATCCCCGGCATCCGCCCGGGCAGCAACACCGCGCGCTACTTCGACACCGTGCTGACCCGCCTGACCACGATCGGCGCGCTCTACCTGGTCGCCGTCTGCCTGCTGCCGGAGATCCTGATCAGCCGCTACGGCGTGCCGTTCTCCTTCGGCGGCACCAGCCTGATGATCATCGTCTCCGTGACCATGGACACGGTGGTGCAGATCCAGTCGCACCTGCTCGCCCACCAGTACGACGGCCTGATCCGCAAGCAGAAGCCGCGCGGGGTGCGCCGGTGAACCTGATCCTTCTCGGCCCCCCCGGCGCGGGAAAAGGCACGCAGGCCAAGCGCCTGGAGCAGCGCTACGGCGTGATGCAGATCGCCACCGGCGACATGCTGCGCGCCGAGGTCGCCGCCGGCAGCGACCTCGGCCAGAAGGCGCGCGCGATCATGGAGTCCGGCCAGCTTGTGTCCGACGCCCTGATCATCGACATGCTGGGCGCGCGCCTGCAGCAGCCCGACTGCGCACGCGGCTTCATCCTCGACGGCTTCCCCCGCACCGTGCCGCAGGCCGAGGCGCTCGACGCCCTGCTCGCCCGCCTGGGCAAGCGCCTCGACGCCGTGGTCGAGCTGAAGGTCGACGACCCCGCCCTGGTCGAGCGCATCGCCGGCCGCTCCACCTGCGCCAGCTGCGGCACGAGCTACCACGACGATTTCAAGCCCACGCTGGTCGCCGGCACCTGCGACGTGTGCGGCTCCACCAGCTTCGTCCGCCGCCCCGACGACACCCGCGAGACCGTCGCCGCCCGCCTGGAGGTCTACGCCCGCCAGACCGCGCCGATCCTGCCGCACTACCGCGCGCTGGGCACCCTGCACGAGGTCGACGGGATGGCGGAGATGGACGACGTCACCGCCGAGATCACCGCGCTTCTGGACGGGATCGCGGCTCCGGCGTCACTCGCGAAGAGTTGACCTCCGCGCGTTGACTTGGCGGGCGCCGGCAGTATAGTCCGCGCCCTTGGCGGCCTCCCACCGGTGGCCGCTTCTGCCGTTTGAGGCCTCCGCTGCGTGGCGGGCCGATCCATTGACCAAGCAGTCCGGCGCGTTGCCGGCCCGAGGAGCGACAGCGTGGCGCGTATTGCCGGCGTGAACATCCCGACCAACAAGCGGGTCGTCATCAGCCTCCGCTACATCTACGGCATCGGGCCGACCCGGGCCCAGACCATCTGCACGACCCTGGGCATCCCTGCCGAGCGCCGCGTGAACCAGCTCTCCGACGACGAGGTGCTGCGCATCCGCGAGTACATCGACCGCGACCTGCGCGTCGAGGGCGACCTCCGCCGCGAGGTGGCCATGAACATCAAGCGCCTGATGGACCTCGGCTGCTACCGCGGCCTGCGCCACCGCCGCGGCCTGCCCGTCCGCGGCCAGCGCACCCACACCAACGCCCGCACCCGCAAGGGCAAGGCGGTCGCGATCGCCGGCAAGAAGAAGGTCACGAAGTAGGGCGCAAGCCCTCCCTCGCGCCCGCGCCTCCCGGCAGCCCGCCTTCAGCACCTTCGCGCCCGCCCCGGCGCGCCACGACTCTAGGACACCATCACCATGGCGAAACCGGCCTCCGGCGCCTCGCGGCCCCGCCGCAAGGAGCGCAAGAACATCAGCTCCGGCGTGGCCCACGTGGCCGCGACCTTCAACAACACGATGATCACCATCACCGACGCGCAGGGCAACACCATCGCCTGGTCGTCGGCCGGTGCCCAGGGCTTCAAGGGCAGCCGCAAGTCCACGCCGTACGCCGCCCAGATGGCCGCCGAGGACGCCGGCAAGAAGGCGCGCGAGCACGGCATGGAGACGCTGGAGATCGAGGTCAACGGCCCCGGCTCCGGCCGCGAGAGCGCCCTGCGCGCCCTGCAGACCGTGGGCTTCGCCGTCACCTCGATCCGCGACACCACCCCGGTCCCGCACAACGGCTGCCGCCCGCGCAAGCGCCGCCGCGTCTGAACACGGCCGCAGTGTTGGCGCCGCCGGGCCACGTCCCGGCGGCGTCGTTTCGTTTTCCGGGTGGCCTGCGCCATGGCCCAGGCCGCCCGATGCCATCATGAGGCAAAGCAGTGGTCATTCAGAGAAACTGGCAGTCGCTGATCAAGCCGGAGAAGCTTGAGGTCGAGCCGGGCTCCGACCCGTCGCGCGTCGCCACCGTCGTCGCGGAGCCCCTGGAGCGCGGCTTCGGCATGACGCTCGGCAACGCGATCCGCCGCATCCTGCTCTCCTCCCTGCAGGGCGCCGCCGTGACCGCCGTGCAGATCGACGGCGTGCTGCACGAGTTCAGCTCGATCCCCGGCGTGCGCGAGGACGTCACCGACATCGTCCTCAACATCAAGCAGCTCGCGCTGCGCATGCACGGCGACCAGGTCCGCCGCATGACGCTGACCGCGACCGGCCCTGGCGAGGTCCGCGCCGGCCAGATCCAGACCGGCCACGACATCGAGGTCATGAACCCCGACCTCGTGATCTGCACGCTCGACGACGGCATCAAGCTGAACATGGAGCTGACGGTGCAGCTTGGCCGCGGCTACGACCCAGCCTCGGTCAACCGCCCCGAGGACGCGCCGATCGGCCTGATCCCGGTGGACAGCATCTATTCCCCGGTCCGCCGCGTGTCCTACAAGGTCGAGCAGACCCGCGTGGGGCAGGTCACCGACTACGACAAGCTCGTGCTCCAGGTCGAGACCAACGGCGCGGTGACTCCCGAGGACAGCGTGGCGCTCGCCGCCCGCATCCTGCAGGACCAGCTCGCCCTGTTCATCAACTTCGACGAGCCCCAGCAGGCCCGCATCGAGGAGATCCACGACGACCTGCCGTTCAACCGCAACCTGCTGCGCAAGGTCGACGAGTTGGAACTCTCGGTGCGCTCGGCGAACTGCCTGAAGAACGACAACATCGTCTACATCGGCGACCTCGTGCAGAAGACCGAGCAGGAGATGCTCCGCACGCCGAACTTTGGCCGCAAGTCGCTGAACGAGATCAAGGAGGTCCTGACCAACATGGGCCTCGCGCTGGGCATGGCCGTCTCCGGCTGGCCCCCCGAGAACATCGAGGACCTCGCCAAGCGCCTCGACGAGCCGTTCTGACCCCGCCGTCCCCAGGAGTATAGAGAATGCGACACGGTGTTGCCGGTCGGAAGCTGAACGTCACCTCCACCCACCGCCTGGCCATGTTCCGCAACATGGCGCACGCGCTGATCAAGCACGAGCAGATCACCACGACGCTGCCCAAGGCGAAGGAGCTCCGCCCGGTTGCCGAGAAGCTGATCACGCTGGGCAAGCGCGGCGGCCTGCACGCCCGCCGCCAGGCCTACGCCCAGCTGCGCGACGACGTCATCGTCGCCAAGCTGTTCGGCACCATCGCCGAGCGCTACCGCGGCCGCACCGGCGGCTATTGCCGCGTCATGAAGGCCGGCATGCGTTACGGCGACGCGGCGGACATGGCGGTGATCGAGCTGGTCGACCGCGACGTCGCCGCCAAGGGCCAGGACAGCGGTCCGCGCGCCGAGCAGTTCTCCGAGGCCGACGAGGCCTGAGGCAAGGGCCAGGGCTCTGCCCTGGACCCGCCAGGGGCGAGCCGCCCCTGGACCGGCATGACAAGGAAAAGCCCGCGGGGATCGCGTCCCCGCGGGCTTTTCCTTGTCATGCCGATGCGTCGGACAGAGCAAAGGCCGAGGCGATCAGCCCCGGCCTTCCCGATCGTGCAGCCCTCGCGCGGCGGGCCCGGCCCGCCGCGAACGCCTCAGGGCTTCGGCATCGGCGTGCCGGCCGAGCCGCCGACGCCGCCGGTGGAGCTGCCGGCCATCGCGCCATTGCCCTCGTTGCCGCCGCCCATCCCGCCCGTCGCGCCCGAGGTCTGCGCCGGTGCAGTGCCGCCCATCGAGCCGGGGTCCATCGAGCCGCCGCCCATCGCGTTGCTGCCCATCGAGTTGCCGCTCATCGAGGCGCCGTTCATCGAGCCCGGCATCATCTTGCCGTGCATCATCTTGCCGTGCATCCCGCCCATCCCGCCCGGCATCGCCTTGGCGCTGTCCGCGCTCGGCGTGAACGTCGAGTTCGACTTCGCGGCCTGCAGGCTCTGGTTGTTCAGCGCGTCGGTGCCCATGTCCTGCGAGCGGACGCCCTGCATGGACTTGCCCTCGGCCATCGACGCGCCGCTCATCTTCTTGTGCATCATCATGCCATGCATCATCTTGCCGTGCATCATCTTGGGGTGCATCGCGGCATGGTGCATCGGGTGCATCTTGGCGCTGGTGTCCTTGTCGGCGCTGTCCGGCGAGGCGGGAGTGGCCGTCTCCTGCGCAAACGCGGGTGCCACGCTCAGACAGCCGAGGACCAGCGCAGCGGCGCCCAGTGTGGTGGTGAGGCGATAGGCCATTCAGGTCATCCTTTTGTTTCGGTTGCGGTCTCCGGGCCGTCGCGGTGGAACGGGTCCGCCTCAAAGCCTGGCTGCGCGAGGAATTGAATGCGCGACCGGGGAACGGGTTGCAATCGATATGCTGTCGCACGGGCAAATAGCTGCTGCCCGTGCCTGCACTGCACACACACCCGGCGCGCTGCCGCCCGCCGCAACCAGGCGTCCCCGTCCCCCGCCGCGGCACCCGCATACCGCCACGGCCCCGACGCTGCCGGCGCCACGGCCCACGCCGCACAGGAGCCCCGCCCGATGGCCGCCCGCCCGAACCCGCCCGACCTGTTCGCCCCGGCGCACGACCCCGCCGCCCCGACGTCTCCCGCAGGCCCTTCCCCGCTCGCCGAGCGCCTGCGTCCCGCCCGCCTCGACGAGGTGGTCGGCCAGGACCCCCTGCTCGGCCCCGCCGGCGCTCTGTCGCGCATGCTCGCCCGCGGCACCCTGCCCAGCATGATCCTCTGGGGACCGCCCGGCGTCGGCAAGACCACGATCGCCCGCCTGCTCGCCGACGCCGCCGGCCTGGGCTTCCTGCAGCTGTCCGCCACCTTCGCCGGCGTCGCCGAGCTGCGCCGCGCCTTCGACGCCGCCGCCCGCCTGCGCGAGTCCGGCCGTGCCACGCTCCTCTTCGTCGACGAGATCCACCGCTTCAACCGCGCCCAGCAGGACGCCTTCCTCCCCGTGGTCGAGGACGGCACCGTTGTCCTGGTCGGCGCCACCACCGAGAACCCCTCCTTCACCCTGAACGGCGCGCTCCTCTCGCGCTGCCAGGTCATGGTCCTGCACCGCCTCGACGACGCCGCCCTGGAGCGCCTGCTCGCCCGCGCCGAGGCCGACACCGCGACTCCCCTGCGCCTCGACGCCCCCGCCCGCGCCAGCCTGCGCGCCATGGCCGACGGCGACGGCCGCTACCTCCTCAACATGGCCGAGCAGGTCCTCGCAGAGGGCCCCGGCGAACCCCTCGCCCCCGACGCCCTCGCCACCCTGCTCAGCCGCCGCGCCGCCCTCTACGACCGCGACCGCGACGGGCACTTCAACCTGATCTCCGCCCTGCACAAGTCGCTGCGCGGCTCCGACCCCGACGCCGCGCTCTACTGGTTCGCCCGCATGCTGGCCGGCGGCGAGGACGCCCGCTTCGTCGCCCGCCGCCTGGTCCGCTTCGCATCCGAGGACGTCGGCCTCGCCGACCCCCAGGCCCTGGTGCAGGCGCTCGCCGCCTGGGACGCCTGGGAGCGCCTGGGCAGCCCCGAGGGCGAGCTGTGCCTCGCCCAGGCGATCGTCTACCTCGGCACCGCCCCCAAATCGAACGCCCTCTACGTCGCCCATAAGGCCGCCGGGGCCGCCGCAGGCACCTCCGGCAGCCTCGCGCCGCCCGCCCACATCCTGAACGCGCCGACCCGCCTGATGCGCGACCTCGGCTACGGCAAGGACTACAGCTACGACCACGACACCGCCGACTCGTTCTCCGGCCAGAACTACTTCCCGACCGAGCTGGGCCGCACCACGTACTACTGCCCCAAGGACCGCGGCTTCGAACGCGAGATCGCGCGCCGTCTCGCGCACTGGTCCGCCCTGCGCGATGCGGCGCAGCCGTGATAGAAGCAAGGCCAGGGGCTCTGCCCCCCTGCTTCAAGGCGGGACCCCGCCAAAGGCCGAGCCTTTGGAAACCCATACCTAAGCAAAGCCGGTCCAGGGCGGCTCGCCCTGGCGGGTCCAGGGCAGAGCCCTGGCCTTCCTGCCTTACTTCCAGGACCCCCCGCATGAGCGTCAGCATCCAGACCGTGGCCGAGGACGAGGCCGACCTGCGCCTGGACCGCTGGTTCCGCCGCCACTTTCCCCACATCACCCAGGCCGCGATGCAGAAGCTCTGCCGCACCGGCCAGGTC
Source organism: uncultured Acetobacteraceae bacterium (assembly GCA_964236585.1). GTDB lineage: Bacteria > Pseudomonadota > Alphaproteobacteria > Acetobacterales > Acetobacteraceae > CAXSEF01. Next base: position 25,295 of record CAXSFE010000042.1, read on the forward strand.
CGCGTCGACGGCGGCCGCGTGGACGGCGCAACCCGGCTGCTCGCCGGCCAGGCCGTGCGCGTCCCCCCTCTGCCCGCCGGCCCCGCCCCCAAGCCCGTCCCCGTGGTCGACGAGCGCACGCAGCGCGAGCTGGAGCGCATGGTGATCTACCGCGACGACCACGTGATCGTCCTCGACAAGCCCTGGGGCCTGCCAGTGCAGGGCGGCCCCGGCATCACCCGCCACCTCGACGGCATGCTCCACGCGTTCGCCGGCGACGGGGGCAGGCCCAAGCTCGTGCACCGCCTCGACCGCGACACCTCCGGCGTCCTGATCCTCGCCCTCGGCGCCGCCTCCGCCGCGAAGCTGGCCGCCGCCTTCCGCACCCGCCACGTCCGCAAGACCTACTGGGCCGTCGTGCACGGCCGCCCGAGCCCGGGAGAGGGCAGGGTGGACATGCCCCTGATCCGCCTCGGCGCCGGCCCCGGCGCGCTCACCTCCGCCGCCGACCGTGACGATGAGGACGCCGCCTCGGCGCTGACCGACTACCGCACCCTGGAGGCCGCCGGCCGCAAGCTCGCCTGGCTGGAGCTGCAGCCGCTCACCGGCCGCACCCACCAGCTCCGCGTCCACTGCGAGGCGCTCGGCACGCCCATCGTCGGCGACCCGAAGTACGGCCCCCAGGAGGAGGACAGGAAGATGCACGTGGACGGCCTGGCGATGAAGCTGCACCTGCACGCGCGCAGCCTGTCGCTGCCCCACCCGGCGGGCGGCACGCTCGACGTCGCGGCCCCCCTGCCGCCGCACATGCGCGAGAGCTTCCGCCTGCTGGGCTTCACCGCGCCGCCGACGCCGGAGCCGAGGCTGCACCGGGGACGGCCGGAGTAGGAAGGCAAGGCCAAAGGCTCCGCCTCTGGACTCCGCTCAAGGCAAGCCTTGAGAGTCCGCCACGAGGAAGAAAGCCTTCTTCCTGCCTCGTCGAGGGTTTCCAAAGGGCTCCGCCCTTTGGTGGGCCCGGGCAAAGCCCAGCCTTGCTCGCTTCCTGCCGCCCCGATCCCAGGAGCCCGCCATGCGACGACCGACGCGGATCGCCGCCATCGCCGCCACCGTCCTGGCCCTGGCCGCCGCCGCCGCCTGGCTCGCCTTCGACCCCGCCAGCCTCAAGCCCCGCGTGGAGGCCGCGGTGCTGCGCGCCACCGGCCGCGCGCTCACCCTCGACGGCCCCCTGCGCCTCACGCTGCTGCCCCAGCCCGGCTTCTCGGCCGACACCGTGGCGCTCGCCAACCTGCCCGGCGGCTCGCGCCCGCAGATGGTAACCGCGCGCCGCCTCGCCGCCCGCTTCTCGCTGCCCGCCCTGCTGGAAGGCCGCATCGAGGTGTCGAGCCTGGTCCTGGACGCCCCCGACCTGCTGCTGGAGCGCACCGCCTCCGGCCCGAACTGGGTGTTCGCCCCGCAGCCCCAGCCCTCGCCGGAGACCCCGCCCGCCGCGCCCGGCCCGGCCAGCCCGCAGCCCCGCGCCCGCCCGCTCGACGTGCGCTCGATCCGCATCGCCGACGGCCGCGTCGCCTGGGGCGGCACCACGCTGTCCATCGCCGCCCTGCTCGCCACCCAGGACGCCTCGACCTCGCACGTCAGCGCCAGCCTCGCGCGCAACGGGACGCCCTTCTCGCTTGTGGCCGACACCGGCACGCTCGCCGCGATCGCCACGCCGGAGGGCACCCGCCCGCCCACGGCCGCCGCCAGCGCCGCCCCGCACGCCCCCGCCCCCGCCG
>CAXSFE010000043.1:0-27042 GCA_964236585.1 uncultured Acetobacteraceae bacterium
GCCGCCCGCGCGCAGGGCCCGGCGCCCGCCGGCGCGCCGCAGAGCCCGGCAGCGGCGCCCGCCTCCGGCGTCACCGCCCTGCCCGACGTCACCGTCATCGGCTCGACGCCGCTGCCCGGCTCCGGGCTGGAGCGCGACAAGGTGCCGGAGGAGACCAACGTGCTCACCGGGCGCGACCTGTCGCGCGACGGCTATCCCGACGCCCTGCGCGCGCTCGACGAGAACGTCGGCGGCGTCACTCTGGACAGCGCGTCCGGCAACCCGTTCCAGCCCTCCCTGCTGTACCACGGCTTCAACGCCTCGCCGCTGCAGGGCAACGCCCAGGGCATCGCGGTCTACCTCGACGGCGAGCGCTTCAACCAGGCGTTCGGCGACACGGTGAACTTCGACCTGATCCCCGACGTCGCCATCGACCGGCTCACGCTGGAGGGCTCCAACCCGGTGTTCGGGCTGAACGCCATCGGCGGCTCGCTGGCGGTGCAGACCAAGGACGGGTTCCGCTATCACGGCGGCGAGGTCGACGTGCTCGGCGGATCGTTCGGCCAGGTCGAGGGCCAGGCGCAGTACGGCGTGCAGAGCAGGGACGGCCACCAGTCCCTCTATGTCGCCGGCACCGCGCTGCACCAGGACGGCTGGCGCGACCTGCAGACCAGCGACATCTACAACATCTTCGGCGACTACGGCGTGAGGACCGACAAGGCGGAGGTCCACCTCAAGATCACCGCGGCCGACAACGTCCTCAACGGCCCGGGCACCTCGCCCGTCGAGCTGCTCGCGGCCGACCCGTCCGCGCAGTTCACCGCGCCGAACCTGATCGCCAACCGGTACGTCAACGTCAACCTGAGCGGGACCTACGACCTCACCGAGACGACCTCGCTGCAGGCGGTGGCGTACTACGACTACTTCCAGCAGCGCGTGGTCAACGGCAACACCGCCAACGACGCGCCCTGCGGCGACGGCTCCGGCCTGCTCTGCTCGGACCCGGGCGTGCCGTCCACCACGCGCGGCGGCGCACCCATCCCCGACTTCCTCGACGGCGGACCGTACTCCGAGCTGGACACCCAGACCACCAACACCAACAGCTACGGCGCCTCGCTCCAGGCCACCAACGCGGACCGCGTGTTCGGCTTCCCCAACCACGTCGTCGCCGGCGGCTCCTTCGACGGCGCCCAGACCACGTTCAGCGCCACCGCCACCCTCGGCGGCCTGACCGCGGACCGCGTGTTCACCGGCCCGGGCGTCGTGATCGACGAGCCGGGCCAGAACTCGCCGGTGCGGGTGGGGACCACCAACAGCTACTTCGGCCTGTTCGCGTCCGACACGGTCGACCTGACCGGCCGCCTCGCCGTCACCGTGTCCGGCCGCTTCAACAACGCCGAGATCGACCTCGACGACCTGGCCGACCCGAACGACCAGGGGGAGGGCGGCGCGCTGAGCGGCCAGCACTCCTACAGCCGCTTCAACCCGGGCGTCGGCGCCACCTACCGCATCGCGCCGTGGCTGAGCGCCTACGCCGGCTACTTCGAGGCCAACCGCGCGCCCACGCCCGCCGAGCTGAGCTGCGCCAGCCCCGCCGCGCCCTGCTCGCTGGCCAACTTCTTCGTCGGCGACCCCGACCTCAAGCAGGTCGTCTCCCACACGGTCGAGACCGGCCTGCGCGGCCAGTACAAGCTGCGCCCCGACGCCACCCTCGGCTACGACCTCGGGCTGTTCCGTGCCCAGCTCGACGACGACATCGCGTTCATCAACTCCGCGACCCTGGGCCGCGCCTACTTCAGCAACGTCGGCCAGACCCGACGCCAGGGCGTGGACGCCACGCTGAGCTACACCGACCGCCGCTGGTTCGCCTACGCGAGCTACTCCTACACCGATGCCACCTACCGGTCGGGCTTCACCGAGGGCTCGGGCTCGAACCCCGCCGCCGACGCGAACGGCAACATCACGGTCCGGCCGGGAGACCGCCTGCCCGGCATCCCCGCCCACCTCGTCAAGCTCGGCGTCAACTACCAGGTCACGCCCGCCTGGAACGTCGGCGCCACCGCGATCTCGGCCAGCGGCCAGGTGCTGTTCGGCGACGAGGCCAACCTCACGCCGCACCTGCCGGCGTCCTTCACGCTGAACCTCAACACCACCTACCAGCTCACGAAGAGCGTCCAGCTGTTCGGCCTGGTGCGCAACGTCGCCGACCGGACGTACTACACCTTCGGGACGTTCTCGCCGACCGGCTCGGTGTTCCTGTCCCAGGCGCCGAACGCCACCAACCCGCGCTCCTACAGCATCGCGGCGCCGGTCGGGGGCTTCGGCGGCGTGCGGGTGACGTTCTAGGGCTGCAAGGCAAGGTTGAGGCTCTGCCTCAAACTCCGCCAGGGGCGAGCCGCCCCTGGACCGGCCTCCCTTAAGTCAAGCAGGTCCAGGGGCGGCTCGCCCCTGGCGGGTCCAGGGCAGAGCCCTGGCCTTCCTGTCCTGTCCGCCCCATGTCCGGCCACACCCAGCCCGGACACCCCGATGCCCGCACTCCTCGCCGTCTTCCTCGTTTGTGCCTGCCTGCGCGAGGCCGTCTCGCTCTGGCTCCTGCGCCGCCAGGCCGCCTCCGCGCGGAGGCACCGCGGGGCCGTGCCCGCCGACTTCGCCGCCACCGTCACCGCCCGCGAGCACGCCACCGCCGCAGACTACACCGTCGCGCGCGCCCGCACCGCGGCCGCCGGCGGGCTGCTCGACCTCGCGATCACCGCCGGCTGGGTGCTCGGCGGCCTCGATCTGCTGGCCGGCCTCGTCGACCGCCGCGTCGCGTCGCCGGTCGCGCAGGACGTGGCCCTCGTCGCCGGCGTGGTCGCGATCGGCGCGCTGCTGTCGCTGCCGCTGCGCGCCTACGCCACGCTCGTGGTCGAGCAGCGCTTCGGCTTCAACCGCACCAGCCTGCGCCTGCTCGCGGCCGACACGGTCCGCGCGGCGGGGCTGGCGGCGGTGCTCGGCCTGCCGCTGCTCGCCGCGCTGTTCTGGGTGATGCGCCACGCCTCCGGGCTGTGGTGGCTGTGGGCGTGGGCCGGCACGGTGGCGCTCATGCTCTGCGCGCCCACGATCGCCACCCGCGTCGTCATGCCGCTGTTCAACCGCTTCGAGCCGCTGTCGGACCCGGCGCTCGCCGCGCGCATCGAGGCGCTGCTCGCCCGCTGCGGCTTCGACAGCGCCGGGCTGTTCACCATGGACGCCTCGCGCCGCTCGTCGCACGGCAACGCGTTCTTCACCGGCTTCGGCCGCACCAAGCGCATCGTCCTGTTCGACACCCTGCTCGCCCGGCAGACGCCGGAGGAGGTCGAGGCCGTCGTCGCCCACGAGCTGGGCCACTTCCGCCACCGCCACGTCCTGTTCGGCCTGCTGCGCGGCGCCGTCACCCTGCTCGCGGGATTTGCCGCCGTCGGCTGGCTCTGCCGCCAGCCCTGGCTCACCGCGGACTTCGGCTTTGCGCACGCCAGCGAGGCCACCGCGCTGGTCGCCGCCAACCTCCTGCTCGGGCTTGCCTCGCCGGTTCTCGCGGTCGCGTCCAACGCCCTCTCGCGCCGCCACGAGTTCCAGGCCGACGACTACGCCCGCCGCCAGGTCGGCGCCGCGCCGATGATCTCCGCGCTGACCAACCTGTCGCGCGACAACGCCGGCACGCTCACCCCGGACCGGCTCTACGCCCTGGTGAACTACAGCCACCCGCCGGTGCCGATCCGCATCGCCCATCTGCGGGCGGCGAGCTGAAGCGCGCGGCGAAGGCAAGGCCAGGGGCTCTGCCCCTGGACCCCGCCAAAGGCCGAGCCTTTGGAATCCATTTGAAGGCATGGCTCTGGACGGGTGGCCGTCCGGTTCGTCCTGTGGGGTAGCCCAGGGTCGCGGATCCCGGTGGCGAGCAGCACCATCGGGGCCGGCGAGGCCGGGGACCGTGCCATGCCGGCTCCAGCGTGCGGCTGTCTCCGTGGCCGGAACCCCGGCCTGGACGACGCGCGGGGCGCTGCCCGCCCGCGCCCGGGCAGGCGTGCCCTTTCCTTCCCCCCCTTGCGCCGCTAGGAACAATCCCCAGACCCGAACGGAGCCTCCGCTTGCCCGAGATACGCGTCGCCATCGCCGGCTGCGGCAACTGCGCCTCCTCGCTGGCCCAGGGCATCCGGTTCTACGCCGCGGCCGACGACAACGAGCTGGTTCCCGGCCTGATGCACGTCCGCCTCGGCAGCTACCACGTCGGCGACATCGCCATCGTCGCGGCGTTCGACGTCGCCGTCGGCAAGGTCGGCGAGGACCTCGCCACGGCGCTCGCGGCGGCGCCCAACAACACCTGCAGCTTCGCCGAGCTGCCGCCCGCCGGCGTCACCGTGCAGCGCGGCCCCACGCTGGACGGCCTCGGCCCGTCGCTGCGCGGCGTCGTCGAGGAGAGCCCGGAGCCCGCGGTCGACCTCGCCCAGGCGCTGCGCGACGCCCGCGCCGAGGTGCTGGTGTCCTACCTGCCCGTGGGCTCGGACCAGGCGACGCGGGCGTACGCCCAGGCGGCGCTCGACGCGGGCTGCGGCTTCGTCAACTGCATCCCCTCCTTCGTCGCCTCCGACCCCGCCTGGGCCGCCCGCTTCGAGCGCGCCCGCCTGCCCATCGTCGGCGACGACATCAAGAGCCAGGTCGGCGCCACCATCGTCCACAGGGCGCTCGTCAACCTGTTCCGCGAGCGCGGCGTGCGCATCGACCGCACCTACCAGCTCAACGTCGGCGGCAACGCGGACTTCATGAACATGCTCGACCGCGACCGCCTCGCGTCGAAGAAGCTGTCCAAGACGCGCGCGGTGACCAGCCAGCTCGCCACGGAGCTTCCCGACGCGGACGTCCACGTCGGGCCGTCGGACCACGTGCCCTGGCTCACCGACCGCAAGCTCGCCTTCATCCGCGTGGAGGGCACCGCCTTCGGCGACGTGCCCCTGTCGTGCGAGCTCAAGCTCGAGGTCTGGGACAGCCCGAACTCCGCGGGCGTGGTGATCGACGCGATCCGCTGCGCCCGCCTGGCGCTCGACCGCGACACCGGGGGGCCGCTCGCAGGGCCGTGCGCCTGGTTCATGAAGAGCCCGCCCGGGCAGATGACCGACCACGAGGCGCAGGACCGCACGGAACGGTTCATCCTCGGCGGGAGCTGAAGGCAGGCAAGGCCAGGGCTCTGCCCTGGACCCGCCAGGGGCGAGCCGCCCCTGGACCTGCTTGACTTAAGTAATGCCGGTCCAGGGGCGGCTCGCCCCTGGCGGAGTTTGAGGCAGAGCCTCAACCTTGCTTCCTGTTCCAGCGCGCCCCGGAGTTCCCCCGTTGAGCGCAGTCCTGAACGCCGCGCTGCCGATCTTCGCGCTCATCCTCGCGGGTTTCGTGTGCGCGCGGCGCGGCGTCCTCGGCGCCGGCGCCACGGACAGCCTGAACCGCTTCGTGGTCTGGCTCGCCCTGCCCGCCCTGCTGTTCCAGGCGATGGCACAGATCACCCGCGCGGAGATCGACCACCCCGCCTTCCTCGCGGCCTACGGCGGCGGCATGGCGGCCACCTTCGCGGGCTCGTTCGCGCTCGACCGCCGCCGCGGCCTGCGCCTCGCCGACCGCGCCATCGAGGGGCTGGACGCCGCCTACGCCAACACCGGCTTCATGGGCATCCCGCTGTGCCTCGCGGCGCTGGGGCCCGCGTCGCTGCCGCCCGCGATCATCGCCACCCTGCTCACCGCCTGCGTCCTGTTCGCCGCCGCCATCGTCCTGATCGAGACCGATCTTCAGCGCCCGGATGATGCCCGGCCTGGCCCGGGCCCTGGCGTCGCACCGCCGCCCGCCGCCCCGCATCGTCCACGCCCGGGCCTGCTCCGGGTGCTGGGCAAGGTCGCCGGCTCCCTCGCCCGCAACCCGCTCCTCGTCGCCCCCGTGCTCGGCCTCGCCTTCGCCGCCACCGGGGCCGGCCTGCCCGCCCCGCTGCTGCGCTTCACCAGCCTGCTCGGCGACGCCGCCAGCCCCTGCGCCCTCGTCACCATCGGCCTGTTCCTCGCCGAGCCGGGGGCCGAGTCAGGCGCCGGACCGGCAAGCCGCCGCGACCCCGCCACCGACACCGCGGCCCATCGCGCCGCCACCCGAGGCACCGTGGCCCGCCTGGTGGCGCTCAAGCTGCTGGGGCAGCCCGCGCTGACCGCGCTGCTCGCCTTCGTGGTGTTCCCGATGCCGGCGCCCTGGTCGCACGCCGCCCTGCTGCTCAGCGCCCTGCCGATCGGCACCGGCCCGTTCATGCTCGCCAAGCTCTACGACCGCGAGGCCGCCGTCACCTCGCGCGCCATCCTGCTGTCCACCGTGCTCTCCGTCGCGACCATCTCCGTCCTGGTCGCGCGCCTGGGCTGACGGCGGGCAGGGCCGGGCCCTGCCCGAGCCTGCCGCAAGGCCCTGTTCCGGGCGCCGCCTTTGCCAGGCGGTTCCGGCCTCTCGCCCGGGCCCCGGTCGCACCGGTGGCGCCGTCCGGGGCCGGTCCGCGCGAACCTTGAGGCCACTGCCCGGTTATTGCCGGCAACGGAGTCCTTCCCGGAGCGGACGAATGAAGATCATCACCCTTGAGGAACACGCGCTCGATCCCGCGATCGGCAAGGCGATCGAGGCGGCCCAGGCGGCGGAGGCCGGCTACATGGCCGCCGTCGCCGGCGGCGCTCAGGACAGCCCCCCTGCCTCGCCGGACCGCCCCTACCTGCTGGCGGTGCGCGAGATCGCGCCCAGGGGGCTGGACATCGGGGCCGGGCGGGTCGCCGAGATGGACGAGCACGGCATCGACATGCAGGTCCTGTCGTTCAGCAACGCGATCCAGCTGGCGCCCGCCGGGGAGGCCGCTGCACTGGCGCGTGCCGCGAACGACCGGCTGGCCGGGGCCGTGCGGGACAATCCCGGCCGCTTCGCCGGCTTCGCGACCCTGCCCTGGCAGGACCCGCAGGCGGCGGCCGCGGAGCTGGAGCGGGCCGTGCGGGAGCTGGGCCTCAGGGGCACGCTGCTCGCCGGGCGGCCCGGGCCGACGTTCCTGGACGACCCGCACTACGAGCCTGTCCTGGCGAAGCTGGACGAACTGGGGGTGCCGATCTACGTCCACCCGGGCTTTCCCCTGCCGCAGGTGCAGCAGCCCTACTACGGCGGGCTGCGCCCGGAGGTGAGCGCGCGCCTGTCGGTGTTCGGCTGGGGCTGGCACGCGGAGGCCGGGGTCCAGGTCGTCCGCATGATCCTGTCCGGGGCGTTCGACAGGTTCCCCGGCCTGCAGGTCATCAGCGGCCACTGGGGCGAGATGGTGCCGTTCTACCTGCAGCGCATGGACGACGCGATGCCGCAGGCCGTGACCGGGCTGTCGCGGACGATCACGCAGACCTACCGCTCGCAGGTCTACGTCACGCCGAGCGGCATGCTGAACCTGCCGCACTTCCGGTTCATCCACGAGGTCATGGGCGCGGACCGCATCCTCTACGCCGTGGACTACCCCTACCTGACCAACACCGGGGCGCGCGCCTTCCTGGAAGGGCTCCCGGTCAGCCAGGACGACAGGGAGAAGATCGCCCACCGCAATGCCGAGCGCCTGCTGGGCCTGTGAGGCCGGTGCCGCGGCGATCCTGCGGCGAGGTCCTTTGGCGCCGCTCAGGCAGGCAAGGCCGGGGGCTCTGCCCCTGGACCCCGCCAAGGGCCGGGCCCTTGGATCGCCTTCCTTAAGTGAGGCCGGTCCAGGGGCGGCTCCCTCCGGTGGCCTTTCCAACGATCCAAGCGGATCGTTGGAACCTTTGGCCACCTCCGCCTGGCGGGTCTGGGCGGAGCCCAGCCTTGCTTGACTTGCGGCTCGAAACCAGGCCGCCGGTCCTGCTTCGGGACCACCGCTCTCGCGGCAGTGCCCGCCGGGTCCTGTTGCCGTGGCCGGGAAACCCGGTGACCATGCCGACGGCGGGGGGACGGGCCGTCGCCTGCAGACGCACCGGAGCGCGCATGGGCGGACCAGCGGCTTGACCACCTCGCTGTCCGTGCGCCTCGAGCGGGCCCTGGACGCCCTGCCCCGCGGCTACCCGGGGCCCGGCGGCGCGGCGGCGGTCCTGCGCGACGGCGAGGTTCTGGTCCGTCACGCCTGGGGCTGGGCCGATGCCGAGCGGCGCATCCCCTTCACGCCGCGCACCCTGTTCCGCATGTGCTCCGTCACCAAGCAGTTCACCTGCGCCCTGGTGCTCGACGCCTTCGCGGACCCGTCGGCGCTGGACGGCGACGTCGCGGCCCGCCTGCCGCTGCTGGAGGGACAGGCGCCCGGGGCCCTGCACCTGTGCCACAACCAGTCCGGCCTGCGGGACTCCTGGGCGCTCGCCATGCTGCACGGCTCGCCCGCGGAGGCGCCGTTCGGGGACGCCGAGACGGCGCGCGTCATCGGCTCGGCCAGGACGCTGCAGTTCGCGCCGGGCACCCGCTACTCCTACTCCAACGGCAACTTCCGCCTGCTGTCGGACATCCTGCAGGCGCGCACCGGGCGCAGCTTCGCCGAGATGCTGCGGACCCGCCTCTTCGACCGCGTCGGCATGGAGACGGCGTTCCTCGCCGCGGACACGCGGGCCATGCCGGACGGCACCCAGGGCTACGAGGGCACGCAGGCCGCCGGGTTCCGCGCCGCCGAGAACCGCCTGCTGTGGACCGGCGACGCGGGGCTGGGCGCGAGCCTGGACGACATGATCGCCTGGGAGCGCCACGTCGACGCGACGCGCGACGAGGCCGACGGCCTCTACGGCCGCCTGTCCGCCCCGGTGCGCTTCGCCGACGGCGCCCCGGCCGAGTACGGCTTCGGCCTGGGCCGGCGCGCCGAGCTGGGCCGCGCGGCCACCGGACACGGCGGGGCGCTGCGGGGCTGGCGCAGCCACCGCCTCCACGTGGCGTCCGGGCGCATCTCCGTCGTCGTCCTGTTCAACCACCTGTCCGACGCGCACGCGGCGGCCGTGGGTCTGCTCGCCGCCGTGCTGGACCAGGACCGGCCGAGGCCCGACGCGGCCCTGCCTCCTCCGGCCTGGGTCGGCAGCTACACGGAGCCGGAGACCGGCCTGGGCGTCCGCATCGAGCCGGGCGTCGCCGGACAGGTGCGGCTGCGCTTCGGCCATTCCGCGGAACAGCTCGACCTGCAGGCGGACGGCACGGCGGTCAGCGCCGGGTCGCGGCTGCGCCAGGACGGGGGCGGCCTGCGGATGGAGCGTCCGGGCGACAACCTGGCCACCCGGCTCCTGCCGTGCCCGGGCGTTCCGGCCCGCGACATCGCCGGGCGCTACCGCTGCGAGGAGCTGGGGGCCGAGCTGGCCGTGTCCGACGCCGGCGGGACACTCTACGGCGGCTTCTCCGGCTTCCTGGGCCAGGGACGCATGGAGATGCTGGAGCCGGTCGGGCCGGATGTCTGGTTCCTGCCCTGCCTGCGCGCGCTGGACCACACGCCGCCCGGTGACTGGACGCTGGCCGTCCGGCGCGGCGGGGATGGGCGGGTCGTCGGCGTCGACGTCGGCTGCTGGCTGGCCAGGCGGCTGTCCTACCGGCGCGTCGACTGACGGCGGCTGGCGGGGCGCGGTCGTCGTTCACGGGGCGACGTCCAAGGAAGGCAAGGCCAGGGGCTCTGCCCCTGGACCCCGCCAAAGGCTGCGCCCTTGGAACGCATCCCCAAGGAAGAGGGAGTCCAGGAGCGGCCCGCTCCTGGACTCCCTCTTCCTTGGTCGTGGTTTCCAAAGGCTTGCCTTTGGCGGAGTTTGAGGCAGAGCCTCAACCTTGCTTGCCTGACCGGTCACACCAGGGGGCCGCTGGCATCAGGCACGGGCGGGCGGCGGCGAGCGCCCTTGCCAGGCGCGGTGGTCCGGGGCGTGGTGGCGTGGGGCGCGGGACAGCCGGACGCGCCATCGACGATCCTCCGGTTCGGGAGGCGGCCCCACTTGCGTCCGGCTTCCGTCGCGGTCCGGGCGGTGGACCACGCGGGGTCGCGTGCGATGCCTTCGGGACTGCGTCCAGGCCGGTGGCGCGGCGGCCTGCCGTTCATCTCGCCGATGTGTGGCCGGGCCGCCCGCCCGGTCGAAACCGGCCCCGTCTGGCTGCCGTTGACCGGCCTGCGCCAGGATGGCGTCAGGGAGAGACGGGAACATGGCCGATCAAGAACTCAAGGTGCTGGTCGCGACCGGCCTGCAGGCGCTGAAGGCCGGGGGCGAGGTCGCGAAGATGGCGACCGCCGAGATACAGGGCGACGCGAGCCACCCCGACCTGAAGTCCGCGCTGCAGGCCGGCAACAAGGTGGCGGAGCAGTGGGCGGAGCGCATCGAGCTGGCGCTGCGCGAGACCGGCGGCGCCGAGGACACCGGCAACATCGTGCTCGACGCCCACTTCGAGGTCAGCAAGAAGATCCGCGCGAAGGCTCCGGACGACATGAGCCGCGACCTGGGCATCGTGGCGGCGGGCCAGCTGGCCTTGCACTACTGGATCGCCTCGTTCGGCACGCTCGGCAGCTACGCCTCGAAGCTGGGCCTGAGCCAGACCGAGGAGAGCATGCGGACGTCGCTCGGGGAGGCCAAGGAGGAGGACCGGCACTACACGGCACTGGCCGAGAAGATGCTGACCGCGAACGCCTGACCGGGGTCGTCTCCGCCCACGTGCTCCCGGGTGCATGCCGGTGCCCGGGAGGCTCCGTGCGGGGCAGCCGCGCCGGAGGGTCCCGGGCGGCGGCTTGATGCCGGGAGGCGGGTCGCGCGCCCGGACCTGCCCGAGGCTGGTGCGTCCGTTCGGGTTCGGGGGCGCTGGCTCCGGGCGTGTGCTGGAGAAGGTGGCGCGCCTCCTGCGCGGGATGGAACGCCTTCTTCCCCGGTGGAGGGAGCGGCGTGAGGCGCGGGGCCGGAGGGTCGTGCGGATCTGCCGGGCGCTCCGCGCGGGTAAGGGTTTGTTCCGGGTGATGTCGGCCGAGCCGTGCACTACGATCCGGTCGTCGCCGGGGTCGCCTCGGTTGCCGTCCGGGTTGCGGCCGTGACGCCAGGTCGGGCGTGGGTCGGCGTTCCGGACGATGCCAGCACGGTGCCGCAACGACGGAGGGCGAGGCCATGAGGAACGGCGAGGGTGGCGGTGCCGGAAGGGCGAGGCGCTCCTGGCCTGCGCGCCCTGCCGCAAGGCTGGCCGCGGCGGCCGTGCTGCCGTTCCTGCTGGCGGCGGCCTCGTGTTCTGCGGCGGCGCCGGTCGCTCCGGCCCTGGATCCGGGCAAGGTCGCCTCGATCGTCGTGGGGCGTTCGTCGCGCAACGACGTGTTCGCGGCGCTGGGGCGGCCCGCCCGCACCGAGCGCGGCGGACTCGGCGAGGTCTGGGTCTACCAGCCGACGCCGACGGGCGGCGATGCGGGCGGGAGCGGGCTGGTCAGCGGCGCGTCCGCCGCGTCGGGCATCCTCGGCGCGTTCGTGCCCTACGCGGGGGTGGTCGGGTCCGGGCTCGGGCTGGCCGGCACCGCCATGGGCCAGGGGGCGTCGAAGCCGGCGGCCGACAGCCTGTCCGTCACGTTCAGGGACGACGGGATCGTGCGCGACTGCACCTTCTCCAGCACCGCGTTCCCGGCCGCCGGGCCCGGGCCTGCCGCCGTGCCCGCGAAGGTCGTCGACTGCCAGAGGCCCGGCTCCGGCGGTGCCGTCCCGTCCTGATGCTGACCATTATGTCGGCTCAAGGGAAATCCGTCGTAGCCGATCGCCTGCTGTCGGCAGGCCGCCAGCAGCCTCAAGCATGCGCAGGTGCTGCACCACGGCCTCTGCGGCCTCTCCTGGCGTGAGAACGGTCACATCCAACACAAGCAGTTCCTGCAAGGGGGGACGCTGGATTGTGTCTTCGGCCATGAAATCCCGCAGGACGCCAGGGTCCGTCATCTTGCGCCCCGCGCGCCCGGAACTCCGGATCCGACGTTCGTTCTCCTCGGGCGTCGCCTGCAGCACCACGGGCAGGAGCGGCACCTGCCGGGCCAGGGCCAGATCCACGACGTGGTTCCAGGCCGCCTGCTCGCGAGCCGATCCGACACACAGGGCGTTGGTCATCACGAACACCTCGCCGGGCGGACGATCCCGCAAAGTTCTGTAGGCTGCCGAGCGCACCTGCTCGTAGAGCGGCCATCGTGCGGCATCGTCGAACCCGGCGCAGGCGATGGCGACATCGTGCAGGACGTGGTTGTGGACGAAGCGGGCTCCGAGACGCTCCGCGAGAACCCGGCCGACCGTCTGCTTGCCGACGCCCGGCCATCCGTTCAGGTGCACGATCATGCGCCGGGGCTCCACCTCATCCGGACCGACCCGCCAGTGCTTCCGAGGGTCCATTTTGCTGGTTGATCATCGCGACGATCTGACAGGCGCAGGTCTCCGGCGCGTTCGCCGTGGTGTCGACGACCAGGTCGTAGGCGACGCCCTCATGCACGCTGTCGGCCTGCAGCCGCGCCATGCCGGGCATCCGGTCGCCACGCACGATCTCGCGTCGGGCGGCCTCCGCCGCGTCGCAGCGCACCCCTGCCCAGAGCACGCCCACCCCTGCCAGCGCCGTGTTCCAGCGCGCCTGTCCCGCCGCGCCGTCCACGAGCACCTCGTCCACGATCACGCCGACCCCGGACCGGGCCATGGCCGCGACCCCGGCCGCCCAGGCCACCTCCAGCGTCCGGTAGGCGGGCCCGACGGCGATGGCGCCACCCGGCGCGATGGTCAGTCCCTCGGGCGTGTCCTCCATCGAAGGCGGTGCGGCCCGGATCAGGTCGTCCACGCCCAGGGACAGCCACGGCTCCGGCAGCAGCGCCTGCAGCTGCCGCGCCAGGGTCGACTTGCCCGCGCTGGAGCCGCCGTTGAGCAGGATGACCCGGATCGTCACGCGGGCAGCCTACCGCCCCCGTGCGGCGGTGCCTACGTGACGGATCTCAGGCCGGGTCGCGGCTGCCTTCCTTTTGCCGCCTTCCCGGCTGCGCGCTCGCAAGGCGGCGGGAACGTCAGGACCGCGACCTCGCCCTGCTGCACGAATTCGACAGAGCGCTGCCTGTCCGGAGAAGCAGCGACGTGAGGCGAAGCACGGACGACATCTTGCCGGCGGAAGGGCGGTCGGGCCTCCGGCGTGACAGCGGTGCCCGGCGAGATGCCGGTCGCGGTGCATCGCGCTATCGTCGTGCTCCACCATCCGCGAGGGTCCTCATGCCCGGGCGCCACACCGTCGCCGATACCGCCGACCTGCTGCCCTTCCTGGCGCTCCATGCCAGGTCGGGGCTGGGCGCACCGCCGCCGTTCCTGATCACCCTGTCCCTGACCCCCGGTGGGGTGTTCGACCTCCACGACGAGGCCGGTCGCGCCCTGGCCGCGGTGCTCATCGACGCCTGCGACAACTCCGGCGACGCGGCCGAGCTCCTGCTGCTCGCGTCCCGGGACGCGGCACCGGGCGAGGGCGTGATCGCATTGCTGCTCGACGCGGCGCTGGCCGAGGCGCGGCTCGGGCCACGCAGCCACCTCGAGGTCACGCTGGACGCGTCGATGCGGCCGCATCGGGCGCTCCTGGAGGCGCGGGGCTTCACCCGGCGCTTCGACATCGTCGCCATGGAGCGGCACGGTCCCTGGACGGCGGTCGAGCCCCCGCCGGGCTGGACGTGGGCCACCCTCTCGGCGGGGCGCTACGACGAGGCGGCCCGGCTCGTACGCGCCGCCTTCTCGGGGCTCCCCGGCGTGAACTTCCCGCCGGCCGGGCAGGGCCGGGCCTTCGCGCTGGGCCAGTCGCCGCCCGTCCGCCTGCTGCTCGACGGTGGCCGGATTGCCGGGTGGGTGTCCGTCCGTGGCGAGTCGGACGGCTCCGGCATGGTTGCGAGCCTGGCACGCCATCCCGGCGACCGCGGACGTGGCCTTGGCGCCGCGCTGCTGACCGAAGGGCTGCGGCAGCTCGAGGCGGCGGGGCTCGCCCCCGTGCGCCTGGACGTCGTCGCCACGAACGAAAGCGCGCTCGCACTCTACGAGGGCTTCGGCTTCCGGACGACGGACACGGTCTCCGTCCATGCGGTGGCGACGTCCTCCTAGGGGCTGTTACTGATTTGGCGGCGGCCGGCCATTTTCGAAGGAAAGCAAGACCCTTCTTTTTCTGAAGAAAAAGAAGCAAAAAGACTTTGCCCATGAGGTCCCGGGCTCCCGGCTAGCTCTGGAACTTATGGGCAAAGTTCTTTGGTTCTTTCTTTCAAGAAAGAACATGCTTCCCATCCGTCATGACGCGGGGGAACGGAGCCGGAAAGTTCATGACAGCCTCGTAGGTCGCGGTTGCCCGCCTGGCTGCCTGGTGCGCGTGCCCCTCATCCCCGCTTCGGGCGTCGCGGCGCCCGCGTCCCGGCTTGCAACCCTGCCCTGACCTGCGAGCCGTCAGCGAAGTCTTGCAAATTCACCGCCCGAAGCTCGAAGCTGCCGCCATGCGCCACGCCGTAACCCCGATGTCGCTCGTCCTCGCGATTGTCCCCCTGGGACGGTTCGGGACCACGCGCGCCTAGACGACGGCCCGCCACCCGCTCCGCCCCGCACAGTGCCGGGCGGGACGGGATCGTCTCCTCCGGTGTCCAGAGGAGACTCCCGATGTCCGCCAGCGCGCCAGCCCACGCCGACCTGCGCGCCCGCCTGGTGCTGCGGCCCGCCCGTCCGGGTGATGCCGAGGCGCTCGCCGCCATGATGGGCGCCCCGGGCTTCCGGAACGGGACCGGCCAGCTGCCTTTCGTCCCGCCTGACCGGGTTCGCCGCAGGCTGGAGACGGATGACGTGAACGAGACCAGGGTTCTGGCCACGCTCGACGACGCCGTGGTCGGCAGCGCGACGCTGACCCGTCTGGCCGGGCGACGCTCCCACGTCGGCCAGGTCGGCATGGGCGTGGCGGACGGCTGGACCGGGCGCCGGATCGGCACCGCCCTGCTGGCCGCGCTGGTGGACGTGGCGGATGGCTGGCTCGGCCTGCGCCGCCTGGAGCTGGAGGTGCTGGCCGACAACGAGCCTGCGCTGGCGCTCTACCGGCGCTTCGGCTTCGAGCCGGAAGGCGTGCGGCGCGACGCCCTGTTCCGGGCGGGCGGCTACGCGGACGTCCTGGCCATGGCGAGGCTGAGACGGTGACCGTCGTTCCGCGGCCCCCGCCGGCGAGGTCTCGCCTGGATCCACCCGGTGCGGCTGGTCAGTGAACCTGAAGCTCGAGTCCGGACGCCCGGGTTGCCGGCACCAGTCATTGCAGCCGATGCGGACAGGTGCCTCACGTCCATCGCCCGATCTGTACGACACAATCGCGTGTCCGCCGCCACCAGGAAGAAGCTCAGGGTCGAGCAGGTTCATCGCTCGTTATCATGTGTGTGCCTCGGGCATTGCCAATCAGCATAGACTGGGGGCAGCAAGATTGGACGAACAATGCCATGAACCTGTTTTCCCGACGCGGCCTGCTGGCTGCAGGCAGTGCTGTCGGTGCCGCCGGTGCCGCGCGTGCGGCGTCGTTCGGGAACCCCGACAGCCCGCCGCAGGGCAGCGTCAACGCCCGCGGCACGCCGACCGGCCTGACCAACCCGGGCCCGCAGAACCCGGCGCTGGCGAACCAGTTTCCCTCGTTCCAGGATCCGCCGGCAACCGATGTCGACGGCATGCCGCTGTTCTGGGCCTCGTTCAACAACGCCCACAGGCGGATCCAGAACGGCGGCTGGGCGCGCGAGGTCACCCAGGACGACTTCGCGATCTCGCAGGACATCTCTGGCGTCAACATGCGCCTGGCTGCCGGCGGCATCCGCGAGATGCACTGGCACCAGCAGGCCGAGTGGGCGTTCATGACCAACGGCACGTGCCGGATCACGACCATTGACGGGCAGGGCCGGCCGAGCATCGACGACGTGGGTCCAGGCGACCTGTGGTACTTCCCGGCGGGCCTGGGGCATTCGCTGCAGGGGCTGGGGCCCGACGGTGCGGAGTTCCTGCTCGCGTTCGACAACGGCAAGGCGTCCGAGTTCAACACGCTGCTGCTGACCGACTGGTTCGCGCACACCCCGCCGGAGGTGCTGGCGCTCAACTTCGACGTGCCGGCGGACACCTTCGAGAACATCCCGCTGTCGAACCTGTGGATCTTCGAGGGCAAGGAGCCCGGCCCGCTCGCCGACGACCGCAAGGCGGTGGGCGCCGTTCCCGGCCCCGAGCCGGTGATCTTCCACATGTCGGCGATGACGCCGAACAAGGTGACGAAGGGCGGCCGGGTGCAGGTCGTCGACAGCGCCAACTTCCCGATCTCCAAGACCATCGCCGCCGCCCTGGTGACGGTCGAGCCGGGCGGCATGCGCGAACTGCACTGGCACCCGAACGCCGACGAATGGCAGTACTACATCAAGGGCGAGGCGCGCATGACCGTGTTCAACACCGGCCCGAAGGCGCAGACCGCCGATTTCCGTGCGGGCGACGTCGGCTACATCAAGAAGAGCCTCGGCCACTACATCCAGAACACCGGCAGCACCGAGCTGCAGTTCCTGGAGATCTTCAAGGCGGACCGGTACGCGGAGGTGTCGTTGTCGCAGTGGCTGACGCGCACGCCGCCGTCCCTGGTGGCGCAGCACCTCAACATCGATCCCGCAGTGATCGACAGGTTCCCGAAGGACGGCCCGGACGTCGTGCCGGTTTGAGCCATGCGAAAGGCGCGGCGCGGGCGATCCCGCTTCTACCTGGTGCTCGCCGCCCTGGTCCTGGGGTCCGGGCCTGCCGTCGCGCAGACCCAGACCACATCCGGCACGTCGGCGCCGTCCCTCCTTGTCCCGATCGAGCCGCCGCCGTCGCCGATCCTTCCGGGCACGAGCGGCGGCTACGCGGTCAACCTGCAGTCGCTTGGCGCCGGCTTCGGGCGAACCCTCGCCGACCAGGGCATCTACCTGGTGGGCAGGCAGCTGGCGGAGCCGCTGGGCAACGTGAGCGGCGGCATCAGGCGCGGCGGGTCCTACGAGGGCCTGGCGAACATCGGCCTTGATCTCGACGCGAACCGCATCGCCGGTATTGCCGGCGGCGCCGTCCATTTTCTCGTGTCCGACATCCAGGGCCAGTCCTTCGCCGCTTACTCGGGCAGCTCGTATCTCAACAACCGTGTCTTTGCCGGCGTCGGCCCGACACTCCGCCTCAACGAGCTGTCCTACGAGCAGAGCCTGTTCGGGCAGCATCTGAACCTGCGCGTCGGCCGCATCCCCGCCTACACCCAGTTCGACGGGTCGGAACTCTACTGCACCTTCATCACGAGCCTGTGCCGCACGCCTGCGGCCTACACCTTCGACCGCGGCTACCCGCCCTACCCTGCAGCGTCCTACGCCGCCATCGCACAGGTGCGGATCGCCGGCCCGGTGTACGCCAACGTCGCCGTCTTCGAGAACGAGCCGGTCCTGAGCACGACGAGCCACAGCGGCTTCCCCGGGCGGGACTGGGGCCTCAACTACGCGTCCGGCGCCACGATCCCCGCCCAGCTGGGCTATCGGACGACGGCTCAGCAGGAGCGCTACCCGCGCGCCTTCGACGTGGGCGGCTTCTACGACACCGGCCGCTACGCAGACCCGCTGCTGGATGCCGGCGGCCGCAACCGCATCCAGTTCGGCGGGCCGTCCAGGACGGACACCGGCCTGAGCCAGCTCTACGTCCAGGCGCAGCAGATGGTCTATCGTCCGGACCCGGCCGACCGCGGCGTGACCCTGTTCGGCGGCGCGAACTGGGCGACGAGCGGACAGCCCAGCGTTGCGCGGATGGTCTTCGGCGGGGCCTACTTCAGGGGCGTCGTCCCCGGCCGGCCCAACGACACGGCCGGCCTGGCGGTCAGCCTTCTCGGCGTGAACCCGCGCATCACGGAACGCATCAGCAGCCTGCTGGCGAAGTCGACGGGCGGCCAGGCAAGCCGGTCGGAGATCTCCTACGAGGTGAACTACGGCCTGGCGGTCGCGCCCGGCTTCACCTTCAAGCCGTTCCTGCAGTTCATATCCCATCCCGACCAGTCGGGCTCCGCCGCACCCAGCGGCAACAACACCCATGCGTTGTTCGTCGGTGGCCTGTTCGAGGTGGATGCGACCACCCTGTTCGGGCTGCCGACCCTGGGGCGGTGATCGCATCGGCGCTGGTGCATCGAGGCGCTCGTACCGGCGGCTGGGTTTGTCGGCCCGCAGGCGGGGCCTGGGCGACGGCGGAGCGGGAGAGGCGGCGGATCGGGGCGGGTGGAAGACTGCCTGACCCTGCCGGAGGGGCTGCGGACCGGGTGGTCCTGCCCGCGCCTATCTTGCCGGGTCGCGTGCGAGCCGACGGGCCAGGATCGCCAGGACGTCAGGGTCGTGGGTGATTGCGACGTGCAGGCCGGGTATCTCGAAGCAGTCCTCCGGCTGCGAGGGCTCGATGCAGCTTCTCCAGGCGACGATGCCGTCGTTGCGGCTGAACACGAAGGTGCCCGGCACCGGCAGGGGTCGTGCCGCCCTGGCCGCGATCGCCGGCAGGTCCGGCGTGCGCCAGGCCCGCAGCAGCGGGCGGAGCGGCACGAATGCACTGTCCACGGTTCCGCGGAACGGGCTGCAGACCGTGGCGACCTGTCGTATCGTGTCGGGGTGGCGGTGCGCCAGGAAGCGGGCGAGCACGCCGCCCAGGCTGAAGCCCACGACGTCCAGCGGCCCGTGCTCCGCGTGGAGCGCCAGCAGCCGGTGCTCGATCCCGGCCAGGACCCGCGGGGTCGGGCCGGGATTGGTGCCGAGGCTCCATCCGAACACGCGGTGGCCGAGCTGCCCCAGGGCCGTGCGCATCGGTGCCGTGTGGCCGTCGCCTCGCCCGATGACGGGCAGCACCAGGACCGCCCGCCGTTCGACGCGCGGCAGCGTGGGGTCGACCAGGAGGGCGGGGGCCGGCCGGAGAAAGCGGATCGCCTCCGCCGTCGTGCGGCGGAGGGCGGGGCGGACGGGAGCATAGGCCGGTGCGGACGCGGGAGGGGGCATGGCCGCCGCATCATGAGGCACGACCCTGCGGGACGTAAATCGGTGGCCTGTGGCGGACCGCTTCGAGCACCCGGATTCGGGCCGTGGCGTCGCCTGGCGTGGTCCCGTCATCCCGGCGGGTTCCGCTCCTGGTCATGGAAGGCCGGCCGCTGCAGGCCTGCCGGCTCGGCGCCCCGGCCCTCGTCCGGGTCGGCCAGGGCGGGCAGTGCCCTCATGGTGCGCAGCAGGGGGCTGCAGCAGGCGGCGACCGTGAGGGCCATGCCGCCGGCGCCGGCGAAGCCGAGGGACGCGCGCAGGCCGGCGTGCTCGCCGAGCCAGCCGCCGATCAGCGCGCCCGGCCCCGCGGGGATCAGGATCAGCCAGCGCATCGTGCTCGTCATCCGGCCCAGCATGGGGGCGGGCGTCACCGCCTGGCGCAGCGAGATGAAGTTGACGAAGATCAGCACCGCGCCGCTGCCGAGCAGCGCCAGGTCGACGTCGAAGGCGACGATGCCCCAGGGGCCGGCGGGCGCGGCGGCCAGCATCAGCCATCCGCCCGAGCACAGGCCGAACCCGAGGGCGAGGCAGGAACCAGGGCCGATGCGCCGGCTGAGACGCTTGCCGACCAGGCTCGCGAACACCGTGCCGATCCCGAGGCACACGTAGCTGAGCCCGACGTCCTGCGCCGACAGGCCCAGCGTGCGGGTCGCGAGCAGGATGTTCACGACGGCCGCCGAGTTGTAGCAGAGCTGCCAGGCCGCCACGCAGCCCGCGAGCACCACCAGCAGGCGGTTGGCCCGCACGAAGCGCAGGCCGGCCTTCAGCTCGGGCCAGAACCCGCCGGCGCTGCGCGGCACGGGCTCGCCGACGCCGATGCCGCTCAGGATCGCCGCGGACAGGAGCAGCAGGACGACGTTGAACAGCAGCGCGACCGGGGCTCCGAGCAGCCTGATCAGCGCGCCCGCCACCCCGGGGCCCGCCACGTCCGCGCCCGAGCTCGCCAGGGCGTTCTTGGCATTCGCCTCGATCAGCCGGTCGCGCTCGACGATCTGGGTCAGCACGATCTGCGAGGCGCTGCCGGCGGTCGTGTTGACGAGGCCGATCGTGAACGCGACGAGGCAGAGCCAGTCGATGGACAGCCGCCCCGTCCACCAGGCAAGCGGGACGCTCGCGGAGGCGCAGGCGAGCGTCCCCTCGCCGGCGATGAAGACCGGCAGCTTGCGCACCCGGTCGAGCCACACCCCGGTCGGCAGCGAGAACAGCACGAAGGGCAGGGTCTCCATGGTCGTGAGCACGCCCATCTGCGTGGGCGACGCATTGAGCGTCACTGCGGCCGTCAGCGGCAGCGCCAGCACCATGATCTGCGCGCCGAACGAGCTCGTCAGCACGGACAGCCACAGGCGCCGGTAGACGCGGTCGCGCAGCAGGTCGTCGGGCGCCAGGACGAGGCTCGCACGCACGGCGGCGGCGGCACGCGCGAGGCGGACCCGGAGGACGGCGCCCCTCCTCGTGCGGCCCGCAGCCTGCTCCGTGTTCATGCCAGGGCCCTGTCTCTCGCCGCCGGGGGCCGGGTGGAAGGCACAGGCGTCGGGCGGCGTCCTCGGCCGCAGCCTGCGTTCCCCGGGGGGCGATGGTGGCGCCCGCGCCGTCCTGGTCGGTCCTGCCGCGCCGGATTGTGACGCGGTCCTCCATATGGCCGGATGTGCGCCCGATTGCACTGTGCCGGCGGCGGGCGCTGCGGCTCGGGGGGCAGGGTCCGTGGCGGGCGCGGGAGGAGGCGCGGGGGACGGGAACCGCCGCGCGCCGCTCCTCCTCCCCGCGTTGACGCAGTGCAGCATCGCCCGTAGAACTCCGCGCCCGAACCAGAGAAGCCCGACCAGGCGCACCCTGTCCCAGCGCCGGAGGCGCCGCCTGACCATGCCCGTGACGTTCGCCGATCTCTCCCTGGCGCCGGCCCTGCTGCGCGCGCTGGCCGAGGCAGGGTATGCCAGCCCGACCCCGATCCAGGCCCGGTCGATCCCGCTGCTGCTGGAGGGCCGCGACGTGCTGGGCCTGGCGCAGACCGGCACGGGCAAGACCGCCGCCTTCGCGCTGCCGCTGCTGCACCGTCTTGCCATGGCGCCCCGGCCGGCGCCCAGGGGCGGCGCCCGCGTCCTGGTCCTGGCGCCCACGCGCGAGCTGGTCTCGCAGATCGCCGGCGGCTTCGAGACCTTCGGCCGCCACCTGCCGCTCAGCGTGGCGACGGTGTTCGGCGGCGTCAGCCAGCTCCACCAGGCGAATGCGCTCAGGGCCGGGGTGGACGTCGTCGTGGCGGCGCCCGGGCGGCTGCTGGACCTGATCGGCCAGGGGCTGTGCGACCTGTCGCGGCTCGAGGCGCTGGTGCTGGACGAGGCCGACCAGATGCTCGACATGGGCTTTGCCAGGCCGATCGAGCGCATCGTCGCGACGCTGCCGAAGGACCGGCATACCCTGCTGTTCTCGGCGACGATGCCGAGGTCCATCGCGGCGCTGGCCGAGGGGCTGCTGCGCGATCCGGCGACGGTCGAGGTCGCCCCGCCCTCGACCCCCGTCGAGCGGATCGAGCAGTCGGTGATGTTCGTCGACGCGGCCGACAAGAAGGCGGCGCTGCTGGCGCTGCTGCGCGCGCCCGGGGTCGGCCAGGCGGTGGTCTTCACCCTGCAGAAGAATATCGCCAACGAGGTGTGCGCCTTCATCGCCGAAGCCGGCGTCACCGCCGAGGCCCTGCACGGCAACAGGTCGCAGGGCCAGCGGGAGCGCGCGCTGGACGCCTTCCGCGCCGGGGCCGTGCAGGTCCTGGTCGCCACCGACATCGCGGCGCGCGGCATCGACGTCGAGACGGTGACGCATGTCTTCAACCACGACCTGCCGAGCCTGCCGGAGAGCTACGTCCACCGCATCGGCCGCACCGGCCGCGCGGGGCGCAGCGGCGTCGCCGTCACGCTCTGCGACGCCGAGCAACGCGCCTGGCTGCGCGACGTGGAGCGCGAGATCGGGCGCGCCCTGGACGTCCGGGCCGACCACCCGTGGCATTCGGACGCGGCGCGGGACTCGACCCTGCGCGCGCCGGTACTGGGCGGCGGGCCGGCCCGGGAGGTCAGGCCGCAGAAGGCGCGCGAGCACAGGGTCTGGACCGAGGAGGAGAAGCGCGCCGCGCGGGCGGCGGCCAGGGCGGCCTGACGTGTCGGCCAGTAAGAAAGCAAGGCTGGGCTCTGCCCAGACCCGCAAAGGGTCCGAGGACCCTTTGATCCCTTGACTTAAGGAAGGGATTCTCAAGGCAATTGCCTTGAGCGGGGTCCAGGGGCAGAGCCCCTGGCCTTGCCTGTCTTCAGGGCGCCCCCGGCACGCTGACCCTGATCATGTCGCGCAGGCGAGTCGTTCCGATGGCGAGTGGTTCACTGCGTCCCGCCTTCGTCCATGAGCTTGCGGGTGAAGTAGGTCATCTCCAGCGCCGTCGTCCCGGCCTTCTCCTTCAGGTTGGCGCCCGACCCGTGGCCCCCTTCCGTGACCTCGTAGAACAGGTAGGGGATGCCCAGACCGGCGAGCTTGGCGGCGAACTTGCGGGCGTGCTGCGGCCCGACGCGGTCGTCCTTGGTGGTGGTCCAGATCAGGGGCTCCGGGTAGGCGACGCCGGGGCGGAGGTTGTTGTAGGGGGAGATCGTCTCCAGGAACGCCCGCTCCTCTGGCACGGAGACGCTGCCGTACTCCCCGGTCCACGACGTGCCTGCCGCGATCTGCTCGAAGCGGAGCATGTCGAGGAGCGGCACCTGGATGTCCACCGCGCTCCAGAGCTCGGGATGCTGGGTGAACTCCACGCCCATGAGGAGGCCGCCGTTGGAGCCGCCCTGGATGCCGAGGCGGCGGGGCGAGGTGACGCCCCTCGCGATCAGGTCCTTCGCGACGCTGGCGAAGTCGTCGTAGATGACCTGGCGCCCGGTCTTCAGCCCGGCCTCGTGCCAGGCCGGGCCGAACTCGCCGCCGCCGCGGATGTTGGCGAGCACGAAGACGCCGCCGCGCTCCAGCCACAGCCTGCCGATGCTGGCCGAGTAGGCGGGCGTCATGGACACCTGGAACCCGCCATAGGCGTAGAGGATGGTGGGGTTGGCGCCGTCGAGCTTCATGGCCCTTGGGTGCACGACGAAGTAGGGGATCCTGGTGCCGTCCGTCGACGTCGCCTCGAACTGGTCGACCTGGTCGCGGGACGCATCGAACCGGGCGGGCAGGCTCTTGACGACGCTGACGTCCCCCGTGTGCGCGTCGATCTCGTCCAGGGTCGAGGGCGTCAGGAAGCTCTCGACGCTGACGAAGGCCCGGTCGGAGCGGCTGTCCGCGTCCACCAGGCCGAGGGTGGAGCTGGCGGGCAGGTCGAGACGGGTCGAGGTCCAGCCGTCCGGGGTCGGCGCGTAGACGAAGGCCTGCCCGCTCACGTTGTCCAGGGTGGTCACGACGAGGCGGTCGCGCGTGACGACGGCCTGGTCGAAGGCCTGCCGCGGCTGCGGCGCGTAGACCAGCGTCGGCTTCGGGTCCGCGGGGTCGGCCTTCAGCGCCGCCAGGTCGAACGACAGGACCGAGCCCTGCGCGAACGCCGTCCCGGCCGCGGTCCAGTCCTGGTTGATGCTGACGACCAGCCGGCCGGCCACCAGGCCCAGGACAGCGGACTTGAGCGGCAGGGGCAGGCGGACCGCCTGCTGGCCGGCCAGGAGGTACGTTTCCGCCTCGAAGGTCGAGAGGGGCCGGCTGATCAGGGTCACGCCGTGCCCGTCCGCGTCCACCAGGGTCGCCGGCGCCACGCCGTAGCCGCCGTCGGTCGGCCTGCCGCGGAACACCTCCTGCGCCGCGGAGACGGGCTGTCCGCGCGTGATCCGCTTGACCACGTAGGGGTAGCCGGCGGCGGTGAGCTCGCCGGGGTTCCACTCGCGGGCGGCGAGGATGGCGTCCGGGCTTTCCCAGGCGACGTCGCCGACCTCCAGCGTTCCCTCGCCCTGCTTGCTGCGCGGCAGCGTGAAGCCGTCCGCCACGAAGCTCTGCGTCGGGAGGTCGAACTCGCGCACGGTGGTCGCGTCCTCGCCGCCGTCCGACAGGCTGACCAGGCAGCGGCGCTGCTGCGTCCGCTCGCAGTCCTCGCCCTTGTTGAACCAGTTGGCGCCCTCGCGCGTCGCCAGGGCGTCGAGGTCGAGCACGGTCTGCCAGTGCGGTTCGGGCGCGCGGTAGTCGGCAACGCTCGTCCTGCGCCAGATGCCGCGCGTGTGGTCGGCGTCCTGCCAGAAGTTGTAGACCTCGCCGCCGATGATGCGCGGCGCCGGGATGCGGTCCCTGGCCTCGGCGATCTCCAGGGCGGCGGCGTGGAGCCCGGCGTAGCGGGGATCGTTCTCCAGGACGTTCAGGGTCTTCGCGTTCTCCGCGTTCACCCAGTCCATGGCCCGCTCGCCATGGACGTCCTCCAGCCAGAGGTAGGGATCGTTCCTGTCGGACGGCTCCGCGTGGACGGAGGCCGCGAGTGCCACGGTCAGCACCAGTGCCGGGAACGGAAGACGCATGGACCAGGCCTCCAGACGCGCAATCCGGTCGCTTCCCGCCGACGTTTCGGGCGACCTTGCTGCGGCGGGACAGAGTAGCGTGCCGCGGCCCGTCCGCCCAGGACGCGGGGAGCGGCAGGCCGCATCGTCATGGAAGGGGGCGTAAGTGAGCGACGACGCGGCGGAGTTCAGCGCGACGCAGCGCGACGCCGGCGGGGGCGCGCCCGGGGCGACGGCGGCCTTCCCGTACGACCGAATGACCGTGGAGCGCTTCCGCGAGGCGTTCCCCCGCGCCCGGTGGCGCGACGACCTGGGGGCCTGGTTCGTGCCGGGCACGACGGCGCAGGGGCGCCTGGCCCGCTGGGCGAGCCGCGAGTGGACGGGCGTGCTGGCCCATGCCGACCAGCGCGGCCGCGACGCCTTCACGTTCGAGCCGATCGACAGCCCCTACCTGGAGGCCGCCGACGACCTCGCGGTCCGCACGCCGTACTCGCGCGACGTCGTCGCCGCGCTGCGGGCCGTGCCCTGGGCGCGCTGGGACCCGGCCTCGAAGGCGTGGCGCGTGCCGTTCCGCTCGTTCGAGGAGCTGCGCCGGCACTGGCCCGCCATCGAGGACGCCGCCCGCCAGGCCGAGCCCGAGGCGCGGCGCAGGCGGCAGGAGGGCCGCAAGGCCTCCCCCGAACAAGGCGACAGGCGGGCCGAGGCGGCCGAGCGTCGCCGGCACCGCTACCCCGTGCCGGAGGACGCGCTGCCGCCGCCCGACCGCGTGCTGATGACCCACGCGGGCCCCGTGGTGTTCGAGGCGCTCGCCGGCGAGCTTGCCGAGCCGCCGGTCGCCGCCCGCTTCTACCCGGGCGTCGCGGCCGGGCCCGCCGCGCTGGTCTGGGCGGGCTGGCGCAGGCCGAGCCATGCCGAGCTCGTCCAGGCCTGGCCCGCGCGGACGCCACCCGGCCCGGCCGAGCTGGCGCGCGGCTGGTGGCGGCCGACGATCGAGGCGCTGCGGGAGGAACGCCGCAGGGCGGCGTCCCTGGAGCGGGCGCAGGCGACCCGCCGGAGCAGGGCGCCGTGAGCGATCATCTCCCGGGCGGCTGAGGCGTCGGCAGGCCGGGGCGCCTGTCGTCGGTCCGGGCGCCGAGCGTTCCGGCGGTGGGTCCGGCGGCATGTTTGGCGAGTCGTGTCTCAGTTTGAGTCCCGGAAGAAAGGCCAGGGGCTCTGCCCCCCTGCTTGAAAGCGGGGACCCCGCCAAAGGCCGGGCCTCTGGAAACCTGGACTTAAGTGAGGCCGGTCCAGGGGCGGCTCGCCCCTGGCGGGTCCAGGGCAGAGCCCTGGCCTTTCGAACCGAGACATCACCGTTTGGCGGCGTCGGCCGCCTCCACGCACCGATGCCGCCGGCCGCCGCTTGTGCCGGCCGCCCCGACCTGCCAAGCGGACGGGCGTCGGGAAGGAGCGGGGCGGTGGGCAAGCGGTGGGTGGTCGCGCTGGGTCTCGTTCTCGCCCTGCCGGTGCTGGCCGTCGGCGCGGCGGTCGCCGTCGTGGACCCGAACGACTTCAAGCCGCAGCTCGTGGCGGCGGTGGAGCAGGCGACCGGGCGCACCCTCACTATCGGCGGCGCGCTGTCGATCAGCAGGTCGCTGTGGCCCGCCATCGTCGTGTCGGACGTGCGGCTCGAGAACCTTCCCGGCGGCAGCCGGCCCGACATCGCCCACGCCGAGCGGATCGAGGCGCGGCTCTCCCTGCCCGCCCTGCTGCGCCGGCGGGTCGAGATCGCGGAGCTGGTGCTGACGGGTCCGAACATCCTGTTCGAGACGGTGGGCGGCAGGCCGAACTGGGTCTTCGACACCGATGCGGGGGGACGGGCCGCGGCGGCCGGGGAGGCGGGCCCGGGATGGAGCCTGCGCGTGCGGACGGTGCACGTGCGCAACGGCATGGTGACGATCCGCCTGCCGCTGCGGACCCACGTCGTCGGCATCCGCTCCCTCGACCTCGAGGTGCCGGCCGAGGGGCCGCTCGACCTTGCCTCCGTGCTCGTCTACGCCGACGACCAGCCGTTCAGCCTTTCCGCGACGGCCAGGCCGACCGGGGGGCCGACCGGGGGGTTGCGCGCGCCCTGGGACGCGCGGCTGCGCTTCGCCGCCTACGGCGCGGAGGCGACGGCGGCCGGGACGATGAGCCTGGACGGCCGGTACGACCTGCAGGCGCAGGGCACCGCCCCCGCGCTCGAGCGGCTCGACGCGCTGCTGCCGGCCCTGCACCTGCCCGCGCTGCACGCGCTCGACTTCGCGACCCGCCTGGCCAGCGCGACGGTGAACGGGGGCCTGCCGGTGGTCGGGCAGACGCGGCTGCGGTTCGCGGGCGCGGACCTGCGGGACCGGGTGCCCGGCCTGGTGCTCGGGGCCGTGGAGCTCGCGCTGCCCCGGGCCGGGGGCGAGGCGTCGGCGAAGGGGTCCGGCCGCTACGCCGGGCAGGAGTTCGCGTTCGACGGCAGCGCCGCCGTGCCGGGGCAGCTGGACGGGCGCATCGCCAGCCGTGTCGCGCTCTCGCTGCGCGCGCCGCCGCCTCCGTCGCCGC
>CAXSFE010000044.1:0-26856 GCA_964236585.1 uncultured Acetobacteraceae bacterium
GGCGGGAGCGCCGGCCGGCGTGCCGGATGCCGGGTGCGCCGTGCCGCTGGGGCCGCCGAGCGCCGGGCCGACGCGCGCGATCACGGCGTTCATCCGCCCGACCGTCATCGCCCGCACCGAGCCCACCTTCTGCTCGATCGTGGTCTGGTACTGCGGCAGGTCGCCGGCGAGCTGCGCCACCTGCAGCCCGATCAGGCCGCCGAGCATCAGGATCGTGCCCAGCGCCAGGACCACGGACAGGATCACCGCAACCACCCGGGGCAGCCGGATGCGCCGCAGCAGGCGCACCAGCGGTGCCAGCACGAAGCTGAGCAGGATCGACAGCGTGATCGGGATCAGCACCTCGCGCGCGAAGAACAGGGCTGCGACCACCACGACGGCGACGGCGAGCCCGAGCAGGCCCTCCGGCTTCAGCGACTCGGCCGCGGGGACCTTGGCTTTCGGCAGGCGGTTCTCGGCAACGTCGGACACGGCACGCTCCTGAGACGACGACACGACCATCTCGCTTCCGGACGGTTTGAGCAACGTGCCGACGCGCAACGCATCCGGCTGCCGGAGGCTTGGCCAGAGCACCGGCAAGCAAGGCCGGGCTCTGCCCGGACCCGCCAAAGGGCCAAGCCCTTTGGAAACCCTCTCCTAAGGAGCGGATTCCAAAGGCCTGCCTTTGGCGGAGCTCGAGGCAGAGCCTCGACCTTGCCTGCCTCGCCGCTCGCGCAGCGCAGCCGTTGGGGTCAGTCGTGCCGCTCCGCCGCCGCGAACGCCGCCTGTGCCGCCGGGGCCGCCCCGGTCTGGAAGCGTGCCTGCCACTCGTGGTACGGCATGCCGTAGACGATCTCGCGCGCGTCGGGGTCGGCGATCGTGATGTCGCGCGCCGCCGCCTCCTCGCGATACCAGCGCGACAGGCAGTTCCGGCAGAAGCCCGCGAGGTTCATCAGGTCGATGTTCTGCACGTCCGTGCGCTCGCGCAGGTGCGCGACCAGGCGGCGGAACGCGGCCGCTTCCAGCCCGGTGCGGGTCGCCTCGTCCATCTCGGGTGCCATCGTGTGCTCCTTGCGCCGGCACCGGCCGTGACGGTCGCACGGGCGAGTCGGGTCGGCCGGAGCGGTAGATGGCACCCCGCACCGCGGCGCGGAACCCCTTGCGCCACGGCGGGCGGCGGTGTCTGTGCCACGGGCGCGACCGCGGGGTGTCCGGCCCCGGGCTGCGCGGCGACACAGCACGGCGGCGGCAGTCCGCCGGTACGGGGGCGGGATGACTGGCTTTCGCAAGATGCGACGATCGCGGCGCACCAAGATCCTCGCGACCCTCGGCCCGTCCTCCTCCACGCCCGAGGTGCTGGCCCGCCTGTTCGACGCCGGCGCCGACGTGTTCCGCCTCAACTTCAGCCACGGCAGCCACGAGGACCACGCGGCGCGCATCGTGCTGATCCGCGCGCTCGAGGAGAAGGTCGGGCGCCCGATCGGCATCCTCGCCGACGTGCAGGGGCCCAAGCTGCGCGTCGGCCGCTTCGGCGCCGGGCGCGTGCACCTGCAGACCGGGCAGAGGTTCCGCCTCGACCTCAGCCCCGTCCCCGGCGACCGCGAGCGCGTCCAGCTGCCGCACCCCGAGATCATGGCGGCGGCCGGCATCGGCACCACGCTGCTGCTCGACGACGGCAAGCTGCGCCTGCGCGTGGACCGCAACCGCGGCGACCACCTGGAGTGCGA
Source organism: uncultured Acetobacteraceae bacterium (assembly GCA_964236585.1). GTDB lineage: Bacteria > Pseudomonadota > Alphaproteobacteria > Acetobacterales > Acetobacteraceae > CAXSEF01. The sequence goes on from CAXSFE010000044.1 coordinate 1,707, forward strand.
GGTCGTCACCGGCGGGCCGCTGTCGGACCGCAAGGGCGTCAACGTGCCCGACGTGGCGCTCTCCATCCCCGCGCTCACGGTCAAGGACCGCGAGGACCTCGACTTCGTGCTGGCGCAGGGCGTGGAGTACATCGGCCTGAGCTTCGTCCAGCGCCCGGAGGACGTCGCCGAGGCGCGCGAGATCGCCGCCGGCCGCGCCTGGATCATGACCAAGCTGGAGAAGCCGCAGGCGCTCGATCAGCTCGACGAGATCATCGCGCTGTCCGACACCGTGATGGTGGCGCGCGGCGACCTCGGCGTGGAGCTGCCGCCCGAGGAGGTCCCGCTCGCCCAGAAGCGCATCGTGCGCGCCTGCCGCCAGCTGGGGCGGCCGGTGGTCGTCGCCACCCAGATGCTGGAGAGCATGATCACCGCCCCGGCGCCGACCCGCGCGGAGGCGTCGGACGTGGCGACCGCGGTGTTCGACGGCGCCGACGCGGTGATGCTCAGCGCCGAGACCGCGGCCGGCCAGTTCCCGATCGAGGCGGTCACCATCATGGACCGCATCGTCGCGCGGGTCGAGCAGGACGCCGGCTGGCGCGCCATCACCGACGCAAGCCGCCCCGCGCCGGACGGCACCATCTCGGACGCGATCGCGGCCGCCGCCCGCCAGGTCGCGCACAGCATCGGCGCGGAGGCGATCGCGGCGTTCAGCCAGTCCGGCGCCACCGTGCTGCGCCTCGCCCGCGCCCGCCCGGAGGTGCCGGTGCTCGGCGTCACCAGCGAGCTCGGCACCGCGCGGCGCCTGGCCGTGGTGTGGGGCGTGCACGCCGTGGTCGCCGAGCAGGTCGCGACCATGACGCAGGCGGTGGAGCGCGCCGGGAAGTTCGCGCGCGCGGAGGGCCACGCGGGGCCGGGGCACACGATCGTGGTCGCGGCGGGCGTGCCGTTCGGGCAGGCGGGGACGACGAACGCGCTGCGCGTGACGGTGGTGAAGTAGGAAGCAAGGTTGAGGCTCTGCCTCAAACTCCGCCAAAGGCGAGCCTTTGGAAACCTCGACTTGGGACGGTGTCCAGGCGTCGCGGCCGGTGCTGCAGGCCCCATGTGCGCCGGTCCAGGGCGGCTCGCCCTGGCGGCTCCAGGGCAGAGCCCTGGCCTTCCTTCTCAGGCCCCCGCCATCCGCCGCTTCTCCCGCTGCCTGCGCACGATTCGCACCATGCGCCGCACGCCCGCGCGCTGCTGCTGCCACCAGGTGCCGTGCACCAGCGCGTATTCCGCGCCGGGATCGCCGGTCTCCACGCAGACCCGCGAGAAGTCCGCCGTGCGGAACAGCATGTCCCAGTAGGGCAGCACCGCTCCGTAGTTGCAGGACCGCTCGCCGGCCGCGGCGATGCCGTGGTGGGCGCGGTGGAAGCGCGGCGAGATCAGCAGCCGGTCGCCGAGACGCCCGAAGTGCGCGGTGGTGTTGGCGTGGCTCATGCTCTCCAGCAGCCGCTGCAGCAGGACGAGCAACGGGAACTGCATCGGTGGGATGCCGATCATCAGGGCCAGCACCATGAACCACACGTACTGGATCAGGTCGTCGATCACGTGGTTGCGGTCGTCGGACCAGAAGGTCATCTGCTCCTGCGCGTGGTGCAGCGAGTGCAGCGCCCACCACCAGCCGAAGCGGTGCGACAGCCGGTGGCGCCAGTAGTCTGCGCAGTCCAGGATCAGCAGGTAGCAGGCGAACGTCAGCACCGGGTGCCCCATCAGCACCGGCGCCACCCGCTCCAGCGTCGGCGGCACCCAGCCGTGGTCGGTCAGGAACCCGTTGAGCGAGACCTGCAGCTGGTAGAACAGCACGAAGGTCACCAGCGGGAACACGCCGACGCGCGAGACCAGGGTGTAGAGCACGTCGACGCCGACGGCGTGGCGGTCCGGCCAGACCTGCAGGGGGCGGAGCCGCTCCAGCGGGAGACAGACGGCATACGTCACGGCAACCTGGACCACGCCGTAGATAGCAAAAATCGCCCAGCCGAAGGCCACGTCCTCCCAGTCCATCAGGTCCAGCGCGTAGAGCGCCGGCACCAGCAGGTGCTCCTGCAGCCAGCCGGCCGCCAGCGTGAACGGGTCCATGGCCTCGCCTCCGAACGTCGCGGGGGTCATAGCACGCCGGGCCAAGGCAGGAAGCAAGGTTGAGGCTCTGCCTCGAACTCCGCCAAAGGCGAGCCTTTGGAAACCGTCACAAAGGACCGGCGGCCCGCGGGTCCCGCGTCCGGCGCAGGCGAGGCCGGCCCCACCTGCCTGTCGCACCCCCGCGCCCTGTGCTACGCCGTCCTGCCACGCCGTGGCTCGGCCCGGCAGACGACCAGGGAGGTTCCGACACGGTGGCCGGCGCACGCATCCTCATTGTCGAGGACGAGTTCCTCATCCGGCTGACCCTGGCCGAGGCGCTCGCCGACGAGGGCTTCGACGTGGTCGAGGCCGAGTCCGGCGACGCGGCGCTGCGCCTGATCGAGGCCGACCCCGCGATCCGCCTGATGCTCACCGACATGCAGCTCCCCGGCACGCTGGACGGCGCGCAGCTCGCCGCCCGCGCCCGCGAGCACAACCCGGAGCTGCCGATCATCTTCGTCACCGGGCGGTCCGAGGCGGTGGGCGCGCTGCTCACCCGCCGCGACCTGTTCATCGCCAAGCCTTACCTCCCGTCGGAGGTCTGCACCGCGGCCAGGCGGCTGATCGCCGCCTGACGACTGCCCCGCCCGACGGCCACCCCGCCCGACAGCCACCCCTTCGCCGTCGGCCGGCACGCCCCGTGCATCGGCGCCCGGGCCCCGGGTGACGCGCCACCCTGCCGCGCGCCCGCCAGCGGAGCCGACATGACGATCAACGTGCCCACGCCCTCGCCCGACGCGCCCTCGCCCGACGCGCCCCGGCCCGATGCCCCCGAGGCCGCCCCGCCCGACTCCGCCTCGCCCGCGTCGGACCGGTCCGCGTCCTCCCCGTCCGTGCTCGACACCGCCGAGATGCGCCGCCTGCGCGGCCCGGACCTCGCCGCCTGGCGCCGCTGGGGCCCGTACCTCAGCGAGCGGCAGTGGGGCACCGTGCGCGAGGACTACAGCCCGGGCGGCGACGCCTGGGACTACCTGCCCCACGACCACGCCCGCAGCCGCGCCTACCGCTGGGGCGAGGACGGGCTCGCGGGATTTGCCGACGAGAACCTGCACTGGTGCCTCGGGCTCGCGCTGTGGAACGGACGCGACCTGATCCTCAAGGAGCGCCTGTTCGGCCTGACCAACGCCCAGGGCAACCACGGCGAGGACGTCAAGGAGCTGTACTTCTACCAGGACGCCCTGCCGTCCCACGCCTACCTGCGCATGCTCTACAAGTATCCGCAGGCCGAGTACCCCTACCAGCACCTGATCGACGAGAACGCCCGGCGCGGCCCGCACGTGGGCGAGTACGAGATCCTCGACACCGGGGTGTTCGACGCCGAGCGCTACTTCGACGTGACGGTCGAATACGCGCGCGACGAGCCGGGCGACATCCTGATGCGGGTCACGGTGCACAACCGCGGCGACGCCGCGGCCACGCTGCACGTGCTGCCGCAGCTCTGGGCGCGCAACGACTGGGCGTGGGGCGACCCGGTCGCGCGCCCGGAGCTCGCGCTGCGGGACGGCGCGGTCGCTGCGCGCCACCCGGCGATGGAGGACCGCGTGCTGTCGGCCGACGGCGCGCCGGCCTGGCTGTTCTGCGACAACGAGACCAACCCGCGGCGATGCCCCGGCCCGGGCACCGGCGACCCGTCCGGCCCGTTCAAGGACGGCATCAACGACCACGTCGTCGGCGGTGTCGCCGGCGCCACCGCCGCGCGGTCCGGGACCAAGGTCGCGGCGCACCACGCCCTGTCGCTGGAGGCGGGCGCCGCCACGGTCCTCCGCCTGCGCTTCCGCCCGGCCGCGTCGGACGGCGAGGCCTTCGCCGACCACGACGCGGTGTTCGCCCGGCGCATCGCCGAGACCGACGCGTTCTACGCCGCCCTGCAGGGGGGCATCGCCGACCCGGACGCGCGCATGGTGCAGCGCGCGGCGTTCGCCGGCATGGTCTGGTCCAAGCAGTACTTCGGCCTCGACGTGCGACGCTGGCTGGACGGCGACCCCGGCCGGCCCGCGCCCGCGGAGGCGCGCAGGCACGCGCGCAACCACGAGTGGGGCCACCTGGTGAACGCCGACATCGTGTCGATGCCGGACGCCTGGGAGTACCCGTGGTACGCGTCGTGGGACCTGGCCTTCCACGCGATCGTCTTCGCGGCGATCGACCCGGAGTTCGCCAAGGACCAGATGCTGCTGCTGCTGCGGGCGCGCTGCATGCACCCGAACGGCCAGCTCCCCGCCTACGAGTGGAGCTTCGGCGACGCGAACCCGCCGGTCGCGGCCTGGGCGGCGTGGCGGGTGTATCTCGCCGAGCAGCGGCTCACCGGGACCGGCGACCGCGGCTTCCTGGAGCGCGTGTTCCACAAGCTGTGCCTGAACTTCGGCTGGTGGGTGAACCGCAAGGACGAGGCCGACCGCAACATCTTCCAGGGCGGCTTCCTCGGGCTCGACAACATCGGCATCTTCGACCGCTCGCAGCCCCTTCCCACCGGCGGCACCATCGACCAGGCCGACGGCACCGCCTGGGTCGCCGCCTACGCGCTCCAGCTCATGCGCATTGCGCTCGAGCTGTCGCTGGAGAACGCCGTCTACGAGGACATGGCGATCAAGTTCTTCCAGCACTTCCTGTTCATCGCGGCCGCGGTCAACGGCGTCGGCGCCAGCGGCGTCGGGCTGTGGGACGAGCAGGACGAGTTCTTCTACGACGTGCTGCGCGTGCCGGGGCAGGCGCCGGTGCCGCTGCGGGTGCGCTCCACCGTCGGGTTGCTGCCGATGCTGGCGGTGCTGGTGCTGGAGCCCGAGCTGCTGGCGCAGGTGCCGTGGTTCACCGAGCGCGCGCGCTGGTTCGTGACGCACCGGCCCGACCTCGCCGGGCTGATCTCGCGCTGGGAGGAGGCCGGGCGCGGCGACACCTTCCTGCTCTCGCTGCTGCGCGGCCACCGGACCAAGCGCCTGCTGGCCCGGGCGCTCGACGAGGCCGAGTTCCTCTCGCCCTATGGCCTGCGGGCGATCTCGCGCGTGCACCGCGACCATCCCTACGAGTTCCGCCACGGCGCCCAGGTGTTCAGCGTCGCCTACCTGCCGGCGGAGTCCGACTCGCGGCTGTTCGGCGGCAACTCCAACTGGCGCGGGCCGGTGTGGCTGCCGACCAACTACCTGCTGATCGAGGCGCTCTACGAGTTCCACCGCTACTACGGCGACGAGTTCACCGTGGAGTGCCCCGCAGGCTCCGGGCAGCAGCGCACGCTGAGCCAGGTGGCGGAGGAGCTGTCGCGCCGCCTGACCCGGCTCAGCCTGCTGGACCCGGACGGCAGGCGCCCGGTGATGGCGGCGTACCCGGCGCTGCAGGCGGCCGCCGACGGGGCGGGGCTGGTGCTGTTCCACGAGTACTACGACGGCGACGACGGGCGCGGGGTGGGCGCCTCGCACCAGACCGGGTGGAGCGGGCTGGTCGCCCTGCTGCTGGAGCCGCGCGAGGAAGGCCGGGCCGCGAACCTGCCGGTCTCCAGCCCCGGCTGAGCGGGACCTTCCGGGCGCCGCGGCCCCGCCGGGGGCCGGCGCGGGCGAAACCGTCGCGTTACGTTTCTGCCATCGAAAACACCCGATCCAGCACCATCTTCCTGGCAGCGAATTGCTTCGATTTCAGGTCGGATGGGGAACACATGAAGGTATCACTGGCGTTGAAGCGGGCCTTGCTGCCGCTGGTCGCGATGACGCCGCTGCTCGGCGGCTGCGTGTATCCGTACGGCTACGGCTACTACGGCGGCTATCCCTACGGCTATGGCGCCGGATACGGGTACGGCGGGTACGGATACGCACCGTTCTACGGGGCAGGCTACGGATACTTCCCCGGATACATCGGAACTGGGCTGTACAGCCCGTTCGGATTCGGGTTCGGCTACGGGTTCGGCGGCTTCGGCTACCGGGGCGGCTTCGGCGGCTACGGCTACCGTGGCGGCTGGGGCGGGTATCGCGGCGGCGGGGGGTTCGGCGGCCGTGCCTTCGGCGGCGGCGGTGGCGGCTTCCACGGCGGCGGCGGCGGCGGGCACCGCTGACACCGGGCGGCCTCGCGCCGATGCCGCGGGCGGGCCCGTCCACGCCTGATCCGGGTCTGCGGCAGGCGGCGCTGCGGCGCGCGTTCGACGCCCTGCACGCCGGGCGCTTCGAGGCCGCCTTCGGCGATGCGGGCGGTTTCGCCGACGCCGACCCCGCCGACCTGGAGGCGTCGCTCCTGGCCGGCCTTGCGCTGGGTGGCTGGTCCGCGCGCACGGAGGCGGACTTCCCGGCGGGACGCGCCAGGCCCGATGCCGCGGAAGCCTCCCGGTCGGCACCGGCTGTGCTGGCCGAGCGTTCGGCGGCGCTGCTTTCGGGCGTAGCGGCACGCCGCCCCGGGCACGCGCATCCCTGCCTTGACCTGCTCGGGCTGCTGCGACGTGCGCGCCTGCAGGATGGCTACGGCCGTGTCCTGCGCGCCTGCCTGGCCCACGCGCCCGACGACACGCGGCTGCGGCGCGCCCTGGCCGAGCTGCTGCACGAGGCCGGGGACGACGCGGAAGCGCTCGACGCGATCGACGGCTGGCTGGCGCTTCGGCCGGGCGACGAGGCGGCGCTCGGGCTGCAGGGCACGGTGCTGGTGTCGCTGGGTCGCGCGGACGAGGCGCTCGCGCAGTTCCGCGCGCTGGGAGCACGCTCGCCCGGCAACCCGCGGCACTGGACCAACCTGGGCAACACGCTGCGCCTGCTCGGGCGCCTCGACGAGGCGGTGCCATTGCTGCGCCGCGCGGCCGAACTGGCGCCGCGCGACGGGCAGATCCGGCTCAACCACGCGGTGGCACTGCTGCACGCGGGGCGGCTGGAGGCGGGGTGGCCGGAGTACGAGGCGCGTCTCTCGCTGCCGGGTCACACCGCCCTGCCCCGCTCGCGCCTGCTGCCGGCCCTGGCCGAGCTGCCGGGCGGCCTCGCGGCGCTGCGCGGGTGCCGCGTGCTGTGCACCCACGAGGAAGGGTTCGGCGACACGCTGCAGTTCGCGCGCTACCTGCCCCTGCTGGCGGCGGCGGGCGCGCGGGTCGTGGCCCAGGTGCCGGCGCCGCTGGTGCGGCTGCTGCGCTCGCTCGGGCCGGGGATCGAGGTCGTCGAGGACGCTGCGGCCGGCAGTGGGGCGTCCGGCGACGGGGCGTCCGGCTCCTGGGACTGGCACTGCCCGATGCTCAGCCTGCCGCGCGTGTTCGGCACCGCGCTGGACACGATCCCGTCGGCCACGCCCTACCTGCACGCGGACGCCCACGCGATCCTGGCGGCCGAGGCGGGGCTCGCGCGGGCTCTCGGCGGCGCCGGCGGCGGGCTGCGCGTCGGCCTCGCCTGGGCCGGGCAGTCTCGCCCCTGGCAGCCGGGCTTCGCCGCGATCGACCGGCGGCGCAGCATCGGCCTGGCCGCGCTGGCGCCGCTGGGCGCGCTGGCGGGGATGAGGCTGGTCGGGCTGCAGACAGGACCCGCCGCCGCGCAGGCCGGCTCGGTCGCGGGGCTCGTGCTGCACGACGGCGTGTCGGGCGCGCGCGACTTCGCGGACACCGCGGCCGTGGTGGCCTGCCTGGACGTCGTGGTCAGCGTGGACACCGCGATGGTCCACCTCGCGGGCGCGCTGGGTCGGCCGGTGCTGATGCTCGACCGGTTCGACGCGTGCTGGCGCTGGCTGCACGGGCGGGAGGACAGCCCCTGGTACCCGCGGATGCGCATCGTGCGGCAGGCGGCGCCGGGGAACTGGGGCGGGGTCATCGACCGGGTGGCGGAGGCGCTGCAAGGCATGGCGGCGGGTGGCACTCCGGCCTGAGAGCGGCAGGCAAGGCCAGGGCTCTGCCCTGGACCCGCCAAAGGCCGAGGCCTTTGGAAACCACGACTCCGGGGCTGAGTCCCGACGCTGCGGGCCGTGCCGCAGGGCCGAATGGAGGCCGGTCCAGGGGCGCTGCCCCTGGCGGGTCCAGGGCAGAGCCCTGGCCTTCCTGGCTGCTACTCGAAGCGCCCGGACCGGGGAAAGCCCGAGGGCGGCGCCCTGCCGGCCTGGCCGCGCTCGCCGATCCAGTCGCGCAGGTTGGTCTCGGTGCGGGTCTTCTCGCCAAGGCGCCAGGTCAGGCCACTGGCCAGGGCGAACACGCGGGCGTCGCGCAGGCCGCCGTCCTTGAATCGCTGCAGGGTGACGCCGGTGCCGCGCGAGAGCACGGGCACCTGGACGAGCGGGAACACCAGCAGCTTCCGGTTCTCGCCGATCAGGGCCACGTGGTCGCCGACCGCGGGGATGCAGAGCAGCGCGGTCTCGCCGTCGCGCGCGTTGAGCACCTGCTTGCCGGTGCGCTTCTCGGCGAGCAGGTCGTCGGAGGCGACGACGAGGCCGCGGCCGCCGGTCGAGGCGAGGAGCCAGCGCAGGCCGGGGCGCCAGACGAACAGCGCGGCGAGGTCGTCGCCTGCCGCCAGCTCGACCAGGACACGGATCGCCTGGCCGTCGCCGCGGCCGCGCGGCAGCTCGGAGGCGCGCAGGGTGTAGACGCGGCCGTTGGTGCCGAGCAGGCAGAGGCGGTCGGTGGTCTCGCACTCCAGGGCGAGGCGCAGGCTGTCGCCCTCCTTGAACTTCTGCGCCGCGGGATCGAGCGCATGGCCCTTGGCGGCGCGCAGCCAGCCCTTCTCGGACAGGATCACGGTGAGCGGCTCGCGCTCGACGGGGACGATGTCGCTGATCGCGATCGCCGCAGGCACGGCGCCGATCACGGTGCGACGGTCGCCGAGCGGGCCGCTGCCGAAGTCCTTGCGCACGCGGGCGATCTCGGAGGCGATGCGGCGCCAGCGCTGCGCCTCGCTGCCGAGCAGGCCCTGCAGGCCGGCCAGCTCCTTCTCCAGGGCCGCGTGCTCGCGGCGGATCTCGATCTCCTCCAGGCGGCGCAGGCTGCGCAGGCGCATGTTGAGGATCGAGTCGGCCTGCAGCTCGGAGAGGCCAAAGGCGGCCATCAGGCTGGCGCGGGCGTCGTCCTCCTCGCGGATGATGCGGATCACCTCGTCGAGGTTGAGGTAGGCTGCGAGCAGGCCGCCGAGGATCTCCAGCCGGCGCTCGATGGCGGCGAGGCGGTGGCGCGAGCGGCGGCCCAGCACCTCGTGGCGGTGGTCGAGCCAGGCGCGCAGCACCGCGCGCAGGCCCATCACGCCCGGCGTGCGGGTCGCGTCGAGCACGTTCATGTTCAGCGGGAAGCGCGACTCCAGCGCGGTCGCGCGGAACAGCGTCTCCATCAGCACCTCCGGCTCGACGCCGCGGGTCTTGGGCTCGAGGACGAGGCGCACGGTCTCGGTGCTCTCGTCGCGGATGTCGCCCAGCAGCGGCAGCTTCTTCAGCTCCATCAGCTCGGCGATCTGCTCGATCAGGCGGGCCTTCTGCACCTGGTAGGGGATCTCGGTGACCACGATCGACCACAGGCCCATGCGCCCCTGCTCGACCGCCCAGCGGGCACGCACGCGGAACCCGCCTCGCCCCGTCTCGTAGGCCTGCACCAGGGCGAGCGGATCCTCGATCAGGGTGCCGCCGGTCGGGAAGTCCGGGCCGGGCATGTGGGCGAGCAGGTCGATCGTGGAGGCGTCGGGGTGGGCGATCAGGTGCAGGGCGGCGGCGCAGACCTCGCCGGCGTTGTGCGGCGGGATCGAGGTCGCCATGCCGACCGCGATGCCGGCCGCCCCGTTGGCGAGCAGGTTGGGAAACGCCGACGGCAGGATGACCGGCTCGGTCTCGACGCCGTCGTAGGTGGGGCGGAAGTCGACGGCGTCCTCGTCGATGCCGTCGAGCAGCAGGGCGGCGACGGTGGTCATGCGCGCCTCGGTGTAGCGCATGGCGGCCGCGTTATCGCCGTCGATGTTGCCGAAGTTGCCCTGGCCCTCGACCAGCGGGTAGCGCACCGCGAAGTCCTGGGCGAGGCGGACCATGGCCTCGTAGATCGAGCTGTCGCCGTGCGGGTGGTACTTGCCCATCACGTCGCCGACCACGCGCGCGCACTTCTTGAAGCCGGCCGTGGGGTCGAGGCGGAGCTGGGCCATGCCGTAGATCAGGCGGCGGTGGACGGGCTTCAGCCCGTCGCGGACGTCGGGCAGCGAGCGCGAGGTGATGGTCGACAGGGCGTAGGCGAGGTAGCGCTCGCTCAGCGCGTCGGCGAGGGGTGTGTTCTCGATATGTCCTGCGGCGGTGTCCATGGACGCGGTGTGGGGTCAGCGGGTCCGGGCGTCAAGGCGGCTGGCTCGCAAGGAAGCAAGGCTGGGCTCTGCCGAGACCCGCCAGGGGCGAGCCGCCCCTGGACCGGCATTTGATAAAGGGGTCTTAAGTCGAGGTTTCCAAAGGCTCGCCTTTGGCGGAGTTTGAGGCAGAGCCTCAACCTTGCTTCCCCTGGCGCCGCCTCAGTCTCCCGCCGTGCCCGCCGCCTTGCGGTCCCGCAGTGCGTGGACGAAGCGGTCGAGCCGGGTGTCCTCGCCGCCCTCCTCCGCCGCCCAGCGCGCCGAGAACGAGGCCGAGGTGCTGCGCGGCCGCTCGCTGTCGGGCAGCGCCGCGAAGCGCAGCCGCACCGGCACCGGCACGCCCTCGCCGATGCCGATCGCCTCGCCGTTGCCGAGGAACGGCAGGGCGGAGAACATCGCCGGCGAGGCCTCCGACAGCGTGGCCTGGATGATCTCCTGGTCGCGCTCGTTGGACATGCGGAACGCGAACACGGTGTTGCACTGCGACAGGATGGTGGCGTCCAGCTCGGAGGGGCGCTGGCTGATCACGCCGAGGCTGATGCCGTACTTGCGGCCTTCCTTGGCGATGCGGGCGAGGGCGCGCTTGGCCGGCTCGAAGCCGAGGGCGGTGTCCTGGGGGGCGTAGCGGTGCGCCTCCTCGCAGACCAGGAGCAGCGGCGCGCGCTGCCCGCCCCAGACCGCGAAGTCGAAGGCCAGGCGCCCGATGACCGCGACCACGACGTTGAGCACTTCCGACGGGACGCTGGCGAGATCGAGGACCGCGAGCGGACGGCCGTCGGCGGGGATGCGGAAGATGCGCCCGACCAGCTCGGCCAGGGTGTCGCGCACCACCACCCCGGTGTCGAACAGCAGGGCGTAGCGCCGGTCGTTCTGCAGCACCGCGATCCTGGCGCGGATCTGCAGATAGGCCGAAATGTTGCCGCGGTTCTCCAGGCTGCCGATCGCCACGTCGAGCAGGCGGTTGATGTCGCTCATCATGTAGGGGACCGGGGTGTCGACGGTGACGCCGCTGCGGTCGGCGCCGGCGCCGACATGGGCGAGCCGGGCCGCCAGCACGAGCTCGCGCAGGCACATGATCTCGGCGTCCATCGACCCCCTCGCGTGGCCGAACATGATCTCGACCAGCTCGTCGAAGCTGAACAGCCAGTAGGGCAGCCGGAAGTTGTCGGCGCCGAGGTGCTCGGCGCGCTCGCCGAACGCCTGGCCGTACTCGCCGTGCGGGTCGAGCAGCAGGATGTGACCGTTGGGGCTGCGCTCGAGGATGCGCTTGAGCACCAGCGTGAGGGCGCACGACTTGCCGGTGCCGGTGGTGCCGAGCATCGCGAAATGCTTGCACAGCAGGTCGTCGACGCTGACCCGGGCCGGGACCGACGGGTCCTGGTGGATGCTGCCGACGCACACCGACTGCCGGTTGGGCAGGTCGAACACGGTCAGCGTGTCCTCGCTGGAGGCGAAGTGCACGGCGCTGTCGAGCGTGGGCAGCCGGGACACGCCGCGGCGGAACACCCGCGCGCCCGCGGTGTCGGGCGCCTCGCCGATGATGCTGATCTCGGCGACCCTGAGCTCCTGCTCCTCGCCCGCCGGCAGCGGCATCGGCGTGCTCATGCCCTCGATCAGGCCGTAGACGGTGGCGCCCGGGATGCGCGCGCTGACCAGGCCGCCCATCTGCGCCATCGCGAGGACGTGCGGGTCCTGCGCGAGCAGGATGATGACGTGGCTGCCGGAGGTCGAGACCACCCGGCCTGCCCTGACCCGCTCGCGTGCCGCCACCGGGGACGCCGGCGCGACGGCAGCCGCCAGGCCGGGGTTCGCGCCCGGCTCCGGTGCGGGAACCAGGGCGGCCGGATGCGCGGGGATCGTCGCGGACGCTGCGCCGGCCGGGCGGGCAGGCTCGCCGGGCGGCGGGGTCTGCATCGGTGGCGCGAGCAGCGTCATGGTCATGGCGTGGCCTCCGGCAGGGATTGTGCTTCCAGCAGGGACAGGGCTTGCGGCGACGGGGTATGCGGCGACGGGGTATGCGGCGACGGGGCGGCGGGCGGTCGGGCCGTGCGGCGCAAGTACCCCGGCACCTCGCCCGCGGCGAGCGGGTGGCTGTAGTGGTAGCCCTGGGCGTAGTCGCAGCCGGTCGCGGCGATGAAGTCGGCCTGCGCCTGCGTCTCCACGCCCTCGGCCACGACCTCGAGGCGCAGGCTGTGGGCAAGGCGGACGATGGTGGCGGCGAGCACGGCGGCGTCCTCGCTGGTGGTGACGTCGGCGACGAAGGAGCGGTCGATCTTGATGCGGTCCACTGGCAGGCGACGCAGGTAGCTCAGCGACGAGTAGCCGGTGCCGAAGTCGTCGATGGACAGGCCGACGCCGAGCCGGTGCAGCGCGGCCAGGGTCTCGGCGGCGGCGTGGGTGTTGCGCATGATGCCGGTCTCGGTGATCTCCAGCTCGAGCCAGGCGGCGGGCAGGCCGGTCTCGGCGAGGATCGCGGCCACCAGCTGCTGCAGCCGGCCGTCGCGGATCTGGGCGGTTGAGACGTTGACGGCGACCGAGAACGGCGCCAGCCCCGCATCCCGCCACGCCGCGGCCTGCCGGCAGCTCTCGCGCAGCACCCAGGTGCCGATGCCGCAGATCAGGCCGGAGGCCTCGGCCAGCGGGATGAACTCCTCGGGCGAGACGGCGCCGTAGCTCGGGTGGTTCCAGCGCAGCAGGGCCTCGACGCCGACCGGGCCGCCGTGGCGCATGTCGACCTGCGGCTGGAACATCACCTGAAGCTGGCCGAACAGCGCCGGCTCGCGCAGCGCGTGCTCCAGCGTGGCGCGGCGGTGGGCGCGCCGGCTCAGCGTGTCGTCGAAGAAGCGGCAGCGGTTCCCGCCCTCCCCCTTGGCCTGGTACATCGCGAGGTCGGCGTTGCGGTGCAGGGCGATGGTGTCGGGGGGCTCGTCCGGGGCGTGGGCCACGTCGTCGGGGAACAGGGTGACGCCGAACGAGGCGCCGACGAACATCGGGCGGCCCTCGATCAGGAACGGCTCGCCGATCCTGGCGATGATCCGCTCGGCCAGCGCGCGCGCCTCGGCCGCGTCGCGGGGCGCGGCCTGGAGCACGGCGAACTCGTCGCCGCCCAGGCGGGCCACGGTGTCGCCCTCGCGCAGCTCGCCGGCGATGCGCTCGGCGACCTGGCGCAGCAGCACGTCGCCGACGGCGTGGCCGAAGCTGTCGTTGACGTCCTTGAAGTTGTCGAGGTCGAGGTAGTGCAGCGCCATCCGGTGCCTGCCCTCGCGGGCGGCCAGCGCGGTGGCGAGAAGCCGCTCGCCGAGCAGGACGCGGTTGGGCAGGGCGGTCAGCGGGTCGTGGGTGGCGAGATAGGACAGGCGCGACTGGGTGCCGAGGCGGGCCTCGATCTCCTGGCGGAGCGAGGCGGCGACGGCCTCGATCTCGCGCCGTGCCAGGGTGGCCTCGAACGCCTCGCGCTCCGCCTCGAGTCGGGCGCCGGTCAGCGCCGCATCGAGCATCCGCCGCTCGGCAAGCTGGCCGAGGCCGACGCTGTAGCGCTGCAGGGCCGTGTCGCGCGCCCCGCCGCCCCGCCTGAGCGCCCTCATGCCGCCGTCCCTGTTTCGGAGTCCGCGGTGCCGGCCGGTGCGGGCACGGGAGCAAGGTAGGCAGACCGCGGTGAAGGGAACATGAACGGGACACGAGGCGGCGGCGAAGGACTACGGGTGGGCACACCGGGACATGCCGGAGCCGGTGCGGCAGGGCGGGACCGCCGAGAACGGGCTCTGCCTCGGAACCCGTCTCTGGAACAGGCTCCAGGGGTCTCTGACACCGACCTGTCAGCAAGCAAGGCTGGGCTCTGCCCAGACCCGCCAAAGGGCCGAGCCCTTTGGAAACCCTATACTTAAGGATTGGATTCCAAAGGCTTGCCTTTGGCGGAGTTTGAGGCAGAGCCTCAACCTTGCTTGCCTGCCCGGTCAGGCTCAAGGGCCGTGTGGCGTCACGCCTCAGGCAGGCTCGCGGCCGGTTCGGCCCTGGCTGCCTCAGCCTCGACCCGGTCGGCGAGGCGCAGGCGGGCGGGCGGCAGCGGCTTGTGGGTGTGGCCGAAGGCGTCGCGCGCCAGGAAGTGGGCGGTCAGGCGCAGGCCGTCGCGCCAGTCGCCGGGCGCGCCCGCCGTGTCGTTGGTGCCGGGCCGCAGCAGCGCGGGCAGCGGCAGGAGGCGGTCGCGCCACGGGCCGGCGGCTGCGTCGGCGACCGCGCGGCCGGTGCGGGGCGACACCCACGCGAGGCCGGTCGTGGCGCCGGACAGGGCGCAGGCGGCCAGGTCGAGGCCGTAGCCGAGGTCGGCGAGCAGGCCGGCCTCCCAGCGGATCAGCGGAGCGAGGCTGGCGGCGCCGTCCAGGGTCGCGAGCAGGTGCAGCAGTTCGCCGAACACGCGGGGGTGGGGCTCGCGCTCGGGGATCGCGCCGTCGGCGACCGCGCAGGCGGAGGCCAGGATCGCGAGCGAGAGCGGGTCGGGCATGGCGCGCGCGGCGGTGGCGTGGACCATCTCGGCGGTGAACGCGCCGAGCTGGTCGGCGAGGCGGCCGGTCCAGCGGACCTGGGCGAGGTTGCCGGGCTGCCACAAGCCGGACCTCGCGCGCGAGGCGCCGCCCTTGGCGAGGCCGCGGTGCGGGCCGTGCGCCTCGGTCAGCACGGTGGCCAGCGCGTCGCCCTCGCCGAAAGGGCGGACGGAGAGGATGATCGCGGGGGCGTCCCAGTCCATCGGTGCCGGGCCTCTGCAGGGAGGAAGCAAGGCCGGGCTCTGCCCGGACCCGCCAAAGGCCCGAGGCCTTTGGAAACCATCTCGCGAAGCGGCACGCCCGGACAGTTCCCGGCAGTCGCCCGTCACACTCATCGCATCCTGGTCGAGAATAACCTTGTAGACACTTCTTTTAAAAGGATTCCAAAAGCTAGCCTTTGACGGGTCTGGGCAGAGCCCGGCCTTGCTCCCTGTCTGCCTTTACCCCGGATCGTCGAGCCCGATCGCCCGCAGCCGGGCCCGCTCCTCGTCCCACCCCGCGCGTTCCTTGACGTTGAGGAACAGGTGCACCGGCCGCTCCAGCAGCGAGCCCAGGTGCTCGCGGGCGCGGGCGCCGAGCGTCTTAATGCGCGCGCCGCCGGCCCCGATCAGGATGCCCTTGTGGCTGGCGCGGCCGACGTAGATCGTGGCCTCGATGCGCACGGAACCGTCGGGCTTCTCCTTGAAGCTCTCCGTCTCCACCGTGGCACCGTAGGGCACCTCCTCGTGGGTCTGCAGGAAGATCTGCTCGCGCACCACCTCGGCGGCAAGCAGGCGGTCGGGCAGGTCGGTGAGGTCGTCCTCGGGGTAGAGGTAGGGGCCCTCGGGCAGCGCAAGGGCGAGCGTGTCCATCAGCCGGTCGAGGCCGTCGCCGGTGTTGGCGCTGACCATGAAGATCTCCTCGAAGCCGGCGAGCTGCGAGAGGGCGTCGATCAGAGGCAGCAGGGCCGCCGGTTCGACCAGGTCGGTCTTGTTCAGCACCAGCCAGGCGCGGCGCCCGGCCTCCTTGAGGCGGCCGACGATGCCGCGCACGGCTTCGGTGTTGCCGTACTTGGCGTCGACCAGCAGCAGGGTGAGGTCGGCGTCCTCGGCCCCGGTCCAGGCGGCCTTGACCATGGCGCGGTCGAGCTTGCGCTTCGGCTTGAAGATGCCGGGCGTGTCGACGAGCAGGATCTGCGCGCGGGTGTCGGCCCCGGCTGCGTCGCGCACGTCGCGCATCATCACGCCGAGCACGCGGAAGCGGGTGGTCTGCGCCTTGGGGCTGACGATGGAGAGCTTGGCGCCGACCAGGCGGTTGAGCAGCGTGGACTTGCCGGCGTTGGGGGCGCCGACGATGGCGGCGAAGCCGCAGCGTGTGGTCATGGGGGGTCCTGGGAGCCTGTGCGAAGGACGCAAGGCCAGGGCTCTGCCCTGGACCCGCCGGGGTCAGCGACCCCGGACCCGCATCCGATCTGGATCGGGAACATGGCGCGCGGCCTCATGCGAATAAGGCTGCCGGAGAAGTATTTTCCGCAGCACGTTGACTTTACTGCTTCCTCGTAGGGGTTTCCAAAGGCGAGCCTTTGGCGGGGTCCAGGGGCAGAGCCCCTGGCCTTCCTGTCCCCGCTCACGCGAGCCTTGCCAGCAGGTCCAGCGCGGCGTCGCGCTCCGCGATGCGCTTGGAGCCGGCGGTGCCGGTGCCGGTCTGGCCGGCGGCGGTCACGGTGATGACGAAGCTGGGGTTGTGCGATGGCCCCTCTCGGGAGGCGACCTCGTAGACCGGCAGCGCCCGGCCGCGGCCGAGCAGGTATTCCTGCAGCGCGGTCTTGGGGTCCTTGGGCGGCAGGACCTGGGCGGTCATGGCGCCGGCCCAGCAGCGGCGCACCAGGACGCGCGCGGCGTCGAGGCCGGCGTCGAGGAAGACCGCGCCGAGGACCGCCTCCAGGGTGTCGGCCAGCACGGTGGCGAGGCGCTTGACCCCGGCGCGGTCCTCGTTGGGCGCGACGGAGAGGACGCGCGACAGCCCGGCGGCCTCCGCGATCCCGGCGAGCACAGGGCGCGAGACGAGCTGGGCGTGGCGGGGGCCGAGCTGGCCCTCCTGCTCGTCGGGGAAGCGCTCGGCGAGCCACTCCGCGACGAGCAGGCCGAGCACGCGGTCGCCGATGAACTCGAGGCGCTCGTTGGAGCCCTGGCCCTTCTGGCCGGGGCGCATGCGGCCGGACGCGGTGCCGTGGGCGGCGGAGCGGTGGGTCAGCGCCTGGCGCAGCAGCTCGGGGTGGCGGAAGCTGTGGCCGAGGGCGGCGTCGGCCTCGGGGAGGCGGTCGGAGTCCGTCGCGCCGGGACGGCCGGCGTCCGGCATGGATGGGGGCTGGTTGGGTCGGGCGGCGTCGGTCAACCGATGCCCTTGAACAGGCGCGACCAGCGGATCTCCAGCGGCCACTCCCAGGCCTGCCACCAGGGGTCGCGGCCGTCGAACGAGAAGAAGATGAACTCGGCCTTGCCGACCAGGTTCTCCACCGGGACGTAGCCGACGCCGCCCTGCACGAGGGGCACGCGGCTGTCGGACGAGTTGTCGCGGTTGTCGCCCATGCAGAACACGTGGTCGGGCGTGATCAGGAAGTCGGGCGTGTTGTCGTAGGGGCCGTTCTCGGTCTCCTTGAGGATCGAGTGGCGCACGCCGTTGGGCAGGGTCTCCAGGTACTCGTGGCGCTGGACCGAGACGCCGCCCTCGCTCGTCACGGTGTCGCCGACGGAGGTGCGCGGGACCAGGACGTTGTTGATGTAGAGCTGGCCGCCGCGCATCTGGATGTGGTCGCCGGGCAGGCCGATGACGCGCTTGATGTAGTCCTCGGAGGTGTCGCCCGGGTACTTGAACACGACGACGTCGCCGCGCGCGGGAAGCGAGCCGAAGATGCGGCCGGCGAAGATCGGCGGCGAGAACGGCAGCGAGAAGTGGCTGTAGCCGTAGGCGTACTTGGCGACGAACAGGTAGTCGCCGATCAGCAGCGTCGGGATCATCGAGCCGGACGGGATGTTGAACGGCTCGAAGGCGACGGTGCGGATGCCGACGGCGATCAGCACGGCGTAGAGGATGGTCTTGGCGTTGTCGACGAGGCCGCCGGCGGCGGGGCGGGCGGCGTTCTTGCTCACCGCCATGGGTCTGGCCTCGCGGCGGCGCGGGTGGGGAGGATCATGCGAAGGCCCATCGGTGCGGCCGGGCCGGAGGCGGCCGGCACGGTCGGGCGGATGAAGCCGGGCAGGGTTGCGGGAGTCAAGGAGCGCGGCCCGGGACCGGGACACGGGGCCCTGCCCTGCCCGACCCTGCGGCCCGGAAAGGTTCGAGGCGGTCCCGTCCCTGCCCGAGCGCCGGCGCCGGGATCAGGCCGGGTCGTCGCTGTCCTGGCGGCGCCAGGACAGGAAGGCTCCGGCGCTGGTCGTGATGCCGGGGTTCTCCTCCAGGTGGCGTCGCGCCCAGGCCTCTGCCTGGCGGGCGTCGATGAAGAACGGGGAGTGTTCGACGCGCTCGAACTCGTGCCCGCGAAGCGTTCCGACGACCCACATGACGCGCCTCCCCTGCTGTGCCGGGCGGAGCATAGCGCCATCGCGGCCGAGGTCGAAACGATTCCGGACCGGCAGCGGCGGTGCCTTCGCGGCGTCACCGTGCGCCGGGACCGGCGTCGGGGTGGGCCTCGATGGTGACCTGGGCAAAGGCGTAGGGCGGCTCGTCGGTCATGGTGAGCAGGATGCGGGCGACCAGGCCCGGAGGCGTGATCGCGCGCAGGCGCTCCAGCGCGCCGCCGGTCAGCACCATGACCGGCTGTCCGGTGGGCAGGTTCTCGACGCCGAGGTCGGAGTGGAACACGCCGTGGGAGAAGCCGGTGCCGAGCGCCTTGGCGCAGGCCTCCTTGGCGGCGAAGCGCTTTGCGAGTGTCGCGGCGTGCAGCGCCGGCGTGCGGCGCAGGGTCTTCGCGCGCTCGGCGGGGGTGAAGACGCGCTCCAGGAAGCGGTCGCGGAAACGGGACAGCACGCGCTCGACGCGGCGGATGTCGCACAGGTCGGAGCCGATGCCGAGGATCACGGCGCGTGGCCGAAGAAAGCAAGGCCAGGGCTCTGCCCTGGACCCGCCAAAGGCGGAGCCCTTGGAACCCATCCCTCTGGGAGGCCGGTCCAGGGCGGCTCGCCCTGGCGGGGTCCAGGAGCAGAGCCCCTGGCCTTGCTTTCTCTCCTCACGCCCTGGCCCGCTCGACCTGCGTCACTCCCGACGCGACGCGCAGCCCGGCGATGACGACGGACAGGTGGCGAACGTCGCGGACCTCGACGTCGACGAGGACCTCCATGAAGTCCTGCTGGCGGTTGGTGATCTTGAGGTTGGAGACGCTGCCCTCGTGCTTGGAGACCGCGTTGACGAGGGTGGCGAGTGCGCCGTCCTGGTTGGAGCAGATCACGCCGATGCGGCCGAGGAAGACGTGGGCGCCACCCGGCCGGCGGGCGCTGCGCACGCCCGTGTCGCCGTCGAGCTGGTCGACGTCCCACTCGACGTCGATGAAGCGCTCCGGTGTGGCGGCGAAGCTTTCCAGGGTCTGGCAGTCGCGGCGGTGCAGGGTGACGCCCTTGCCGGTGGCGACGATGCCGACGATGCGGTCGCCCGGCAGGGGATGGCAGCAGCCGGCGTAGGAGAGGTTCATCCCCGCGACGAGGCCGGTGACCGGCATCATGCTGTCGCGCGGCATGGGGCGGGCGGCGGAGCGGGCGAGGAGTGCCGGGATGTTGCGCGGCGCACGAGCGGCCTCGCGCATCTCGGGGTAGGCGGCCTGGACGACCTCGCGGGCGGACAGGCTGGCGTTGCCGACCATGACGTAGAGGTCGTCCAGCGAGACGGCCTTCAGCGACTTCGCGGTGGCCTCGAGCACCTTCTCCGAGCCGTCGAGGCCGTCCTGGCGGAAGGCGCGGGCCAGCGTCGCGCGGCCGGCGTCGAGGTTGGACTGGCGCTGCTGCTGGGCGATGTGGCGGCGGATGCGCGCGCGCGCCTTGCCGGTGACGGCGAAGCGCTCCCACGCCTGGGACGGCGTGCCGCCGCGCGCGGTCATGATCTCGACCTGGTCGCCGTTCTGCAGCTCGTGGCGCAGCGGCAGCAGGCGACCGTTGATCTTGGCGCCGACGCAGGTGTCGCCGACCTGGCTGTGCACGGCGTAGGCGAAGTCGACCGAGGTGGCGCCGCGCGGCAGCTGGATCAGCTGGCCCTTCGGCGTGAAGCAGAACACCTGGTCCTGGTACAGCTCCAGCTTGGTGTTCTCGAGGAAGTCGCCCGGCCCCACCGAGTTGTCGAGGATCTCCAGCAGGTCCTGCACCCAGCGGAAGCGCGGCACGGGCGCGGCCTCGTCGCCCTGCTTGTAGGTGACGTGGGCGGCGACGCCGTTGTCGGCGACGTCGTGCATCTCGCGGGTGCGGATCTGCACCTCGATCTTCTGGTTGCGCGGCTCGCGCAGCGTCACGCCGGTGTGCAGGCTCTGGTAGCCGTTCGACTTGGGCGTCGAGATGTAGTCCTTGAAGCGGCCGGCGATCACCGGGTAGGCGGCGTGCACCGCGCCGAGCGCCGCGTAGCAGTCCTCGCGGCTGTCGACGACGAGGCGGAAGGCCATGATGTCGGACAGCTGCTCGAAGGCGACATTGCGCCGCTGCATCTTCTCCCAGATCGAGTACGGCGACTTTTCGCGGCCGTTGACCTCGACGACGGTGATGCCCTGCTCGCGGCAGACCCGGGTCAGCTCGGAGCGGACCTCGTCGATCACGTCGGCGCCGAGGCCGCGCAGGTAGTTCAGCCGCGCCTGGATGGTGGAGTTGGCCTCCGGCTCCAGCTCGGCGAAGGAGCGCGACTGCAGCTCGGTCTTGACCGCGTCCATGCCGATGCGCTCGGCCAGTGGCGCGTAGATGTCCATGGTCTCGCGCGCGATGCGCAGGCGGCGGGCGTCGCTCTCGATCAGGCCGAGCGTGCGCATGTTGTGCAGCCGGTCCGCGAGCTTGACGATCAGCACGCGGATGTCGCGGCTCATCGCGAGCACGAGCTTGCGGAAGTTCTCCGCCTGCTTGGTGCGGTCGGACTGCAGCTCCAGCCGCGTCAGCTTGGTCACGCCGTCGACCAGGCCGGCGACGGTGGAGCCGAACCGCTTGGTGATCTCGGCCAGCTTGACCGGGGTGTCCTCGATCGTGTCGTGCAGCAGCGCGGTGACGATCGAGCCCTGGTCGAGTCGGTAGCCGGCGAGGATGTCGGCGACCGCGAGCGGGTGGGTGATGTAGGGGTCGCCGTTGTCGCGCTTCTGCGCCGAGTGGGCGGCCGCAGCGACCTCGTAGGCGGCGCGGATCACGCCGGCGTCGGCCCTGGGGTCGTAGAGCAGGACCCGGCGGGACAGCTCTGCGCCGGCATCAGGCGCGGGGCCGACGCCGTCGGGGGCACAGGCGCGGTCGGGAAGGTTCTGACGGTGTGTCAGCATCGGGCGTGTGCGGGCAGGCCGCGCCTGTCACGTCGACAGGCGGGCTTCAGGGGACGGAGGGGCTCAACGGCGCGAACGGCCGCCAAGCTCGGCCTCGATCGCGGCCTCCATGTCCTCGGGCGACAGCTCCTCGACGGGCAGCGTCTGCGCCTCCTCGTCGGCGGCGACGTCCTGCAGGCCGAAGATGTTCTGGTCGGTCGGGATCAGGTCGAGCACCTCCTCGTCGGCGGGCTCCGGCTCCGGGGCGCGCGACAGCGACTTGACCAGGTCGCCGTGCAGCTTGCCCAGGTCGACGGTCTCGTCGGCGATCTCGCGCAGCGCCACGACGGGGTTCTTGTCGTCGTCGCGCTCGATGGTCAGCTCCTCGCCGCGGCTGATGTTGCGGGCGCGCTGCGCCGCGATCAGCACCAGCTCGAAGCGGTTGGGAATCTTCTGGACGCAGTCCTCGACGGTCACGCGCGCCATGCGGTGGACCCCTTGCAGATGTGATGACTCAAGCTGCGGGATGTAGAGACTGGGTGGTCGCGGCGCAAGGCAGGAAAGCAAGGCCGGGCGCTGCCCGGACCCGCCAAAGGGCCGAGCCCTTTGGAAACCCTTCCCCTAAGTAGTGGTTTCCAAAGGCTCGGCCTTTGGCGGAGTTTGAGGCAGAGCCTCAACCTTGCCTGCTTTCGTCTAGTCTGCGCACGCCCTGCGGCGGCAACTCCGCGACCAACTGCTCCACGCTCTTATGCAGCACGGGATGCTGCCACCCCGGCGCCACATCGCGCAGCGGCTCCAGCACGAACCCGCGCAGGTGCGCCCGTGGGTGGGGCACCACGGGGTCCGGCGCAGGGCGAACGAGGTCGCCCGCGTCTGTCGTGCCGCCGTCCATGGCGATGACGTCGAGGTCGAGGGTGCGCGCGGCGTTGCGCTCGGCGCGGGTGCGGCCGTGCCCGTCCTCGATGGCGTGCAGGGCGGCGAGCAGGGCGGCGGGGTCGATGCGGCCCTCGAGCCGGACCACGCCGTTGACGTAGGGCGGCTGGCCGGACGGCGGCACGGGGTCGGTCTCGTACCAGGACGAGACCGCCTCGACGCGCAGCCCGGGGATGGCGCGCAGGGCGTCCACGGCCTGGCGGCAGGTGTCGAGCGGGGTCGAGTCGGCGCCGGCCGGGAGGTTGGCGCCCACCGCGACGAGGATCACCGGGCGGGTGCCGCGCAGGGGGCGGCGCCGGGAGGCAAGACTTTATCCACTTACCGCGTGCTCCTATGGTGGGGCCGGCGCGGCCCGGGCCGGCCGTGCCGAGGGATCGAGGGGATCATGCCATGGCCTTCCTGCCGCAGGATCGCACCTGCCTGTTCATCGACGGGGCCAACCTCTACTCCGCGTCGCGCAACCTCGGGTTCGACGTCGACTACCGCAACCTGCTGGCCTACTTCCGGCGGCAGACCAACGTGGTCCGCGCCTACTACTACTCGGCGCTGCTCGACACCGAGGAGTACTCGCCGCTCAAGCCGCTCACCGACTGGCTGGCGTACAACGGCTACACGCTGGTGACCAAGACGGCGCGCGAGTTCACCGACGCGATGGGCCGGCGCCGCGTCAAGGGCAACATGGACGTCGAGCTGGCGGTCGACATGCTGGAGCTGGCGCCGCGGATCGACCACGCGGTGCTGTTCAGCGGCGACTCCGACTTCCGCAGGCTGGTCGAGGCGGTGCAGCGCCAGGGCGTGCGGGTGACGGTGATCTCCTCGGTGCGCACCACGCCGCCGATGGCCGCCGACGAGCTGCGGCGCCAGGCGGACGCGTTTCTGGACCTCGCCGAGATCGCGCCGGAGTTCACGCGCCGGCAGACGGAGGCGCGGCCCCGCCCCGCCCCGCGGCCGCCGTCCGGCGAGGCGTTCACCGACCCGGGGGACGCGGGCTGAGATGCCGGGCGAGGTGACGATGCAGGCGGCCGCGGACGAGGCAGAGGATCCGGCGACGCCGCCGCGCGACTGCCCGCTGTGCCCGCGACTGGTCGAGTACCGCGCGGCCAACCGGGCGGCGAACCCGGCGTGGTTCAACGGCGCGGTGCCGGGATTCGGACCGCGCGCGGCACCGTTCCTGGTGGTGGGCATGGCGCCGGGGGTGCGCGGGGCGAACCGCACCGGGCGGCCGTTCACCGGCGACCACGCGGGCATCCTGCTGTACGCCACCCTGCTGCGGCACGGCTTCGCGCGGGGAACATACCGCGCGGAGCCGGACGACGGGATGGAGATGGTGGGCTGCCGCATCGTCAACGCGGTGCGCTGCGTGCCGCCGGCGAACCTGCCCAAGCCCGACGAGGTGCGCACCTGCAACCGCTTCCTGGCCGCCGAGTTCGCGGAGATGCCGGAGCTGCGCGTGGTCCTCAGCCTCGGCGTGCTGTCGCACAACGCGGTGCTGCGCGCGTGCGGCGTGCCACTGTCGCGCGTGCCGTTCCGCCACGGGCAGCGCCACGAGCTGCCGGACGGGCTGGTGCTGGCCGACAGCTACCATGTGTCGCGCTACAACACGAACACCGGGCTGCTGACCGAGGCGATGTTCGACGCCGTGGTGCGCGACATCGCGGGCGTGCTGCAGACGGCGCGCTGAACGACGCAGGCCACCCGCAGGACGTGCCCGGGGCCGCGCCGGGCGATGCGGCGGCGGTGCCCGGCCGCGCCGAGGTCGAGCGGGCGGTGGCGGACGGGATGGCGCGCTACTTCGCGGAGCGTCGCGCGCGGGTCGCGCCGTTCGTGGACCACCACTTCACCCTGCGCGGCTCGGCGCGGCTGCACGGGGCGGCGCTCGGCTGGGACCTCGCGCGGGCGCCGGCGAACCTGGTGATGTCGGCGCCGCAGCTGGGCGTGCAGGTCGCGGCCACGCTGGCGCGGCGCCTCGGCGCCACGGCCACGGCCGGTCGGCTGGCGGCGGTGCGGCTGCAGATGCGCACCGACGTGGCGCGCGAGATCGAGTGGCTGGTGACCACGGAGCTGCTGGAGCTGCCGGCCGCGCAGGCGGGCCGGACGAGCGGCGTCGACGCGCTGGCCACGGCGATCCTGGCGCAGCCCGGGGTGGGCGAGCCGCTGGCCCGCCTGCTGGCGGCGGTCGAGCGGCGCGGCGAGGACCCGGCGCTGCGGGCGCGGCTGCAGGAGACGCTGGGCGAGTACGGCGGCACGCGGGCGGCGGCGGCCGAGATCGCCACCGGGCTGCTCACGCTGGGCACCGGCGTGCTGGCGGCGGGCAAGCTGACGCCGGGAGTCGCGGTGCTCGGGCCCATCCTGGCGGCGATCCTGGCGCAGCAGGCGGCGGTGGCCGCGTTCCCGCTCGGCTCGGCGCTGGGCGGCGTCTACTACGGGCTGTTCCCGGCGGTGGCCACGCCGGCGCTGGTGGCGGAAACCACGGCGGGGCTGGCGCTCGCGCTGACCCTGTTCGCGGCGTTCTCCGGCGTGCTGACCGACCCGCTGCAGCGCCGGCTCGGGCTGCACCGCCGCCGGCTCGGGCGCATGCTGGCGGCCCTGGAGCGGCAGATGTCGGACCCCGCCGCCCCGGCCTACGCCGTGCGCGACCACTACGTGGCGCGGGTGGTCGACCTGTTCGGCCTGCTCAACGCCGCGGCGCGGCTGATCCGCTGACGCCGCCGGTCCGGCGTGCAGCGGAGCGGCGGCGGATGTCACGCCATTGCCATGGGCGGGGCTGCACGCCGCACGGGTAGTCTGGCTGCATGGCACCCCCGTTCCCAAGGCGCATACACCCACGGCTTCGCGCTGCTGGACTGCGACGCGGACCGGATCGA
>CAXSFE010000045.1:0-26807 GCA_964236585.1 uncultured Acetobacteraceae bacterium
TCGACAGACAGCGCGCGGGCAATCTCGACGATCTGCTGCTGACCCAGTCGCAAGTCCTCGACCAGGGTGAGCGGGTCGATCGCCTCCTCGAGGTCGCTCATCAGCGCGCGGGCCTGGCGCGCCTCCTCGGCGAAGTCGACCCCGGCAGGCCCGCGCAGCTCGCGCCCCATGAAGATGTTGTCGCGCACGCTGAGGTTGGGCGCCAGGCTCAGCTCCTGGTGGATGATCGAGATGCCGCGATCCCGGGCGTCGGCCGCCGAGGCGAAGGCCACAGGCTCGCCATCAAGCTCGATGCTGCCAGACGTCGGCGTGACCACGCCGGACAGGATCTTCATCAGCGTTGATTTGCCCGCGCCGTTCTCCCCGAACAGCGTGGTGACCTTGCCGCGGTGGATGTCGAAGTTCACGCCCTTCAGCGCGTGGGTGCTGCCATACGACTTGGCGATGTTGCGCGCCGCCAGCACCGCGCCGCCCGGGCCAGGCTCCATCGCGCCGGCCGCGCTCACGGTACGTCCAGCGTCACGGGCGTGACGAGCCAGCTCTCCGGGCCGACCAGCTGGAAGGCGCCCACGACGGAGACGGTCCTGCCCGCGAGCTTGCCGACCTCGACCTTCGACAGCACCTCGCGCTTCATTTCCTTGTTCAAGGCCGCCCCGGCGTTCTGGTAGGCGATCTGGTTGGTGAACTGCCCGAAGCTGATCGTGCCCGTGGCATCGCGCAGGTCCGTGCCGTTGATCGCGGGCCCGGTCTGCACGCGGATCGCCACCGTGTCCGGCACCCCCGCGACCGCGACGTCGTAGACTCCGGAGTCCTCCCTGCCGGCCACCCCGGTGAACCGGACGGCCATCTCCGCGCCGCCGCTCGCGGCAACCCCATACTGCTTCGCAGCCGCCACCGGATCCCGGGCGATGGCGGCGGCGAGAGTCGCCGCGTCGACGGCGCGGCTCTCGACCGCGGCGCGGACCTTCGGGAACTCCGACCTGCCATATTCCGCGGCGGAGAACGCACCGGGCTGTGCCGCAGTCGGCGAGCCGATCCTGACCACCCTGGTGTCGAGCGCCATCGCGACGACGAGCACCAGGATGGCCGCCGGCAGGACGAACCGACGAACGCTCGCAGGCGGTGTCACGGTCATGGCCATCGCGCGCACCACTACGGCTTGAGAACGATCTTGATCGACCCGTCGCCCTTCTTCATCTTGTCGAAGCCCGTCTTCCACTCCGACAGCGGCAGCACGTCGGTCACGACTCCCTCGGTCGGCAGGCGCCCGTCCGCGATCCCGGCGATCGTCAGCGGATAGCAGTAGGGGCCCAGATGGGCGCCGTAGAGGTCGAGCTGCTTGCGGTCGCTGATGATGCTCCAGTCCGCCGTGACCTCCTGCCCGAACACAGAGAACTCGACGAAGCGGCCGAGCTTGCGGATCATGTTCAGGCCCTGGATCACGCTCGACGGGTGGCCGGTCGCCTCGATGTAGACGTCGCAGCCGTAGCCCTCGGTCAGCGCCTTGACCTGGGCGACCACGTCCTCCTTGAGCGGGTTCATCACCAGGTCGGCGCCGAACCGCCGCGCCAGCTCCAGGCGCTCCGGCTTGGTGTCGAGCACGATCAGCTTCGATGGGTTCTTCAGCCGCGCCGCGCCCACCATGCCCAGGCCGAGCGGCCCCGCGCCCGCGAGCACGACCACGTCGTCGAGCTGGATCAGGCCGCGGTTGACCGCATGCACCGAGCACGCATACGGCTCGACCAGGATCGCCTTCTCCATCGCCAGCGCGTCCGGGATGCGGTGGGTGCGGCTCTCCTTGGGGAATCGCATGTACTTGGCCATGCCGCCGTTGACGTTGCTCTGGAAGCCGTAGACATCGTGGCGCTCGCACATCCAGTACTCGCCGCGCCCGCAGTAGCGGCAGTGCTCGCACGGCACGATCTGCTCCGAGATCAGCCGGTCGCCGACCTTGTAGGTGCCGGCGCGGGCGACGTTCTCGCCCAGCTCGACGGCGCGGCCGATGAACTCGTGGCCCGGGATCATCGGCGGCAGCACGTAGCGCGGCTGGCCGCGGCCGTCGCCCCAGAACGAGGGCGCGCCCTCGAACGCCTTGATGTCGCCGGCGCAGATGCCGCAGGCCTCGACCTCAATGATGATGTCGTCAGGCCCCGCGCGCGGCACGTCCACGGTCTCGAACCGGTAGTCTCCGGGGCCGTAGGCGACCACCGCCTGCATCGTGGCGGGCAGGGCGTTGGGACGGGACGCGGCTGCGGCTTCGCTCATCGCTGCACTTCCTGGAAGGTTGGGCGCCGTGGCGGCGCATTCGTTGCGGAGTCGTTCACTGTATGGTGTAGCCGCCGTCGACGACGAGGTTCGCGCCCGTGATCATGCCGCTGCCGGAGCCAGCCAGGAACAGCGCCGCCCGGGCGATCTCGTCGGGCTGCGCGAACCGCCCGACCGGGATCTTGCGCCGCATCACGTCGCCGACCTCGCCGGCCCAGGCCCTGCGGCCCAGTTCCGTCTCCACCACGGTGGGGGAGATCGCGTTGACGGTGATCCCGTGGCGCGCCCACTCCAGCGCGAGGACCTGCGTCATGCCGAGGATGCCGGCCTTGCTCGCGCAGTAGGCGACGTGGCGGTCGAGTGCCACGACCGCGGCCTGCGAGGCGAGATTGACGATCCGCCCGGCTCCGGAGTCGCGCAGCGCCGGAAAGGCTGCGCGCGCCATCAGGAACGGCGCGCGCAGGTTGACCGCCATCGTGAGGTCCCAGTCCTCGTCGCCGAGGTCTTCCGCCCGGTCGAGGCGCACCACCCCGGCGTTGTTGACCAGGATGTCCAGCCGGCCGAACGCCGCCACTGCCCGGGCGACCGCCTCTCCGGCGTGGCCCGGCCGGGTGATGTCGAGGACGTGCCCGTGGTGCCCGCCGTTCGGCAGCGTCTCCGCCACCCTGTCGGCATCTGGGCTGAGGTCGACGACGGCAACCCTCGCCCCGCGGGCGGCCAGCGCGTGAGAGATGGCGGCACCAATCCCGGCGCCGCCGCCGGTCACGAGCGCTGCCTTGCCGGTGAAGTCGGCGGTGTCGAGAGTCATCGCAACGCTCCTGCAGACGCTTGGCGCCAAGTCGGCCGTTCAGGAGGCAGGAGATGGGCTCCGCCCGGACCCGCAAAGGGCCGGAGGCTCCTTGATCCCTTGCCTCGAGTCATGGACCCCAGGGCAGACCTTCGGCGGGGCTTGGGGCAGTATCTCTGCCCTGCTTGCGTCACCGGTCGCTCCAATGGGCCGCTGGCGTCACGCCTTCTGCCGCTTGGCCAGCAGTGCGTCGGCGTTCTGCGCCGTCACCGGCGTCCAGGGCACGCTGTACTCGGCGTTCTTGCCGTCGTCCCACGGCATCTGGGACGCGTATTCCTTCCAGCACTCGCCCATCGGCTGGTAGCCGTCGCCGATCAGCCGCCGCAGCACGATGTCGAGCGCGCCCTGCGCCTGCGCGTTGGAGTCCTGCAGGATGCTGCTGACCATCTCCCCGTTCTTCACGGCGAGAATCGCGTCGGTCACGCCGTCGATGCCGGCGATCGGCATCTTCTTCGGGTCGAGCCCGGCCGCCTTGACGGCCTGCAGCGCGCCCAGGGCCATCTCGTCGTTCTGGCCGATGACGCCCTGTATCTGGCCGGGATGCGCGGTCAGCCAGTTCTCCATCAGCGACTGCGCCTCGGCCCGCGACCAGTTGGCGGTCTTGCGCTCCAGGACCTTCACCTCCGGATTGGCCGACAGCACGACCTGGTTGCCGCGGCCCCGGTCGATCTGCGCGCTCTGGCCGATCGGCCCCTCGATGACGACGACGCTGCCCTTGGACCCGATCGCCTTCATGATGGCCTCCGCCTCCATCGTGCCGCCCTTCACGTCGTCCGAGCCGATGAAGGAGGTGAGATCGTTGCCGGTCACGCGGGTGTTGGAGCCGATCACCGGGATGTTGGCGGCCTTGGCCTTGCGCACCGCATCCGCCCCGGCCTGGGCATCGATCGGCACGAAGATGATGGCGTCGAACTGCTGCGTGATCATGGTGTCGAACTGGTTCGACTGGGTCAGCGCATCGTACTGGCCGTCGAACACGGTGAGCACCGCCTGGCCGCTGCGCACGGCGGGGTGCGCCTTGATGGCCGCGGTCCAGAGCTGCATGAACTCGCCCTTGAGGCCGTAGACGGCCGCCCCGATCCGGTAGGACTTCTTGCCCTGCGCCCGCGTGAGGGCCGGCGTGGCCAGCATCGCGGCGGTGGCGGCAAGAAGCGTTCTGCGCTGCATCATTGTGTCTCCCTGAGTTGTTTTCAGTTTCGTCCTCGACGGGACGTATCGAGCAGGACCGCGAGCACGATGATCGCGCCCTTGATCACCTGCTGGTAGTAGGAAGAGACGCCCATCAGATCGAGGCCGTTGTTGATCACCGCGATGATGAGGGCGCCGAACACCGTGCCGATGATGCTGCCGACGCCGCCGGTCAGGCTCGTGCCGCCGATCACCACGGCGGCGATGGCGTCCAGCTCGTAGCTGCCGCCCGCCTGCGGCAGCGCCGACGTGGTGCGTGCGGCGAGCACCATGCCCGCCAGCCCTGCGAGCGCCCCGGAGATGGCGTAGACCGAGAAGATGACCTTGCGCGTCCCGACGCCGCTGGTGCGCGCGCTGCGCTCGTTGCCCCCCGTTGCGTAGACGTAGCGGCCGTAGGTGGTGAAGTGCAGCACCGCCCAGGCCAGCAGGGTCGACAGGCCGAACAGCACGACGGGGATCGGCACGCCCGCCACGAAGCCCTGGCCGAGCCGGAGGAAGCCGGGCGCGAGATTGGGCACCGGCATGCCGTTGTTGGCGATGAAGGTGAGGCCGCGTGCCACGCTCAGCATGCCGAGCGTGGCGACGAACGGCGGCACGCGCAGCCGGGCCACCAGCACGCCGTTGACCATGCCGAGCCCGAGCCCGACGCCGACGCCGAGCGCGATCGCCGCCAGCGGACTGCCCGGGCTGGCGCCGGTGACGAGCGAGGCGCCGAGGATGCCGCACACCGCGAGCAGCGAGCCCACGGACAGGTCGATGCCGCCGGTCAGGATGACGAAGGTCTGGCCGATCGCCAGGATGCCGTTGATGCTGGCCTGGCGGAACACGTTGATGATGTTGAGCCGGGTGAAGAAGTACGGGTTGAGCACGCTCAGGGCCAGGCACAGCACGAAGAAGGCAAGGACGATGCCGTAGCGCGACAGCACCTGGCCGCCGGCGTGGCGGACCCTGGCGGCATGCCCGCTCGCCGCTGCCGTCCGGGCGCTCATGACGCAAGCTGCATGACGCGCTCCTGGGAGGCATCCGCCGCGGCCAGCACCCCCGCCACCCGGCCGCGGCGGAACACCGCGACGCGGTCGCTCATGCCCAGCACCTCCGGCAGCTCGGACGAGACCATGATCGCGCAGCCACCCCCTTCCACGAAGCGCGAGAGGAACGCGTAGATCTCGCGCTTGGCGCCCTCGTCGACGCCGCGGGTCGGCTCGTCGCACAGCAGGATGCGCGGCTCCGTGCCCAGGCAGCGCGCGAGGACGACCTTCTGCTGGTTGCCGCCGCTCAGGTTCTGCACCGGCGTCTCGATCGAGCGTGCCCGGATGCGGAACAGATCGACCATGCGCGACACCTGCGCGCGCTCACGGCGCTCGGAGACGAACGGGCCTGTGGACAGGCGAGGCAGGCTCGACAGCGTGGCGTTCTCCCGGACCGAGCCGGTCATCACCAGGCCGCTCGCCTTGCGGTCCTCCGTCACCAGGGCCATCCCGGCGCGCAGCGCCTCGGCTGGGGAGGCGAGCGCCACGACCTCGCCGTCGATGCGCAACTCGCCGCGGCTTGCGCGGGCAAGGCCGTAGACCGTCTCCAGGAACTCGGTGCGCCCCGCCCCCATGAGACCGTAGAGGCCAAGGATCTCGCCGCGGCAGACCGCAAGCGTCACGTCCTCGAACCAGCCATCGCGGCTGAAGTGCGCCACGCCGAGCATCTCCGGACCGCTCGGGGCGGGGTGCGTGCGGTACTCGTCGCGCCCCTCCCCTCCCAAGATCAGGCGCACGAGGCCGCGGCGGTCGATATCGGCCATGCGCCCGCCGGCGACGAAGCCGCCGTCGCGGAACACCGTGTAATCGTCGGCGATGGCGAACAGCTCGGTCAGGCGGTGGCTCACGTAGATCACGCCGACGCCGTGGGCGGTCAGCGTGCGGATGGCGTCGAACAGCACCTCCGTCTCCGCCTCGCCGATCGCGGAGGTGGGCTCGTCCATGATGAGGATCGTGCTCTCGTGGCTGATCGCCTTGGCGATCTCGACGAGCTGAGTCTGGGCGAGGCTCAGGCTGCGCATCGCAGCCGTCGGCTCGATGCGGAACCGCAGCCTGTCCAGCAGCGCGCCGGCCTGGCGGTTGAGGCGGGCGCGGTCGACGAGGCAGCCAAGCCGGCGCGGCTCGCGGCCCAGGTAGAGGTTCTCCGCCACCGTCATGTCGGGGATCGGCGAGAGTTCCTGCGTGATGATCGCAAGTCCTGCCGCGAACGCCTGCGCCGGCGTGGCGAAGGCCACCTCCCGGCCGCGGATCGCGATCCGTCCGGCGTCGCGCGGGATCAGGCCCATCAGCACGTTGAGGAAGGTGCTCTTGCCAGCGCCGTTGCCGCCGCACAGCGCGTGGACCGTGCCGGGACGAAGCGCCAGCCGGCCGTCGGCCAGCGCCCGCACTCCCGCGAAGCTCTTGGCGACACCGTCCGCCGAGAGCAGCAATGCGGGCTCCGGCACGGCATCCCCCGGCGCGACTGTTGCCACCGCGTCAGGCCGGAGACAGGGATTGCGCGCTGCCGCGAGCGGCATCCGGAGCGCCCGGAGCACTGCGGCAGGCGGTGACCATGGCCCCGCTCATGACGGCGCCCCTGCTTCGGGACGCATCAGCCTGACCAGCCCGTCGGCGAGGGTGGCGAGCAGCATGCTGCAGGACGCGGCGCCCGCATCGAGCGTGCCGCGCGAGCGCTCGCCCAGGCGGCTGGCGCGGCCGATCCGGGCCACCATGTCGCGTGTGGACTCGAGGCCCGCCGCAGCGGCGTCGCGCATTCGCGCCAGGGACTCCGCCAGGTCGGCGCCAGCGGACTGCGCCTCGGCAAATGCCTGCTCCGCAGGGACCAGCACGTCGACCAGGCTCTTGTCGCCCGGCTTGGCGCCGCCAAGGTCGATCACCGCCGCGACGCCCGCATGCAGCATCGCCTGGAACCGCGCGCCGTCGAGCCGGTCCGCGCCGCCGAGGCTCTCGGCCATCTCGGTGAAGAACGTGCCGTACAGCGGGCCCATTGAGCCGCCGATGTCGCCCAGCAGCGTGTCGCCGAGCACCAGGAAGCCGTGCTGCAGCGTGAAATCCTCCTCGTTCGCAAGCTTCGCGGCGGCGAGGCGGAACCCCTTGGCCATGTTGATGCCGTGGTCGCCGTCGCCGATCGCGCCGTCGATCTCGCCGAGGAAGGCCTGCTCGCGCTGGATCACCGCGGCCATCTCCGGGACGATCGGCCCGGCCTCGCGCAGCAGCACCATGCCCGCCGGCATCTAGGCGTCGACCACGGTCAGGCCGAGCGAACGGGCAGGCCGGCGCAGCAGCCGGTCCAGCTCACCGTCGAGGCGCATCACCGTCAGCGAGACCCCCATCATCTCGAGCGAGGTGAAGTAGTTGCCGACATAGTTCAGCCGCGGCGTGATGCCGCGCGCGCGCAGCATCTCGTCGACATGGCCGAACAGCACGTACTGCTCCATGACCGGCGTGGCCCCGAGCCCGGAGATCAGCACCGCCACGTCGTCGCCGGCCGCGAACGGCAGGTCCTCCAGGATACGCTCGACCATCAGTCCGGCCATCTGCGCGGCGGGCAGCGTCGGCATCACCGCGATGCCAGGCTCCCCGTGGTGGCCGATGCCGACCTCCATCGTGTTGTCCTCGATGGTGAAGTTCGGCTTGCCTGCGGCGGGAATGGTGCAGGCGGACAGCCCGATGCCGATGCTGCGCGTGGCGTCGATCGCGGCCTGCGCGGCGGCGATGACCTCCTCGAGGTCGGCCTTCTCCGCCGCCTTCGCGGCGCCTGCCTTCCACATGAAGATCTCGCCGGCCACGCCGCGGCGGCGGCTGCGCTCCTCCCTGACGGCAGACGCGACATCGTCGTCGGCCACTACGGTGCGGACCTCGGTGCCGTCCTTGGCGCTCAGCTTGACCGCCATCTTCACGTTCATGTTGTCGCCGGCGTAGTTGCCGTACAGGCAGGCGACCCCGCGGCCGCCGTCGGCGGCCTGGAACGCGGCGTGGAAGCTCTTCGCAGTCGGTGAGGCGAAGATCTCGCCGATGGCGACGGCGTCCAGGAGCCCCGGTCCGACATAGCCGAGGAACGCCGGCTCGTGGCCGGAACCCCCGCCCGTGACAACCCCGACGCGGCCGGACGGCGCGGTGCCGGCCCTGCGAAGCACGCGCGGATTGTCGGTCGCGGCAAGGAGATCGGGATGCGCGGCCAAGTAGCCCCTGAGCGCATCCTCAACCACCTGGTCGGGGTCGTTTATGACTCGCCTCATGGAACGGCCACGACCGCACTGGGACGTGGCTCACTCGAATAGAGCCGCGGCAACGGCCTGGCCTGCATGTCTTCCTCCCGAAAGTCCGCGCCGGTTGGCCGGCGCCTTTGATCCCAAAAAACTGCGCCAGGAGTCGCACATATGTCAAACTTTTGAACATTAATTCGTCAGGTCTCGATGGGGAAATCTGATCGGCGATATCGCCCTGGAACCAGGGATGCGTAAACCGAGCCATTTATTGAACTTCTAACCTTGGAAGGCTATCGTGCGGTTTTCAAACCCGGGATTGCATGCGCACGGATGGTTCTCTCTTTGCGCATTTGTGCAATGCACAATGATCGGAAAAAACAGATGGCGATTGCGATTGGCTGTGACGAAGCCGCCTTCGAACTCAAGGAAGTGCTGAAGCAGCTCCTGGTGGAGGAAGGGTATGAGGTCGAGGATTTCGGCACCCACGATGCCAAGCCCGTGCTTTACCCAAACATCGCGCTGGCTGCCTCGGCCTCGATTGTGGAGGGTCGCAACGACAGGGCGGTTCTGCTGTGCGGCACCGGCATCGGAATGGCGATCACCGCCAACAAGGTGTACGGCATCCGGGCGGCGCAGTGCCACGACACCTACTCCGCCGAGCGTGCCCGCAAGAGCAACGACGCCCAGGTTCTGACCATTGGCGCCCGCGTGGTCGGGCCGGAGTTGGCCAAGATGATCGTGCGTGCTTGGCTGGGCTCCGAGTTCGAGCCGCAGCGGTCAGGCGCCAAGGTCAGGCGCATCCAGGAGATCGAGGACGATGCCCGCCGCTGAGGTGAGATGAGCGCCACGACCGACAAGGCACGCGTCGCCGACTGGGGCGAGATCCCGGGCGACACGGTCGTGGAGATCGCCAGCCTCTACTACTACGACGACATCACCCAGGAGGAGCTGTCGAAGCGCTTCGGCATGTCCCGCGCCCGGATCAGCCGGCTGCTGAAGCGCGCGCGGGCCGACGGCGTGGTCGAGATCCGGGTGCACCAGCAGCCGGGCGTTCGCGCCGAGCTCGAGCAGGAATTCATCCGCCGGTTCGGCATCGACCGGCTGCTCGTGGCCGTGGACCAGCGCGACCCGCACGGCCAACGGCTTGCCGTCGGCAGCCTGGTGGCCAGCCATCTGGTTCGCACGCTCAGCGACGGTATGATCGTGGCGACAGGAATGGGCCGCAACGTTGCCGCCGTCGCGGACGGCATCGTGCCCTCCGTGCGCCGCGCGGTCACCTTCGTTTCGGCAATCGGCGGCTCGACCCGGGCCGGGGAGACGATGAACCCCGATCACATCGGACGTCGCCTGGCGGTGCGGTTCGGCGGCGACAGCGAGACGCTCTACGCCCCGGCGCTGGTCGCCAACATGATGCTGCGCGATGCGCTGTATCAGAACGAGACGGTCAAGATGGTGCTCGACCGCGCCCGGCGGGCCGACGTGGCCTTGGTCGGCATCGGCGACCTGAGCGAGGACAGCAACATGGTCAGGATGGGCTGGTTCTCGCCGCAGGAGGTCGCCGAGGCGAGGCTGTCTGGAACCATCGGCGACATCATGGGCTATGATTTCATCGACATACACGGCCAGACATCGACGACCCAGATGCAGGGCAGGGTCATCGGGCTGAACACGCGCGATCTGCTGCGCATCCCCGACGTCGTGGCGATCGCCAGCGAGAATACCAAAGCCGCGGCTATTCTCGGCGCACTGCGCACCGGCGTAATTAATACCCTGGCGACAAGCTCGACCAATGCACGGACGGTGATTAGATTAGACGACGCAACAAAGAATTAGTTTATTTATTGTCATAGCTAGTATAAACAATAGTCCCACCGAGAACAGGCCCGGCGGTGCCTCTCCCCGATCCAGTGGCCTGCCCGACGTCGCCCACACCACCGCAATCTGCCCGGCCAGCTCCGGCGTCAGCGCCACGGCATTGAGCCTGCGCACCCAGCCCGCCTCCAGCTCGGCATAGCGCTACAGCACAGACGGCCAGCGGCGCTTCAGCTCGACCCGGTCCGCGGTGCCGGTCGACAGCTTGACGAAGCCGCCGGGCACCCCCGCGACATCGAGAAGCCTGGACGGGATCCGCTTCCGGAGCTTGTAAATTCCTGTACGAGGATCGCGCCAGGGCGTGGTCATCTTGGGTGGTCTCGCGCTCATTTGTGGCCCCACAATGTGGCCCCATGCGGACTGCGAACACCAAGAGAAATCAGAAACCTGAGCGATACCAGCAGCTTGGCTGCCAGGGATTGCCGGGTGAGGGATTTGAACCCCCGACCTTCGGTTTACAAAACCGCTGCACTACCACTGTGCTAACCCGGCCGCGGTGCGACACCCAGTTCTTTGTCCGTAGCGCAGGCTCCGGCGTTTCTCAACCGTGATCACCGGGCGTGTGGCCGCCATGCCGGTGTCGTCGCACGCCGGACGGTTCGTG
Organism: uncultured Acetobacteraceae bacterium; assembly: GCA_964236585.1. Lineage (GTDB taxonomy): Bacteria > Pseudomonadota > Alphaproteobacteria > Acetobacterales > Acetobacteraceae > CAXSEF01. The sequence continues at coordinate 11,014 of CAXSFE010000045.1, forward strand.
CAGGCCCCGGCAGGCGCAGGGGTGCGTTACACGAGTTTCACCGCCAGCCCCGCGCCACGTCCAGGTTGACGGCCTTAAGGACAGATCATTCCCGATCATGGAGACCAGCGTGACCCATCGCCCTGTCCGCCTCGCCCAACTTGCCCTGCTGCTCTGCGGCACCGCGCTCGGCGGAGCGGCGATCGCCGACCTTGTCCCAGGAACAGCGCACGCGCAGACCGACGCCGGCGCGGCGGCCACGTCCCCGCAGGGCGACCAGGGCGCCACGCGCATCCATCCCAGCGCGCCCGTGCAGCGCATGCCCGACTTCGTGGAGCTGGTGCATTCGGTCAAGCCGGCGGTGGTGTCGATCACCAGCAAGATCGAGGGCGTCAACGCCGAGGATGACGAGGAGGGCGGCCCGGGCGGGGCGCAGGGCGGACCGCAGGGTGGCATGGGCGGCGGCATGGGCCAGATGCCGTTCCCGTTCGGGATGCCGCAGGGGGGCATGCCGCCCGGCCATCCGCCGGTTCGTCACTCGATGGAGGCCAAGGGCAGCGGCTTCCTCATCGACGCCGGCGGGATCGTGGTGACCAACAACCACGTGGTGAAGGGCGCGACATCGGTGATGGTCACGCTCGACAGCGGCGCCACCCTCAAGGCCAAGGTCATCGGCACCGACCCGCGCACCGACCTGGCCGTGCTCAAGGTGACGTCCGACCACCCGCTGCCGTTCATCGCGCTGGGCAACTCCTCCGACGTCGAGCCGGGGCAGTGGGTGATTGCGGTCGGCAACCCGTTCGGGCTGGGCGGCACGGTGACGGCGGGCATCGTCTCGGCGCGCGGGCGCGACATCGGCGAGGGGCCGTACGACTCGTTCATCCAGGTCGACGCGCCGATCAACCGCGGCAACTCCGGCGGGCCGCTGTTCACCCAGGACGGCAAGGTCGTCGGCGTGAACACCGCGATCCTGTCGCCGACCGGCGGCTCCGTGGGCATCGGCTTCGCGATCCCCTCGAACACGGTCCGCGACGTGGTCGCGCAGATCGAGAAGAGCGGGCACGTGACGCGCGGCTACCTGGGCGTGGAGGCGCAGTCGGTGAGCCCGGCGATGGCGACCGCGATGCACCTGCCGAAGCTGGCGCATGACGGCGAGGACGGCGACGCGGGCGCCGGCGCCCTGGTGGCCAGCGTGCAGAAGGACAGCCCGGCCGCGCACGCCGGGATGCAGCCGGGCGACGTGGTGCGCGCGGTGGACGGCCAAGTGGTGGCGAACCCGCGCGACCTCGCGCGCAACGTCGCCAACGTGGCGCCGGGCACCACGGCGAAGGTCGACCTGGTGCGCGACGGCGGCACGCGCACTCTGGACGTGACGCTGGGCAACCTGCCCGGACAGGGCGCGGAGGCGTCGGCGTCGCGCCAGGGCGGCATCGGCTTGGCGCTGGCGCCGATCACCCCGGACATGCGCCAGCAGCTCGACCTGCCCGACGACGCGCACGGGGCGGTGGTGGCGCAGGTGAAGCCCGGCTCGCCCGCGGAGCAGGCGGGCCTGCGCGCCGGCGACATCGTGGTGGGCGTGGGGCAGTCGGCGGTGGCCGGGCCGCGCGACGCCGCGGACGCGATCCGCACGGCCAGCAAGACGCACCAGCCGCTGGCGCTGCGCATCATCCGCGACGGCCAGCCGGCTTTCGTGGCGGTGACGCCGGAGGGCGAGAAGCCCGACGACGCCGGCTAGCCCGACGGAAGGCCGTGGCGGGCCCGCCTCCGGGAGGATCAGGCGACGGTTCGGGCAGCCCGCCCTGTCGCCATCTCCATGGCGGCGTCCGGGATCGCCCGATGCGGTGACAGGCAAGGCTGGGCTCCGCCCGGACCCGCCAAAGGGCCGAGCCCTTTGGAAACCCTGCTCTTAAGGAGTGGTTTCCAAAGGCTTGCCTTTGGCGGAGTTTGAGGCAGAGCCTCAACCTTGCTTCCCCGGCCGCTGGTGCCCAAAGACCTTCGATATCAGCCGCGCCCGGTCGGGCCGAGCACACCCTGGCTGTTGTCGCGCACGAAGGCCGCCAGGAGCCGCAGTGCCTCCGGGCCGCCACGGTCGGACAGGGTTCCGGTCTCGATCTCGGTGGCCAGGGCTTCCGCCTGGAGGGCGATGGTCAGGCCGGCGCGGTGCAGCGCCTCACGCGAGAGCGCCAGCTGCAGCGGTTCCGAGAGGGCGTTCCAGTCACACAGCATCGCGGATCTCCAGGACCGCGGCAATCCTGTGGCATCGGCATTAACGCAGCCTTTCCGCAACCTCACATGGCGGCGTGAGGCGGACGGCCGCGCAGGCGGCGCGCGCCCGGCGCGGCCGCGTCGTCACGATGGCTCCACCGGTGCGCGCGTCAGCTCGTAGAGCGCCACGGCTGCGGCGGCGGAGACGTTGAGGCTCTCCATGCCGCCGGGCATCGGCAGGCCGGCCAGCTCGTCGCAGGTCTCTCGCGTCAGCCTGCGCAGGCCGGCGCCCTCGGCGCCGAGCACCAGCGCCACGCGCCGCTCCGACAGGGCCGGGCCGGACAGGCGCCCGCCGGCCGCGTCAAGGCCCACCACCCAGAGGCCGGCGGCCTTCAGCGCGCCCAGCGTGCGGGCGAGGTTCACCGCGCGCAGCAGCGGCACGCGCTCCATCGCGCCTGAGGCGGCCTTGGCCATGACGCCGGTCTCGTCGGGGGCGTTGCGGTCCTGCACCACGACCGCGCAGGCGCCGAACGAGGCGGCCGAGCGCAGGATCGCGCCCACGTTGCGCGGGTCGCTCACCTGGTCGAGCACCAGCACCGGCCCCGGGCGGGCCAGCGCCTCGGCGAGCGAGGGCGAGGACAGCGGGTCGGCCAGCAGGGCGACGCCGCCGTGCACGGCATCGCGGCCGAGCAGCTGGTCGAGGCGGGCGCGGTCGATGCGCTCGGGCTGCAGCGGCCAGGCGCCGGCCATGCGCTCGCGCATCGCGGCCTCGGCCTCGCCGGTCAGCAGCAGGCGGCGCAGGTTGCGGTCCGGGTTGGCCAGCGCCGCCGCCACGGCGTGGCTGCCGTACAGCCAGGTGCCCTTCGCCGGGACGCCGCGCGAGGCGGCCTCCCCGGACTCGGAGCCCGGCGCGTGCGGCTCGGGCTCGCGCCGGCCAGGAGCCTCGCCGCGGGGCGCGGAGGTGTCGTCCTGGCCGCGCCTCGGTCGCGGCTCGGCGCGTGAGCGCGCCGGTGCGGCCTCCGCGGGCGCGTGCCCGGAGCGTTGGGCGTGGTCCTGCGCGCCGGACCGCGGTCCCTGCGGAGAGGCGGTGCGGGAGCCGCGCGCCGGCTCGGCGCCACGCGGAGCCGTGTCGCGCGACCACTGCTGGCCGCGGGCGGAGACGCGGGCGGCGCGACCCGCCTCCGGGCCCCGCGCCGTGCGGTCCTCTTGGCGGTCCTCCTGGCGGTTCGGAAATCGCGGCTCGGCCTGCGCGGCGCCGCGGCCCGACGGACCGGGTGCTGCGGCCTGGGCGCGGGTTCTGGCCTTCTTGTCCGGCCCGCTCCTGGGCTGGTCGGAGCCGGTCCTGGCGCGGCCGGTGACCACGGGGGCGTCGGCGGAGCGGGCGAAGGCCCCCTTCCCCGGCCTGCCGGTGCGCGGGGCCGGACGGCCGGACGGCTCCGTGCCCTGGCTGCGGTTGCGCCCTGGCGGCCCGGCACGAGGGGCTCCGGCGGAGGGCGTGCCGGTGCCGCCTCCGGGTCGGCGAGGAGTGGAACCGGGCGGCGTACGATGCGTGCTCATGGGCCGATCATGGTCCGACCGCGCGGCGAGGGGAACAGCCGCGAACGCGGGGCGGCACGGCGCGGATTGACAACCGGGGCGCAACCGGAATAGGTCCGCGCCTCTGCGGAGGGGTGCCCGAGTGGCTAAAGGGGGCGGACTGTAAATCCGCTGGCGTACGCCTACGTTGGTTCGAATCCAACCCCCTCCACCAGACCCGACGTCGTCCATGGAACGCGTGTCGGAAGCCTTGGCCGAGGCGCATGGGTGGCGTCCGGGTCCTGGCGGCGAGTGGCAGGCAACCCGGATCGCGGGCCGGGCCTGCGCCCCAGCACCCATGACAATGCCTCGTGCATCGATGCGAAGCGCCCGCTGTCCAGGCCGGTGACGCTGTCCCACACGACGATGCCGCCCAGGCGGCGCGACAGGCCCCACGAGGCCCAGCAGCAGCCGGCGGCATACACCGCCACGTAGTTGCCGACGTCCGATGCGTCGCCTTCGAGGCGCTCGTGCAGCATCAGGCGCGCCTCACCGCGGCCGTGCGCAATCCCTGCGAGGCGGTCCAGCTCCATGCGGTCGCGCAGGGTGAAGCGGTTCGCGGCGGAGCTGGCAGCCAGGTCGAGGACGGATGCAGACTGCATGGAAGGAGCGCCTTTCTGGACAGCCCGGACCAAAGCGAGTGTTCGCCGCGCGTGATGTTTTGTTTTTCACACAAGTCTCGTGAATTTGCCACGATCGTCGACTCCGTCTTCGCAGGTGTTGGCCCTTCGCCGCAAGCACAGCGAGGAGGCGCAGGCGCCAGCCGGAGCTGTAAGGGCGGATCGGGTCTTTCGTCGGACCGTGGTTGCGCGCTACACAGGGGGTGCGCGGGTGTAGCTCAATGGTAGAGTCCCAGCCTTCCAAGCTGGCTGTGCGGGTTCGATTCCCGTCACCCGCTCCATCGTCAGGCCGACGCGCAGGTCGGGCTCGCCTTGACTTATCGCGGATGGTTGCAGATATGCGCCCGTGAGGTGCTGCGCCCAGGATCGAATCGGCATATGCGATCGGTGCCCCTTCCTGATGCGGCGTATGACGCCGATCCTTATCGCTGACCGGGACGAACTGTTGAACGACTTCACCACCGCTGCCGCGGCCGCTTCCGCGCAACCCGACCTTCCGCATGGCCCCGGCCAGCAGGACTCTGCCCCCGTTCCGACCGCTGGTGGCCAGACAGGGGACACGGGAGCGTCGGCAAGGGACGGGGAGAATGCTTCCGTCCTGGGCGCCGGAGAGGCTCCTGCATCGATGGTTCCAATGAACGACGCGGGTGACGGCATCGCTTCGGACGACACTGCGCGTTCGGTCGCCGAGACGGCGGTTGCGGATCGGTCCGTTGGTGATGCGTCCGAGATGGCTGTGCCCGGCACGGCCTTGTCGAACGATGCGGATGCGACCGTGGTCGGGCTGCCGGGTGAGCCGGGCGTATCCGAGGGTGGTCCTGCCGCAGGTTCCGCCGAAACGGATGGCGCTGCCTTGCGCGGCGACGAGGCAGGGGGCGGATCGGCGGCGATCGAGCTGCTGTTCTCCGATCTCGGGCTGTCCGAGCCGATCGTGCGTGCGGTCGAGGAGATGGGGTATCGCCATCCCACGCCGATCCAGGCGCAGGCGATCCCGGTGGTGCTCGCCGGGCGCGACGTGCTCGGCGTGGCGCAGACCGGCACCGGCAAGACGGCGGGGTTCACCCTGCCGATGCTCGACATCCTGGCCGGGCGGCGCTCGCGGGCGAGGATGCCGCGCTCGCTGATCCTGGAGCCGACGCGAGAGCTGGCGCTGCAGGTCGCGGAGAACTTCGTCAAGTACGGCAAGTACCTGAAGCTGAACCACGCGCTGCTGATTGGCGGCGAGAGCCTGAACGACCAGAAGAGTGCCCTGATGAAGGGCGTGGACGTGCTGATCGCGACGCCGGGCCGGCTGCTCGACCTGTTCGAGCGCGGCGGCATGATGCTGACCGACGCGCGCATCCTGGTGATCGACGAGGCGGACCGGATGCTCGACATGGGGTTCATCCCCGACGTCGAGAAGATCGTCTCGTTCCTGCCCGCCGACCGCCAGACGCTGTTCTTCTCCGCGACCATGGCGGGCGAGATCCGCAGGCTCGCCGACGCGTTCCTGCGCGACCCCAAGGAAATCACCGTCTCGCGCGCCGCCTCGGTGGCGCCGCTGATCACCGAGGGGCTGGCGATCGTCGCCGAGGACGACAAGCGAAAGGCGCTGCGCGAGATCATCCGCGCCGAGGCGGTGCAGAACGCGCTGATCTTCTGCAACCGCAAGCGCGACGTCGACGTGCTGAACAAGTCCCTCGCCAAGCACGGCTTCAGCGTGGGCGCTCTGCACGGCGACCTGGCGCAGTCCGTGCGGTTCGCGACGCTGGAGCGGTTCAAGGCGGGCGAGATCCGGTTGCTGGTGTGCTCGGACGTGGCGGCGCGCGGCATCGACATCGGCGGGCTGAGCCACGTGTTCAACTTCGACGTGCCGCACCACTCCGAGGACTACGTGCACCGCATCGGGCGCACCGGGCGCGCCGGGCTGACCGGACATGCCTACACGATCGCGGCGCCGGCGGATCGCGGCAACCTCGAGGCGATCGAGAAGCTCACCGGGCATGCGATCCCGCTGATGACCGTGGCCGGGATCCCGGCGGCGGAGTGGGAGGAGAGCGACGGCAGGCGCCGCCGTGGCGGGCGCAAGTCCGGCGCAGGCCGTGCGGCCGAGGTGCCGGCACCGGTCGTCGCGCCGGCTGCCGTGGTCGAGGCGGAGCGTACCGAGGATGTTCCGATGACAGAGGCTGCGGCGCGCAGGCCGGAGGGTCGCCGCCGCCGCGGGCGTGGCGGCGACAGGGCGAGGCCGTCCGAGGCCGTCCAGGAGCGGGCTGCGGCTGCGGCGCCCGATGCGGTGCAGCCCGATGTCTTGCAGCCCGGGGTGGCGCCGCGCGTGCCCGAGGAGCGTGCGCCGGCGCGGTCCCGCGACGAGGCGGCGGCATCCGGCGGGCGGCGCGACGGTGTGGCTGCGGCCGCGGCCGTGGAGGATCGGTCGCGCGGCGAGGACCGCTTCCGGCGCGACGGGGGCGATCGCTTCCGGCGCGACGGACGGCGGCGCGACGAGGATCTGGGGCCGTCGGTGCTCGGCTTTGGTGGCGACGTGCCGGCGTTCATGCAGCTGCCGACCCGGGCGTCGCGCCTGGAGCGTCTCGCGCCGGCCCCGGCCGAGGCGGTCGTGCCGCGGCCGGCGCGGGTGGTGCCCATCGCGTCCGCGCCCGTTGCCGGTCCGGTGACGGTTGCGGCCGAGCCGGTGGTTGCGGAGATGCCGCCGGCCGTGGTGGTGCCTGTTGCGGTCGAGGGGCCGGCGCCGGTTGCTCCGGAGGCGGAGCCGCCTGCTGCTCCGGAGGCTCAGGCAGTCCTGCCTGCGCCGGAGATTGCCCCCCCGGAGATCGCTGCTTTGGAGGCGGCTCCCCAGGACGTCTTCGTCGGGCCGGAGGCGGGGACAGCGGCCGCCGCTGCCGATGCGTCGCCTGCACCGCGGGCGCGCGCACAGCGTCGTGCGCCCGCAGCACCGAGGGCGCCGCGCGCTCGCAAGGCTGCGGTCGCGCCGGCCGTGGTCGAGGCCGCGCCCGATCCGGACGCGGTGGCGATCCGCACCTACCGGCCGGCGCGCGACCCCGCCGTCAAGCGTGCGGCCCACAGCCCGACCGTGCCTGCGAAGCGGTCGCGCAGGCTGCTCGGCGGCAAGGTCGAGCTGCTTGAGGACCCTGCGGCCGCGGCGGCTTCGGGCGTCGCGGACAAGCCCGCCGTGGCGGACGAGACACCGCCCGAGTGAGCGCCCGCGTGCCGCCGCCTGCCGAGGTGGCGGAGCCGGTCGCCTGCACCGTGGCGGCGGTGGGTCTGGACGGCGACGGCGTGGCGACGCTTGCGGACGGGACCACGCTGTACCTGCCGGTGACGTTGCCGGGCGAGCGGGTGCGCGCGGTGCCGAACGCGCGACGCGGGACCGGCCTCACCGGGCCGTTCGAGCTGGTCGATGCCAGCCCGGAGCGGGTCGAGGCGCCCTGCCCCCACTTCCCCGAATGCGGCGGCTGCACCGTGCAGCACTGGGCCGAGGCGCCCTACGCGGCGTGGAAGGCGGGGCTGGTGGCGCAGGCCCTGCGTCGCGCCGGCTTCGAGTGCGAGCCCGGCGCGGTGTCGCGGACGCCGTCGCTGGCCCGGCGGCGCATGGACCTGGCGATCCGGCGCGCGCCCGGCGGCGTGCTCGTCGGGCTGCACCGGCCGCGGTCCGGCGAGATCGTGGACCTGCACACCTGCCTGGTGCTGGACCCCGCGCTGTTCGCCGTGGTGGCGCCGCTGCGTGTGCTGCTGGGGCGGCTGCGCTGCTTTCGGCGCGAGGCCTCGGCGGTGGTCAACCTGCTCGACACCGGGCCGGACCTGCTGCTGCGCAGCGACGGGGCGCTGGAGACCAACGACCGGACCCTGCTCGCCGCCTTCGCGCAAGAGCACGGGCTGGCGCGGGTCTGCTGGGCGCTGGGTGACGGGGAGCCGGAGACGGCGTGCTCGCTGCGGCCGGCGCACTTGGTGCTGTCGGGGACTGCGGTGTCGCCGGCGCCGGGGGCGTTCCTGCAGGCGTCGCCGCAGGGCGAGGCGGCGATCATCGCCGCGGTGCTGGCCGGCCTGCCGGCGAAGCTGAAGCCGAAGGCGCGGATCGTTGAGCTGTTCGCGGGCTACGGCACGCTGTCGCTGCCGCTGGCGGCGCACGGGCGGGTGGTGGCCTACGAGGGGGACGAGGCGGCGTGCCTGGCGCTCCGCCGCGCCTCCGGCGGGCGGATCGAGGTGATCAGGCGCGACCTGCAGCGCCAGCCGCCGCAGCTGCGCGAGCTGGGGGGTGCCGCCTGCGTGGTGCTCGACCCGCCGTGGACCGGGGCGGGGGCGACGATGGCGCCGCTGGTGGCGGCGAAGGTCGCGCGGGTGATCTACGTGAGCTGCAATCCGGTGGTGCTGGGCCGGGACGCGATCGCGCTGAAGGCGGCGGGGTACCGGCTGCTGTCGGTGTCGGTGATCGACCAGTTCCTGTGGTCGTCGCGGGTCGAGGCGGTGGCAGTGTTCGCGCTCGACGGCAGGCGGTAACACCGGCGGCCGGGTTTGTTGGCCCGCAGGCGAAGCAAGGCTGGGCTCTGCCCAGACCCGCCAGGGGCGAGCCGCCCCTGGACCGGCCTTACTAAGTAGAGGTTTCCAAAGGCTCGGCCTTTGGCGGGGTCCAGGGGCAGAGCCCCTGGCCTTGTCTGCCTTGGGCGGCGCCCCGTAGCCAGTCGTGCCGTCAGGGCTGCAGGCCACCGCCTTCACGCATCTTCAACCATCCTGCTGCTATCCTGGGACATGGCCACGCTCCCGACCGTTCGCCCGCACCTGCGCCGACCCGCCAGGTTGGCCCTCGCGGCGGCCTCCCTCTACGACGCGCTGTATCTTGCCGTCTGGCTCGCCGGAAGCAGCCGGCCCCGGTTCGGCGACTTCTTCGCCTTCTGGAGCTTCGGCCGGTTCGCGCTCACTCCGGGCTTGCCTGGCATCTATGATCCCGCGGCGCTCCAGCATTTTCAGCATGGCCTGGAACCGGCATTCACCGCGGCCTACCCCTTCCTCTACCCGCCCTCGATGCTGCTCGTCCTGGCTCCGCTCGCCTGGCTTCCCTTCGCCGTCGCCTGGGCCGGGTGGAGCCTGGCCGGGCTGGCGTCCACCCTCCTGGCCTCGGGGGTTCCGCTGCGTTCCTGGACGGGCGCCGCCCTGCTGGCCGCGCCCACGACCCTGCTGTGCCTGATCGGCGGGCAGACCGGACTGCTCGCGGCGGCGCTGCTGCTCGGCGGCTGGCGCGCAGTGCCGACCCGTCCTTGGCTGGGCGGCGCCCTGCTCGGCCTGCTGACGCTCAAGCCCCAGCTCTGCCTGCTCGTGCCCCTGGCGCTCGTCGCGGCCGGCCAGTGGCGTGCCCTTGCGGCCGCGTTCCTTTGCGCCGCGGCGCTCGTGCTGGCGACAGGGTGCGTGTTCGGATGGCAGATGTGGGCGACCTGGACAGGGTCCCTGCCGTCGGACGCAGCGTTGGTGCTGCAGAACCGGAGCAGCGTGGCGCAGCTCATGCCCACGGTGTCCGCCGGCCTGTATCAGCTCGGGATGCCGGATGGGCCGGCGCAGGCGCTGCAGGCTGCTGCGGCCGCCGTGGCGGCCCTCGTGACGTGGCAGGCCTTCCGCGCCGGCGTCACGACCGCCGCCGTGGCCGTGCTGGCCATGGCCACGTTCCTCGCGGCACCCTACGCCTACGTCTACGACCTGCCGATCGTCACCGGCGCCCTTGTCGTGCTCCTGGCAAGCCGGCCGGACATGGCCCTGCCGGCACTGCTCATCGCCGTCGTGCCGCTGCTGATGCTACGTCTGGTTCTGCCTCTGGCCGAGCCGTTGCTCCTGGCCGTCGGGCTGGTCCTGGTCTGGCGGTTACGGCCGGCGTCCCGGCACGCCGTACTTCCAGCGGCGATCGCGACATGAAGATGTTATAGACAGATCGATGGCGTGAGGCTGGTACACTACCAACTGTCTTCGAGCATGACCAATCAGGCAAGCAAGGTTGAGGCTCTGCCTCAAACTCCGCCAAAGGCAAGCCTTTGGAATCCATTACTTAGGTAAAGGGTTTCCAAAGGGCTCCGCCCTTTGGCGGGTCTGGGCAGAGCCCAGCCTTGCTTGCTACAGATCAGTTCAGAGGTTAGCTGCGATCACAGAGCCGTCGCGGGATCGCTTCCTCGTTCAGGGAAGCCTGCCAGCCATCAAACGTGGAAGCTTTCGCCACAGCCGCAGCGGCCCTTCTCATTCGGATTGCTGAACACGAAGCCCTGCGTGAGAGTCTTGGACTCGAAGTCCATGACGCTGCCGATCAGGAACAGTGTGGCCTTGCGGTCGACCAGGACGGTGACGCCGTTGTCGGTGACGGCCTCGTCGCCGGGGCCGGCGGCCTCGACCCAGCCCATGTCGTAGCTCATGCCGGAGCAGCCCTTGGTGCTCACGGCGATGCGCAGGAGCATGCCCTGCTGCCGGCCGGCGTAGAGGCCGCGCAAGCGCTCGGCGGCAGCGTCGCTGACGCTCATCAGGGGCGGCAGGGCGCGGCGTACTGCGGGCGTGGTCTGGGTCGTGGTCATGGCGGGCTCCGGTCTCAGAACATGTTCAGGGAGAGGCGGGCCTCTTCGGACATGCGGCTCGGGTCCCAGGGCGGGTCCCACACGGTGGTCACCTCCGCCGACGTCACGCCGGGCACCGACATCACGGCCAAGCGCACCATCTCGGGCAGCTCCTGGGCGCTGGGGCAGCCGGGGGCGGTCAGGGTCATCTCGACGGCGATGTGGCCGGCGTCGGCGATCTCGACCGCGTAGATCAGGCCCAGCTCGTAGACGTTCACCGGGATCTCGGGATCGTAGACGGTGCCGATGGCGGCAATCAGGGCGTCCTCGCTGGGGGCGGGGAGCGCCTCGCCGCCGGGAGTCCAGGTGCCGACGCCCGGCTTGGCCGCGCCGGGCAGCGTGGCGCCGCTGGTGGCGGGGTCCATCATCGCCCTGAACTCATCCATGGTGGGCCTCCTCGGTGTGCCTTGCAGCGGCAGGCTCTGCCGTGCCGGAAGCGGCAGGGGCGGGCGCCTCGTCCAGGGCCTGGACCAGGGCGGTCCAGGGCAGGGTCGCGCAGCGGATGCGCGAAGGATAGTCGTGCACGCCGGACAGCGCACGCAGGTCGCCGAGGCAGTCTGGGCAGTCGCCGGTGCGGACCATGGCGTCGAAGTCGTGGGCCAGGGCGCGCAGCTCGACGGGGGTACGGCCCGGCACGGCCTCCGCCATCAGGTCGGCCGACGCGACGCTGATCGCGCAGCCGCGGGCCTCGAAGGCGGCCTCGGCGACCGCGCCGGCGGCGTCGAAGCGGATGCGGACCTCGACGCGGTCGCCGCACATCGGATTTTCCCCGCGCGCGGCGGCGTCGAAGGGGTCGAGGCGGCGCTGGTGGACGGGGTTGCGGCCGTGGCGCAGCACGACGGCCTGGTAGAGGTCTCGCACGTCGTCCATGGCGTCGTCGCTCACGCGAAGAACTCGCTGACTCGGTCGAGCGCGCCGGCGAGGGCGTCGATCTCCTCGCGCTTGGTGTAGAGCGCGAAGGAGCAGCGCGCGGTGCTGTCCAGGCCGAGGCGGCGCATCAGCGGCTCGGCGCAGTGGTGGCCGGCGCGGATGGCGATGCCGCTGCGGTCGACCAGGGTGGCGATGTCGTGGGCGTGGGCGCCCTTCATGGTGAAGGACACCACGCCGCCGCGGTCCTGGGCCGCGCCGATCACCGACAGGCCGGGGACCTGCGGGAGGCGCGACAGCGCGTGCTCGACCAGGCCGGCCTCGTGGGCGGCGATGGCGTCGAAGCCGAGGGCGTCGACGTAGTCGATGGCGGCGTGCAGGCCGATGGCCTCCAGGATCGCCGGCGTGCCGGCCTCGAACTTGTGCGGCACCGAGGCCCAGGTGGAGCGCTCGAAGGAGACGGTGCCGATCATGTCGCCGCCGCCCATGAACGGCGGCATGGCGTCGAGCAGCTCGCGCCGCCCCCACAGCACGCCGATGCCGGTCGGGCCGTACAGCTTGTGGCCGGTGAAGACCAGGAAGTCGGCGCCGAGCGCCTGCACGTCGACCCGGCGATGCACGACGGACTGGCTGGCGTCGAACAGGATGCGCGCGCCGTACTGGTGCGCCAGAACAGCGAGGCGCTCGCCCGGCGTGTAGGTGCCGAGCACGTTGCTCATGTGGGTGATCGCGACCAGGCCGACGCGGCGGTCCTCCAGCAAGCGCTCGTAGGCCGCCATGTCCAGCTCGCCGGCGTCGGTGACCGGGCAGACGCGCAGCTCGACCCCGTGGCCGTCGCGCAGCATCTGCCAGGGGACGATGTTGGCGTGGTGCTCCATCTCCGAGATCAGCACCGCCTGCCCCGGCTTGAGGATGCCGCGGCCGTAGGAGTGCGCGACGAGGTTGATCGCCTCGGTGCTGTTGCGGGTGAACACCACCTCCTCGCGCGAGGGGGCGTTGAGCAGGCGGGCGACGGCGTCGCGGGTGGCCTCGTAGGCGTCGGTGGTGCGCTCGCTCATCCAGTGCAGGCCGCGGTGCACGTTGGCGTACTGGGTCTCCATCGCGCCCACCATGGCGTCGATCACCGCGCGCGGCTTCTGCGCGGAGGCGGCGTTGTCGAGGAACACCAGCGGCTTGCCGTGGACCTGCTGCGCCAGGATCGGGAAGTCGGCGCGGATCGCGGCCTCGTCGAAGGCCCGGGTGGGCCGCGTCGGATCGGGTGCGGGCGCCTCGTGGATCGGCGCGGGACGCTGCGGCCGGGAAATGTCGTTCATGTCGCCGCTCCCCCCTGCCGCGCCCACCAGCGCTCCACGGCGCCTTCCAGCAGGCCGCGCGCGCCCTCGTCGACGATCGGGTCGAGCGCCTCCGCGAGGAAGGCGCGCACCAGCAGCGAGCGCGCCTGGACCAGCGGCACGCCGCGCGAGCGCAGGTAGAACAGCTGCTCCGCGTCGAGCTCGCCCACGGTGGCGCCGTGGCTGCACTTGACATCGTCGGCGTAGATCTCGAGCTGCGGCTTGCAGTCGATCTCGGACTCCGCGGAGAGCAGCAGCGCCTGGTTCATCTGGTAGCCGTCGGTCTTCTGCGCGATGCGGTCGACCTCGATCTTGCCCTGGAACACGCCGCGGCTGTGCCCGGTCAGCACGTTCTTCACCGTCTGGCGCGAGGCGCAGGACGGCGCCTTGTGCGAGACCACGGTGGTGAAGTCGCTGTGCTGGCTGCCTGCGAGAAGCTGGGCGCCGTTGAGATGCGCGGCGGCGTACGGCCCGAGCAACCGGGCGTGGACCTCGTTGCGCGAGAGGCGCGCGCCGAGATTGAGGCCGAAGCTGTCGTAGACGCCGCGCTCCGCGACGTCGGCGTAAACCGTGGACAGGTGGAACGCCTCCGTGCCCTCGTCCTGCAGTCGGATGTGAACCATCTGCGCGCCCTCGGCGACGGAGCACTCCATCACCGGGTTGTGCAGGTAGGTGCCGGCGCCGTGCGACACCTCGATCAGGGTGAGGCGGGCGTCGCGCTCCAGGGTCACGGCGTGGCGCGGGTGGAAGGCCATCGCGGTGCGGCCGACGCCGCCGCCGATGCTGACCAGGCACAGCGTGCCGCCGTCCACGCCCTCGGCGACGTGCAGGCGCACGCCGTCCTCGGCGAGCATGGTGTTGAGGGCCACCAGGGTCTCGCGCTCCGGGTGGGCGAGCGCGCCGAACTGCGGCCGGTCGGCGAACAGCGTGAGCGTGACGCCCTCGGGGACGGAGGACAGCTCGGGCTGGAAGCGTCCGTCGACGAACACCAGGCGGGGCACGTCGGGCAGAGCCACTCCGTCGAGCACGTCTGCACCGGGGGAGACGGCGGTCAACGGCTCGTAGAAGGCGATGTCGGCGAGCGGGCGCAGGCTCGTGTAGTGCCAGGCCTCCAGCGCGCGGGTCGGCAGGCCCTTCGCGCGCAGCAGATCGGCCGACGCGTCGCGCGTTGCGGAGTCGCCCGGCAGGCGGCGGCGCAGGCCGTCGAAGCGGTGCAGGAAGCCGGCGGTGCTGTCGGCGAGCGCCGTGGAGTGGGCCGCGCTCATGCCGCCTCCGCGATCACCTGGGCGTAGCCCTGGGCCTCGAGCTGGTGGGCCAGCTCCGGGCCGCCCGTGCGCACCACGCGGCCGGCGGCGAGCACGTGCACGCGGTCGGGCACGATGTAGTCGAGCAGGCGCTGGTGGTGGGTGATGACCAGCGCGGAGAAGTCGGGGCCGCGCAGCGCGTTGACACCCTCGGCCACGATGCGCAGCGCGTCGATGTCCAGGCCGCTGTCCGTCTCGTCGAGGATGGCGAGCTTCGGGCGCAGCAACGCCATCTGCAGCACCTCGTTGCGCTTCTTCTCGCCGCCGGAGAAGCCGACGTTGACGTTGCGCTTGAGCATGTCGTCGGGCATCGACAGCCGCTTGGCCTCAGCCCGGGCCAGCTTGAGGAAGGCGATCGCGTCCAGCTCCGGCTCGCCGCGGGCGCGGCGGACGGCGTTCAGCGCGGTGCGCATGAAGTTGGCGTTGCCCACGCCGGGCAGCTCGACGGGCGCCTGGAACGCCAGGAACACGCCGAGCGCCGCGCGCGCCTCGGGCTCCAAAGCGAGCAGGTCGGTGCCGTTGAAGGTGGCCGAGCCCGCGGTCACCTCGTAGTCGTCGCGGCCGGACAGGACGTAGGACAGCGTCGACTTGCCCGAGCCGTTGGGGCCCATGATGGCGTGGACCTCGCCCTGCGGCAGGTCGAGGCTGACGCCGCGCAGGATCGGCTTGGGCTCTGCCCCCTCGATGGCGATCGAGGCGGCGAGGTCGCGGATGGCGAGCATCAGCCGACGCTCCCCTCGAGCGAGATGGCCAGCAGCTTCTGCGCCTCGACCGCGAACTCCATCGGCAGCTCCTTGAGCACGTCCTTGCAGAACCCGTTGACGATCATGCCCACGGCGTCCTCCTCCGACAGCCCGCGCTGGCGGCAGTAGAACAGCTGGTCGTCGGCGATCTTGGACGTGGTGGCCTCGTGCTCGATCTTGGCCGTGGGGTTGCGGCTCTCGATGTAGGGCACGGTGTGCGCGCCGCAGTTGTCGCCGATCAGCAGGCTGTCGCACTGGGTGAAGTTGCGCGCGCCCGACGCCTTGGGCTGCATCCGCACCATGCCGCGGTAGACGTTGTCCGAGTGACCGGCGCTGATGCCCTTCGACACGATGGTCGAGCGCGTGTTCTTGCCGATGTGGATCATCTTGGTGCCGGTGTCGGCCATCTGGCGGTTGTTGGTCACCGCGACCGAGTAGAACTCGCCGACGGAGCCCTCGCCGATCAGGATGCAGGACGGATACTTCCAGGTGATCGCCGAACCAGTCTCGACCTGGGTCCACGATACCTTCGAGCGCGCACCGCGGCAGGCGGCGCGCTTGGTGACGAAGTTGTAGATGCCGCCCTTGCCCTCGG
>CAXSFE010000046.1:0-26568 GCA_964236585.1 uncultured Acetobacteraceae bacterium
AGCTCGGCCACCGGCATCGCGGGGGTGACACGCGGGGCCGCGTCGGCGTCATCGCGCGCGGTGGCGAGCAGCGACACCGGCCGGCCGGCGCGCTCGGCGCGGTCGAGCACGCGCCCGGCCGCCGCGAGGCGGGCCGGCCAGTCCGACGCGGACGCCCAGCCGTCGTCGACCACCAGCAGCACGGCGCCGCGGCCGGGCAGCACCCCGCGGTCCGCGTTGAGCACCGGCCCGGCCAGCCCCGCGATCAGCAGCGCCGCCGCCGCCACGCGCAGCAGCAGCAGCCAGAGCGGCGTGCGCGACGGCGTCTCCTCGGTGCGGCGCAGGCCGGCGAGCAGGCGGATCGCCGGGAATTCCTGCAGCCGCGGCGCCGGCGGCGTGGCGCGCAGCAGCCACCACAGCAGCGGCAGCCCGGCCAGCGCCAGGAGCAGGAACGGCGTGGTGAAGATCACGCGCGGCGCACGGGGTCGGCGGCATCCGGGTCCGGCGCGGGCCCGGACGCGTCGGCGACGATCCGCGCCGCGACGGTCGCCTCTGCGCCACCCCCGGGTCCTGCGGTGCCGGACGATCCCGCGACGGGCGGCGCCCCGCCGGCCGGGCCGGACAGCGCGACGTACAGCGCCAGCAGCGCGCGTTCCGGCGGCGCGTCCGTATGGTGCACGGCGAACCCGAAGCCGGCCGTGCGGCAGATCGACGCCAGACCCGCCTGCTGCGCGGCCAGCGCCCCGGCGTAGGCGTCGCGCAGCCCTTCGACCCGCGGCACCAGCATCTCCGCTGCCTCGCCCGGACGGGCCCCGGCCCCGGCACGCCCCGCGACGTCGCGGAACCGCACCCGCCCGCTGTACGGCAGCGCGGTCTCCGCCGGGTCGAGCACCTGCACGAGGTGGCCGCTCACCGGGATCGCGGCCAGCGCGGCCACCGCGGCGCGGACATCGTCGAGCGGGCCGAGGAAATCGCCCACCAGCACCACGCGGGCGTGGCGCGGCAGCTCGGCGCGCGGCGGCAGCCCGGTGTCCGCGGTCCTGCCGGCACGGGCGGCGGCGTCGGACAGGGCAAGGGACTGCGCCAGCCCGTCGAGCGCCGCCCGGCCCGACGCGGCGCCCCGGACGGAGGGGTCGGCGTCGACCAGCCGGACGCGCTCCCCGCCGCGCAGCAGGAGCGACGCCAGCGCCAGCAGGAGCAGGCCGGCGCGCTCGGACTTCTCCGGCAGGGCCGGGGCGGAGCGCCAGCGCATGCCGGCGCCGGCGTCGCGCCACAGGCACACGGTCTGCGCGGCCTCCCACTCGGTCTCGCGGATGTAGGCGCGCGACGCCTTCGCGGACTGGCGCCAGTCGATGCGGGTCGCGGAGTCGCCGGGGGTGAACGGGCGGTACTGCCAGAAGCTGTCGCCCTGGCCGACGCGGCGGCGGCCGTGCACGCCCTGCGACACGGTGTTGGCGACGCGCTCGGCGGCGACGAGCAGGGGAGGGAGGCCGGAGCCCAGGGCCTCGGCGCGGCGGGAGTCAGACAAGGCAAGCAAGGCCGGGCTCCGCCCAGACCCGCAAAGGGTCCGAGGACCCTTTGATCCCTTGACTTAAGCAAAGCCATCCAAGGGGCTTCCCTTGGCGGGGTCCCCGCTTCCAAGACATGGGGGCAGGGCCCCTGGCCTTCCCTGCTCCGGCCGTCACCCCAGCCGCCCGACCAGGTGGGTGATGAGGTCTCCCAGCGTCGCCCCCTCCGCCCGCGCCGCGAAGGTCAGCGCCATGCGGTGCCGCAGCACCGGGTGCGCCAGGGCGGCGACGTCCTCCAGGCTCGGCGACAGCCGCCCGTCGAGCAGCGCCCGCGCCCGGCTCGCCAGCATCAGCGCCTGCGCGGCGCGCGGGCCCGGGCCCCAGGCGACCTCGCGCCGCACCCGGTCGTCGGCGGCGGTCTCCGGGCGGGCGCCGCGCACCAGGGCGAGGATCGCGTCGACCACGCTCTCGCCGACGGGGATGCGGCGGATCAGCGACTGGGCAGACAGCAGCGCCTCGCCGGACAGCACCGCCTCGGCACGGCCGGCGCTGGCGCCGGTGGTGGCGAGCAGCATGGTCCGCTCGTCGCGCAGCTCGGGGTAGGGCACGTCGACCTGGAGCAGGAAGCGGTCGAGCTGCGCCTCGGGCAGCGGGTAGGTGCCCTCCTGCTCGATCGGGTTCTGCGTCGCCAGCACGTGGAACGGGCGGGGCAGGGGATACTCGACGCCGCCCACGGCCACCTTGCCTTCCTGCATGGCCTGCAGCAGGGCGGACTGGGTGCGCGGGCTGGCGCGGTTGATCTCGTCGGCCATGAGAAGCTGGCAGAACACCGGGCCGTGGACGAAGCGGAACGAGCGACGCACGCCTCCGCTGCTGGTGTCCTCGTCGAGCACCTCCGAGCCGGTGATGTCGGCGGGCATCAGGTCCGGCGTGAACTGCACGCGCCTCGGCTGCAGGCCGAGCACGGTGCCGAGCGTCTCGACCAGCAGGGTCTTGCCGAGGCCGGGGGCGCCGACGAGGAGCACGTGGCCGCCCGACAGGATGCTGACCAGGACCTGCTCGACGACTTCGGCCTGGCCGAACACGACCCGGCCGATGGAGGCGCGGGCGGCGGCGGCGCGAGCGCACAGGGCCTCGACCTCGTCGAGCAGGGGGGGCGAGCCGGAAGCCAGTGTCGATGCCGCCGATGCCAATGAAGCCGCTCCGCCCTGTGCGCCGCTCGCGCGGTGTGCCTGCATACGACAGTGGGGTGCATGGAGCAGGCCGTCGAGCCCCCGGGTGTCGAAGCGAGGGCAGCAAGGCCGGGCTCTCCCTCCGCCTGCCATTCCAGTGGCCCAAGCGGGCCACCGGAACCTTTGGCAGGCTACGCCCGGACCCGCCAAAGGCCAGGGGCCTCTGGCAACCCTTCCCTTAAGTCGAGGATTCCAAAGGCGAGCCTTTGGCGGAGTCCAGAGGCAGCGCCTCTGGCCTTGCCTGCCTTCCTGCCTCCTCGTCCCCGAACAGCCCCTGCTGCCCCGCCAGCTCCTCCGCGAGGCCGGCGTGCACGGCCCGGTGCCCGGCGGCGTCGGCGGCGGCCCACAGCCCGCTCTGGCACGACCGGTCGTCCTCCCAGCCCGGGTAGTCGAGCACCGGATACAGGCACAGCCCGTCCACGGCCACGCCCTGCGCCTGTGCCGCCCGCACCTCGGCGCCCACGTAGTGCAGCCAGGCGGCGCGCCCCGCGCCCTCCGCCCCGGTCTCCGCGATCAGCAGCCTGCGGCCGTAGCGCCGGGCGACCTCGGCCAGCATCTCCGACAGCGGGCGGTGCGCGTGGTGCCCCAGCGGGATGGTGTAGTTGCCCAGGTACCACTGGTTGTCGGGGTAGAAGTTGAGGCCGACGAGGTCGAGCACGTCCGGCCCTCCGCCCAGCTCCGGCGCCAGCCGGCCGCACAGCATGTCGCAGGCCTCGAACTGCACCAGGCGGTGGTGCTCCGCCTCCGCCGCCTGGCCCGGGTCGCCGGAGCCGGACGCGACGTGGATCAGCGGCTCTGCGGTGATGAACCGCGCGCGCGGGTCGACGGCGCGCACCGCCCGGGTCGCCGCGACCGCGCCGCGCACCAGCTGGCGCTTCAGCTCCGCCCCGCGACCCAGGCCGAACGGGCCGAAGCGCCCCACCTCGCCGCCGGCCCACGCCCAGAAGGAGATCTCGTTGACCGGGCAGTAGAACGGCGCGCCGCCCTCGTCGCGCACCAGCGTGGCCATCGCCGCGGCAAAGGCGGCAAGGCACCCGGGAAACTGCGGCGAGAACACGTCGAGCCAGTCCGGCACGCCGTAGTGGCACAGGTCCCAGACCACCTGCACGCCGGCCTCGCGCGCCGCGTGCAGCATGGGCCGCACGCTGGACCAGTCCAGCCGCCCCGGCTCCGGCTCGACCAGGTGCCAGCGCACCCCGTCGCGCGCGGCGCGGATGCCCTGGCCGCGCAGCCGGGCGTAGTCCGCCGCCGCCAGCCGGTCGTGGGTGGTGGCGGCGAGCAGGTCGAGGCGCCGCCCGCCGCGGGCGCGGTGCGACGAGCACTCGAAGCCGGCGAGCACGAACGAGGCAAAGGCGGGCGAGGCGAAGGTGGGCGAGGCGAAGGCCGGGCCCGCGTCCATGCCGGGCATTCAGGCCTCCGGCGCGGCGGGGGCCGGCGGGACGCAGCGCGGGTGCAGCCGGTCGGGGCGGTGCCACCAGCCCGGCTCGCCGAGGCAGGGGTGGCCGAACTGGCCGTGGCGGGCCAGCGCCTGCACCGCCTCGCCGAGCAGGGTGAGGCGCGGCGGCGCCGCGCGCACGTCCCAGGCGCCGGGCTCGTAGCGGCCGCGCCGCTGGCGCAGCAGGCTGTCCCAGTCCATGGCGCCGAACAGCGCCCACACCGTGACCGCACGCATGTCCACGCCCTCGGCACGCACCTCGTGGGCGGCCTGCCACGCCTCGAGCAGCCAGCGCACCTGCTCGGCGTCCTGGGCGCAGCCGAGATGCACCTCGGTGGCGGCGAGCGGGCGCCCGTAGCGCTCCCAGGCCTCGCGCAGCCGCGCCGCCCAGCCCAGCTCGCCGGGGGGCACGCCGGCGCGCACCGCCTCGGTGTCGGCGTAGCGCGCGGCGCCCACGCCGGTGCGCACGCGCGGCGGGTAGCGCCCGATCCGGTGGTCGAGGAAGCGGTCGGAGGTGACGTAGTGGTTGATGCCGACGAGGTCGGGCGCCGCCTCGCCGCCGCCGAACGCCGCGAGCCAGCCCCGGTCGATCCCCGCGCGCAGGAAGCGCTCGTGCCAGGGGTGGCCGGAGTCGACGCGGCCGCACAGCAGGTCGAGGGAGAGCCAGCGGCGCTCGTTCTCCCGCTCCGCGCGCGCGGCCAGCGGCGGCGTGGAGAACACCCGGCCGAGGTCCTCGGTCTGCACCAGGCTGGCGCCGGGGATGCGGGCGCGGATGGCGCGCATCGACAGCAGCACCGCGCGGCACTGCACCGCGACCATACGCAGGAACAGCGACTCGTCGTCGGCGTGCGGGTGCCAGATGCGGTAGAGGCCGGAGAAGCGCGCGGTGGTCAGCGGCTCGTTCACCGGCGTCCAGGCGGCCACCCAGGGGTAGCGCGCCGCAACCCGGGCCGCGTGCGCCGCCAGCGCCTCGGGCAGCGCAGGGTCGAGCAGGTCGGTGCCCGGCGGGCCGGAGCCGTGGTGCATCAGGCCGACCACCGGCTCCAGGCCGAGGCGGCGCATCTCCGCCATGCGCGCGTCGTGCCAGGTCCAGCCGCAGTGCGCGGGGCCGGCCTCGCAGCGCTCCCACAGCACGGCGGCGCGCACGGTGCGAAGGCCCATGGCCTCGATGCGCGCGAGGTCGTCGAAGCGGTCGTGGTGGCCGGTCTCGCGGGTCTGGTCGCGCCAGTCGTCGCCCAGCCGCACCACGCTGCACTCCGCGCCGCCCCACAGGGCGAGCGGCGCCCGCTGCACCGGGGCAGGCGCCGCCTGCGGTGCGGGCGCCGCGCTCGGCGGGCCTGGGAGGTCCGCCGGGCGGGGCACCGTGCTAGTCCGCCGCCTGGCTCGCCAGCGCCGTCTCGCCGTTGGCGGCGGTGCGGGGCAGCGCGGCGTCGAGGCGCGCGAAGGTGGCCAGCGACTGGCCGACGACCTGGTCCATGTTGAGGTAGCGGTAGGTGGCGAGGCGGCCGACGAACCAGGTGTCCGCGGTGGCGTCGGCCAGCGCCTCGTAGCGCTTGTACAGCGCCTGGTTCTCCGGGCGCGGGATCGGGTAGTACGGGTCGCCGTCGGCCGTCGGATACTCGTAGGTCACGCTGGTGTGCGGGTGCACCTGCCCCGTGAGGTGCTTGTACTCGCTGACGCGGGTGAAATCCTCGGTCTGCGGGAAGTTCACGGTGCCGACCGGCTGGAACCGCTCCTGCGGCAGGGTCTCGTGGCGGAAGCGCAGGCTGCGGTACGGCAGGCGGCCGAAGCGGTGGCCGAAGAACTCGTCGACCGGGCCGGTCCACACCAGGCGGCGGAACGAGGTGCGGCCGCGCACGTCGGCGTAGTCGGTCGAGGTGCGCACGGTGATGTTGGGATGGTCGAGCATGCGCTCGAACATCGCGGTGTAGCCGTCTGCAGGCATCGCCTGGTGGGTGTCGGTGAAGTAGCGGTCGTCGCGGTTGGAGCGCACCGGAACGCGCGCCGTCACCGCGCGGTCCAGCTCGGACGGGTCGAGCGCCCACTGCTTGCGGGTGTAGCCCTGGAAGAACTTCTCGTACAGCTCGCGGCCGATGCGGCTGACCACGACGTCCTCGCTGGTGCGGATCTCCGCCACCGGCTCGGCGCGGGCGGCGAACCACGCCTCCAGCTCGTCCTCGGTCAGGTCAAGCCCGTACAGCGTGTTGATGGTGTCGAGGTTGATCGGGATCGGCACGCGCAGGCCGTCGACCTCGCCGAGCACGCGGTGCTCGTAGGGGCGCCACTTGGTGAAGCGGGACAGGTGGGCGAACACGGCGTCGGAGTTGGTGTGGAAGATGTGCGGGCCGTAGCGGTGCACCAGCACGCCCGCCGCGTCGAGGTGGTCGAAGGCGTTGCCGGCGACGTGGGGCCGCCGGTCGATCACCAGCACGCGCTCGTCGCGTTCCGAGGCCAGGCGCTCGGCAAGCACGGCGCCCGCGAAGCCTGCACCGACGACGAGCCAGTCATACATGCGCGATGTCCTTGGAAGGGCTGGAGGAAGCCGAGCCGCCAGGCGGCGCGGGGCGTGCGGCGGCGGCCGGGCGGATCTCGGCCAGCATCGCCGCCCAGGTCATGTCCCACGACATCAGGGCGAGCCGGGCGTCGACCCGCGCCAGCCAGGGCGCGCGCGGCTCGGCGAGGGTGGCCTCGAGCGCCGCCACCACGCCGGGCGCGTCGGCGGCGATGCGCACCAGCGCGGACCCTGTCCTGTCCGCGGTGCCGCCCCAGTCGCGCACGACGTCGGCCACCGGGGTGGACACCACCGGGACGCCGGCGGCCAGGAACTCCGGGGTCTTGGTCGGGCTGATGAACCGGGTGGCCTCGTTGAGCGCGAACGGCATCAGCCCCGCGTCCCAGTGCGCGAGGTAGGCGGGCAGCTCGTCGTAGCGGCGCCCGCCCAGCCAGTGCAGGTTGGCCGCCCGCGGCAGGGCGGCGGGCTCCAGCTTGGCCAGCGGGCCGAGCATCACGAACGCCCAGTCCGGCCGCAGCCGCGCCACGGCGTCCACCAGCGCGAG
Organism: uncultured Acetobacteraceae bacterium; assembly: GCA_964236585.1. Lineage (GTDB taxonomy): Bacteria > Pseudomonadota > Alphaproteobacteria > Acetobacterales > Acetobacteraceae > CAXSEF01. The sequence continues at coordinate 7,211 of CAXSFE010000046.1, forward strand.
GTCGATGCGCTCGTCGATCACGCCGAAGTAGCCGATGCGCGGGCGGCGCAGCGCCGCCTGGTCGGCGGGGTCGGCCAGGGCCGTGGCGCCAATCATGGCCCCGGTCGTGGCGCCGCACGCACGGGCGGGGCCGAAATGGGCGGCGTCGATGCTGCTCGGGAACAGGTGGACGCTGGGATGGCAGCCGCGCTTGGCCTCGTGCAGGCTGCGGCCGCCGCAGAACACCAGGCTGGCGCGCTCGAACAGCGCCGCCTCCTGCTGCGCCAGGCGCTGCGGCGCGCCCCGGAACAGCGACAGCTCGTCCATGCAGTCGTAGACGACCACGGGCGCATCGAGGTGGCCGGCGATGGCCAGGAACATCGGCGAGTAGAACCAGACGACCTCCGGCGCACGGCCCATGCCCTCCAGGAGCGCGTCCAGCAGCAGGCGCTGCGCCGCCTCGGACGCCCGCTCGTCCAGCCCGTCCGGGAGATGGGGCGTGGCCACGGTGACGCCCTGCGGGGTGGCGCGCACCGCCATGCGGGGCACGGGCGCGCCGCCGTGGACCGGTTCTTCCAGAAACACCACCCGGAAGTCCCAGCAGGCGCGGGTCAGCAGGTGCTGCGGCCGCTGGAACACGAAATCCCATCGCAGGTGCGACAGGCACAGCAGGACCGGCAGCGTGTCAGGCCCGCAGGGAGCGGTCTCGTGGTGTGGCGGCATGGATATCCCGGGTTGCCTCGATTGATGCGCGGAACCGTGTAAACAGACCCGCAGAGCCATGGTTCGTAACAGATCGGACAAAATTGCGCGACCGGGTCCACGGCTCGGCGCGCAGCAGTCGCAGCGCCACCGCATGGGCGACGCCCCAAGCGATACGGAGCCGGCACAGACACCACTGACGTGTGCGCACCGGCCAGTATGCCATCACAAGTTGCAGACCTTGGCTTGTCGCAGGCTCCGTGGTCGAGTTGTGCAGATCCGAACGGAAACGGCCTGAGATAGTGGCGGGACTGCGGGCGCCGCCTCGATTTGTACTGGATCCGGACAGGAGACCGCGCGTTTCCCGATGCGACGAACCGCCGGCTCCTCCTCTGCAGGGCGACGCCGGCGCAACGCGGACCGATGGCCGGGCGGGCTTTCCCGGTCCATGGTCCCGCAGGGCCGGAACGGAGGACGCGGTGCCGCAGGGCCTGAACCACGACCCGGCCCGGCAGGACGCCGCGCTGGTGCTGCAGGGCGTGCCCACCCGATGCCGCACGGCGCTGCGCGACCTGTACTGGCGGGCCGAGCGCGACTCGCCCGGGCCGGGCGCGGCGGAGGTCGAGGCGCATCCCGACGGGCGGATCGGCTTCGGCGCCGGCACGCGCCTGCGGTTCGACACCTATTTCGGCGCGCTGTTCGAGACGCAGTGGCGGATGCACACCCGGCTGGGCGCGATCGAGCTGCGGGTGCGGGTCGAGGGGCGCGTGCGGCTGCGGGTGCTGCGCAGGGGGCACGGGCGCGTCACGCTGCTGCACGAGGCGGTGCACGAGGACGCGCGCCAGGCGCCGGGCGAGACTGGAGGCGGGACGGGGGACGAGGCGGGGCACAGGACGGGGCCGCTCGGGCGGGAGCTGCGGGTCGTGCTCCGCGACGAGGCGATCAGCTTCCGCCAGCACGGGGTGCTGTACTTCGAGGTGGTGGCGCTGGACGACCCCGCGGTGCTGCACGCCGCCGCCTGGGTGGCGCCGGAGGAGCGCCGCCCGCCCGTGCGCCTCGCGGCCGTGTTCTGCACCTTCAACCGCGAGGCGGACATCGCGCGCGTGCTGGAGACGCTCGCCGGGGCGCCGGCGGTGCTGGCGCGGCTCGCGCGGGTGATCGTGGTGAGCCAGGGCCGGCCGGGGCTCGCGGCGCATCCGCTGGTGGCGCCGCTGGCCGCACGCCTGGGCGCGCGGCTGACCCTGGTGGAGCAGGACAACTTCGGCGGGGCCGGCGGCTTCGGCCGCGGGCTGCTCGCCGCGATCGACGACCCCGGCGTGGACCACGTCGCCTTCCTCGACGACGACGTGGTGCTGGAAGCCGACAGCCTGCTGCGCATGTCCTCGTTCCTGACCCTGGCGCGCGGCGACCTCGCGGTGGGCGGCCACATGCTCGACGGCGCGCAGCCCACCCGGCTGTTCGAGGCCGGCGCCACCATCGGCGAGCGCCACTGGAGCTTCCACCCAGAGCACACCGACCTCGATGTGGCGGCGCCCGAGGCGCTGGCGGCGCTGTGCGACCCGCGGCCGGTGCACTACAACGGCTGGTGGTGCTTCGGCTTCCCGCTGCGGCTGGTGGAGCGGGTGGGCATGCCGCTGCCGTGCTTCATCCGCGGCGACGACACCGAGTTCGGGCTGCGGCTCTACGAGGCGGGCATCCGCACCGTGCCGATGCCCGGGATCGCCGTGTGGCACGAGCCGTTCTACCTGCGGCTCGGCGGCTGGCAGCTGTACTACGAGACCCGCAACATGCTGGTGGCGATGGCGCTGCACCGCCCGGAGGGACCGCGCGCGGTGACGCGGCGCATGGCCCGCCAGGTGCTCGTGCACCTGCTGACCTACCGCTACTACGCCACGGCGCTGGTGGTGCGCGGCATCGAGGATTTCCTCGCCGGCCCCGAGGTGTTCCGAGGCAGCCCGGCCGCGCGGCACGCGGCGCTGGGGGCGCTGCGCCTTGCCTACCCGCAGGGCGTGGTGCCGCGCTCGGAGGTGCTGCAGCCGCTCGCGGTGCCGAGGCTGCCGCGCGGCCGCGCCGGCTACGGGTGGGCGCTGCTGCGGGTGCTGGCGCGCAACGCGCTCGCGCCGACCCGCGACGGCCCGGCGCGTCGCATCGCGGTGGACGACTTCGCCTGGGTCACCCTGGCCGGCGCGGACCGGGTGGCGCTGGAGACCTGGTGGGACCCCGGGCTGCCGGACCTGCACCGCTCGCGCGAGCGGTTCCGCGACCTCGGCGCCCGGGCGGCGCGGGCGCTGTGGGCGCTGCAGCGCCACGGCCCGGCGGCGGCGGCGCGCTGGCGGGCGGCGGCGCCGGAGTTCCGCTCCGTGGCGTTCTGGCGCGACACCCTGGACGCGCCGGCGCCGGGCGAGACAGCCGCTTTCCTGGCTGTCGCGGAGTAGCGGGCGCGCAACAGCGGACACGGAGACCCCGGCCCGGCGGTCCCTCGCGGCGTCCGGTCGCCGCCGGCCCGTTCCGCGCCCGCGGCGCAGGCCGCGGACCGGCGGGCCTTTCAACCGCCCGGGGGGTCTCCCTATATCCAGGAGGCAGACGACGCAGGTTTCTGCCCTGGGAGACGCAGCCTTGACCGATGCCATGCCCCTGCGGTGTTCCGAATCGTCGTCCCTCGTCGCGTCCGGCCGCGGCTCGCACGGCCCGCTGGAGATGTCGACGCCGCGCCGCGACGGGCCCGGACGCGCACACGCGCGGGTGGAGTGCGGCGACCTGCCGTTCCTGGTCCGGCGCGATGGCACCTGGCTGTACCGCGGCAGCGTGGTGCAGCGGAAGGAGCTGGTCTGCCTGTTCGCCAGCGTGCTCAAGCGCGACCGCCACGGGGCGTTCTGGCTGGAGACGCCGGCCGAGCGCGGGCGGATCGAGGTCGAGGACGCGCCGTTCGTGGCCGTCGAGCTGGACTGGCGCGGCTGCGGCTGCGGCCAGACTCTGTCGTTCCGCACCAACGTCGACCAGTGCGTCACCCTGGGCGAGGACCACCCGCTGCGCGTGCACAGCGACCCCGCGACGGGCGAGCCGACGCCCTACCTGCTGGTCAGGCCGGGCGAGGGGGCGGCGGCGGTGGAGGCCCGGGTGAACCGGGCGACCTACTACGAGCTGGTGGCGCTGGCGGTGCCGGAGCTGGTGGGCGGCCGGCGCCTGCTCGGCGTATGGAGCTGCCAGCGCTTCTTCCCGCTCGGCGACGTGCCGGACGGCGAGCACGACGAGGCCCCGGCCGGGGACGTCGGGTGCGAGGCGGACGAGGCCGGGGCGGACTGAGCGGCGGACCGGCTGGCGTGACCCTCGACGCCGACGAGATCCGGCGCCGCCTCGCGCGGCCGGTGCCGCACCTGGACCTCGCGCCCGCAGTGAACGCGGCGCCTGCGCGACAGGATGAATGGCCGGAGCCCGCGGCGACGCTGGTGGTGCCGGAGCTGACCACGACGGCGGACGGCGGCGGTCCGGTCTCGGCCGACCTCACGCCGGCCTCGGTGCTGGTGGCGATCGTGCTGGGACCGGAGCCGGGCGTGCTGCTGACCCGGCGCCACGCCGCGCTGCGCCGCCACGCCGGCCAGGTGAGCTTCCCCGGCGGGCGGCGCGACCCGGGCGACCGCGACGCGGAGGCCGCCGCGCTGCGCGAGGCGTGGGAGGAGATCGCGCTGCCGCCGGACACGGTGGAGCTGCTCGGCCGGCTGCCGGACCAGGCAACGGGCACGGGGTTCCTCATCACCCCCGTGCTCGGGCTGGTGGAGCGGCTGCCGCCGCTGCGGGCCGCGCCGCTCGAGGTGGACGCGATCTTCCGCCTGCCGCTCGCCATGCTGCTCGACCCGGAGGCGCCGCAGCGGCGCGAGGCGGCGCTGGGCGGGCGGATGCGCGAGGTCTGGGTGTGGCCGCACCCGGAGCACCACGTGTTCGGCGCGACGGCCTCGATCCTGGTGCAGCTGGCGCGGCGCCTGCGATGAAGCACAGGAAGCAAGGCCAAAGGCTCCGCCTCTGGACTCCGCCAAAGGCAAGCCTTTGGAATCCTCTCCTTAAGTCAAGGGATCAAAGGGTCCTCGGACCCTTTGCGGGTCTGGGCGGAGCCCGGCCTTGCTTCCTGCCGGCCCCATGACCTCCGCCACCCTCGCCGCTCTCCTCGACACGCCCGGCCTGGCGCCGGTGCTGCGCGCCCTGCCCGCAGCCCGCCTGGTGGGCGGCTGCGTGCGCGACGCGATCGCCGGCCGCGCGGTGGCCGACGTCGACCTCGCGACCCCCGACACGCCGGACGCGGCGGCCGCGGCGCTGCGGGCGGCCGGCCTGCGGGTGATCCCGACCGGGCTGGCGCACGGCACGCTGACGGTACTGAGCGACGGCGCGCGCTTCGAGGTCACCACCCTGCGGCGCGACGTCGAGACCGACGGCCGGCACGCGGTGGTGGCATGGACGGCGGACTGGGGCGAGGACGCTGCGCGTCGGGACTTCACCATCAACGCGATGTCGCTCGACCGCGCGGGCGCGGTGTCCGACCCGTTCGGCGGGCGGGCGGACCTGGCGGCGGGCCGGGTGCGGTTCGTGGGCGAGGCGGCGGCGCGGATCGCGGAGGACGCGCTGCGGGTGCTGCGGTTCTTCCGGTTCCAGGCGCGGTACGGCGTCGGCGAGCCGGACGCGGAGGCGGTGGCGGCGATCGCCGCGGCCACGGGCGACCTCGCGCGGCTGTCGGGCGAGCGGGTGTGGGGGGAGCTGCGGCGCATCCTGGCCGCGCCCGACCCGGCGGGGGCGTTCCTGCTGATGGAGCGGCTCGGCGTGCTGGGCGCTGTGCTGCCGGGGGCGGGGGCGGCGGGGTTGGCGCGGCTGGTGGAGGCCGGGGGCCCGGCGGACGAGGTGCTGCGTCTGGCGGCGCTGCTGGCGGACGGGGATGCGGACGTGGACGCGGCGGCGTCGCGGCTGCGGCTGTCCGGGGCGGAGCGGGCGCGGCTGGAGTCGCTGCTCGTCGCGGCGGGGCCGGCGCCGGGGGAGGACGCGGCGGGGCTGCGGCGCTGGCTGGCGGAGGTCCCGGCCGACGTGCTCGCCGGGCGTGCCTGGCTGCGGGGCGGGGACGGCGAGGGCTGGCCAGAGCTGCGGGCCGGCCTGACGGCGCAGGCGCGGCCGGCGTTCGCGCTGGAGGGGCGCGACGTGGTGGCGCTCGGGGTGGCGCCGGGGCCGGAGGTCGGGCGGCTGCTGCGCCTGGTGCGGGCCTGGTGGGTCGAGGGAGGGTGCGTCGCGGGGCGGGAGGCGTGCCTGGCGCGGCTGCGGGAAGAAAAGGAAGGCCAGGGCTCTGCCCTGGACCCGCCAGGGGCAGCGCCCCTGGACCGGCACACATAAGGTTTGCCTTCAAAATGCCGGTCCAGGGCGGCTCGCCCTGGCGGGGTCCAGGGGCAGGGCCCCTGGCCTTGCTGCCTCGCCTGTGTCGCCGGCCGGGTGCTACAGGCTTCCCATGGATGCCCTGATCGACATCGTCCCCGCGGTCGCCGCGGACGACGGGACTCGCGCGCTGATGCGCCGCCTGTGGCGCGACCAGCTCCGCCGCCACCGCGGGCGGCTGCTCCTGGTGCTGGCGCTGACCGCGGTGATGGCGGGGCTGACGGCGCTCTACCCGGTGGTGATCCAGCGGGCGCTCACGATGTTCGAGGCCCGCGACCCGCGCATCCTGTACCAGGTGCCGCTGCTGGTGGTCGCCGTGGTCACCGCCAAGTCGGCCGCGCAGTATGGCCAGACGGTGCTGCTGCAGCAGCTCGTGCTGCTGGTGGTGCGTGACCTGCAGGGCCGGATGTTCCGCCACCTGACGCAGGCCGACCTGGCGCGGGTGGAGCGCGAGGCGCCGGCCCAGCTCGCCGCCCGCTTCACCACGGACGCCGCGACCATCCGCGAGGCGCTGATCCGGGCGATCAACTCGGTCGGCAACGTGGCGATGGTCGCAGGCCTCGTGGTGTCGATGGTCTACCTGGACTGGGAGCTGAGCGTGCTGGCGGGGCTGCTGTACCCGCTGGCGGCCGTGCCGATCGGGCGCATCGGCAAGCGGGTGCGCCGCGCCTCGGGGGGCATGCAGGAGCGCGTCGGCGAGACCGCGACGCTGCTCACCGAGAGCTTCGCCCAGGCGCGCACGGTGCGCGCGTTCCGGCTGGAGGGCGTCGAGCAGGCGCGCGCCGAGGCCAGCTTCGCCCGGCTGTACTCGTCGCTGCTGCGCATGACCCGGGGCCGCGCGCGGGTGGAGCCGGTGCTGGAGGTGCTCGGCGGCACGGCGGTCGCCGCGGTGCTGGGGTTCGCGGGGTGGCGTGCGGCGATGGGCGGGTCGTCGCTGGGCGACTTCACCGGCTTCGTCACCGCCCTGCTGCTGGCGTCGCAGCCGCTGCGCGCGCTCGGCTCGCTGAACGCGGCGCTGCAGGAAGGCCTCGCCGGGCTCGCGCGGGTGTTCGCGGTGATCGACGAGGCGCCGGCCATCGTGGAGTCCGCCGGCGCCGTGGCGCTGCCGCCCGGCCGCGGCCACCTGCGGTTCGAGCACGTGGGGTTCGAGTACCCGGACGGCCGGGCCGGGCTGCGCGGCCTGAGCTTCGAGGCGCGGCCGGGGCTGACGGTGGCCCTCGTCGGGCCGTCCGGCGGGGGCAAGTCCACGGCGCTGTCGCTGATCCCGCGCCTGCACGAGGTGTCGGCGGGGCGGATCACGCTCGACGGCGCGGACATCCGCGACCTGACGCTCGCCAGCCTGCGCGACGCGATCGCCTACGTCGGGCAGGACGCGCTCCTGTTCGACGACACGGTCGCCGCCAACATCGGCCACGGGCACCCAGGCGCCAGCGAGGCGGCGATCGAGGCCGCGGCGGCGGCGGCGGCGGCGCACGACTTCGTGGCGGGGCTGCCGGAGGGCTACGCGACACGGGTCGGGCCGGGCGGCCAGCGGCTGTCCGGCGGGCAGCGGCAGCGGGTGGCGCTGGCCCGCGCCCTGCTGCGCAACCCGCGTGTGCTGCTGCTCGACGAGGCCACCAGCGCGCTGGACGCGGACAGCGAGGCCGCCGTGCAGGAGGCGCTGGCGCGGCTGCGGGCCGGGCGGACGACGATCGTGGTCGCCCACCGGCTGTCCACGGTGCGCGACGCCGACCTGGTGGTGGCCATGGCGGACGGCGCGGCGGTGGAGTGGGGCACGCACGCGGCGCTGCTGGAAAGCGACGGGCTCTACGCACGGCTCGTCAGGACGCAGGCGCTGGCGCAGTAGGAAGACAGCAAGGCTGGACGCTGCCCAGACCCGCCAGGAGCGAAGCCGCCCCTGGACCCGGCCTTGCTTAAGCAATGGATTCCAAAGGCTCCGCCTTTGGCGGGGTCCAGGGGCAGAGCCCCTGGCCTTCTTCCTCCCGGCCCGCGCCGCGGTCAGAGCAGCGTTTCGCCGTTGGTGATGTCGTTCGAGTCGCCCTCGGGCGCCTTCTTCTGCAGGAACGCCCACACCCCGAAAATGACGCCCAGGAAGACCACCACGGCCACGCCCGCCTCGGCCACGCCCACCGCAAAACCCATGTCGCGCACCCCTGCTGTCCGGCTTCCAGCATAACAGGTCGGGATGTCGCGCCGGCATTGTTTCAGCGGCGCGCCCAAGGCGTGGGGTAGACCCCGGCCATGCCGGCGTCACAGGGTCAGGGCGGGGTGTCGCCGTCGTCGCCCGGGCTTGGCCAGGGCGGCTGGCGCAGCGTCACCCAGAGGCCCACGGCAATGCCGAGCAGGATCAGCCCCGCGATGGCCGCTTCCGCCTCGCCCATCGTGACGGCCATCTCGTGCGTCCTCTTGCCTGACGGCTCCTGTGAACCGGGCAGTCCCGGCCACACGCGCCGCATCGGAAGGAAAGCAGGGTCCTTCCCGAAGAAACCCAGCATGTGAAACCCCGCAGCCGCTCGCGCACTCGGAGCCTCATGAGCAAAGTCTTTTTGCTTCTTTTTCTTCAGAAAAAGAAGGCGCTTGCCTTCCTGCCCGAGCAACGGCCCGCCACCAAGCCCATGACATCCCCGGTCGGAAGGGGCGTCGCGCCGTCAGCGCCCCGGCGGCGCGCGGCTCAGAACAGGGCGACGAGGGCGAGTCCCGCGACCATCAGCCCGGTGCCGCACAGGCGGAGCAGGGTCGCAGGGTGCTCCTTGAACCCCACCCATCCCATGTGGTCGAGCAGCACGGAGGCGAGCAGCGCCGCGGTGACGGTCAGGCCGGTGAACAGGGCCGAGCCGAGCGACTCCGCGAACAGCAGCATCGACACCGCGTAGCCGGCGGCGATCAGCCCGGCGATCCAGGCCCACCACGGGGCCGAGACGGCGTCGTGCGCGCTGGGCAGCCTCTCCCCGGCGAGCATGGAGGCGGCGGCCAGGCAGGCCAGCAGCCCGATCGCCGAGGCCACGCCGAACACCAGGCCGGCCCACCACGGGCTGCGCAGGCTGCGGCTGAGCTGGGCGGTGGAGCCGGCCTCCACCGTGGTGAGCGCTCCCATGACGATCACGAACAGGACTCCGAGCAGGCGCATGGGGCGGTCTCCGTGAGGGCGCCCGACGCGGCGCAGGTCTCATCTGGGGCACGTCGCCGGTCGCGAAAGCGCGGGGCACGGCGAAGTGCGGCCCTGCCCGCCCGCGCGTGCACAAGCGGCGGTGAACGCGGCCTGCGCGAACCGGGGGGCGGCGAAGGGGTTTGGGGGCGGGAACGACGCAACGAAGGAGACACGCCATGGCCCAGGACCCGCGCACCAAGTACCCGCAGCCGCCGTTCGCGAGGCAGGCGCAGGAGTCGCCCGGCAGCTCGGCGCGGATGCAGCCGGAGCCGGACCACGGCGAGCTGAGCTACAAGGGGTCGGGCCGGCTGGAGGGCCGGGTCGCGGTGGTCACCGGGGCGGACAGCGGCATCGGCCGGGCGGTGGCGATCGCCTACGCGCGCGAGGGCGCCGACGTGGTGGTGGCCTACCTCGACGAGCACGAGGACGCGGAGAAGACGGCGCGCTGGGTGCGCGAGGCGGGGCGGCGGGTGCTGCTGGCGCCGGGCGACCTGTCGCAGCGCGCGCCGTGCACGGCCCTGGTCGAGCAGGCGGTCGCCGAGTTCGGCCGCATCGACGTGCTGGTGAACAACGCCGCCTACCAGCACACGCGGTCCTCGATCGACGAGATCAGCGACGACGAGTGGGAGTACACCTTTGCTGCGAACGTGCACTCGATGTTCCGGGTGACGAAGGCGGCGATGGCGCACATGGCGCCTGGCTCCTCGATCGTGAACACCTCCTCGGTCAACTTCAAGCACCCGATGCCGAGCCTCCTGGCGTATTCGGCGACGAAGGCGGCGATCGCGAACTTCACCGCCGGCTTGGCGCAGGGCGCGATCGAGAAGGGCATCCGGGTGAACGCGGTGCTGCCCGGGCCGATCTGGACGCCGTTCATCCCGGCCGGGATGGAGGAGAAGCAGGTCACGACGTTCGGCAGCCAGTCGCCGTTCGGCCGGCCCGGGCAGCCGGCGGAGCTGGCGGCGGCCTACGTGATGCTGGCCGAGGAGAACGCGAGCTTCATCTCCGGCGCGATGGTGACGGTGGCCGGGGCGATGCCGATCCTCTGACCGGGGCGGCCGGGCTGCTGCCGGTCGCACGCGGCCGGCCGCCCGAGGTTCGCCGGGCGGGGGTTGCGGGCTGGCAGGAGGGGTAGCGCCGGCGCGATGGCGCGAGATGGATTGGCTGATTTGCGATTGGTTTTCCACCTGGCAAGTGCACAGTTTCCTGACTGGAATCGGCCGCATCCACCGCGTCGAGGCCGCGTTGTCGATGCCGGAAAAGGGAGTGCGACATGAGCGACACCAACACGACGATGACCGTCTACCTGACCGGCCTACGCAACCAGCACGCGGTCGAGACGCAGGCGATCGGCACGGTGAAGAACCAGCTCGGCCGGATGGAGGCCTACCCCGAGCTGCACGCCAAGATGGAGGAGGAGCGGACGCGGTCGACGGAGCAGGCGGCGCGGCTGGACGGCCTGCTGGAGAAGCACGGCACCAGCGCCTCGCTCGCGAAGGAGGCGGTGACCGGCACCGTGGCGACCGTGGCGGGCTTCGCACACGCGACGGCGGCCGACGAGGTGCTGAAGAACGTGCTCGCCGCCATCGGCTTCAAGGCGTACGAGATCGGCTCCTACAAGGTGCTGGTGACGCTGGCGGAGGCGCTCGGCGCCACGGGCGACGTCGCCGTGCTCGAGCAGTCGATGAAGGAGGAGCAGGAGATGGGCGACTGGCTCGGCTCCCACATCCCGACGTTCGTGCACGCCTACCTCGCCAAGCAGGGCGCCGCGTAGGCTGGACGGCCGCCGGCGACCGGAGCCGCCGGCGGCCAAGCAGCCAGGGCAGTGTTCTTCCTTCGCCATCCACGTCCGATGACCCATCTGGGTCATCGGACGCCCCCCCCGCCAAAGCTTAAAAACGTCAGGAAATCCTTTTCTAAGGAAGGGATTCCAAAGGCCTGCCTTTGGCGGAGTTTGAGGCAGAGCCTCAACCTTGCTTCCTTTCCAGCCACACGGCCGAACGTCGGCTGAGGTACGGCAGACCCCTCAGGCGCCGGGAGGCCTAGTGCGGGCGAGGGCCGGGAGTGCTGAGATCGCCTCGAACCAGGCCGCGAGCCGTGGCCGGCCCTCGCGCCAGGCGTCTGCGGCGAAGCGCAGGTCCAGGTAGCCCAGCGCGCAGGCCAGGGTGAGGGTGCCGAGGTCGGGGTGGGTGGCGGGAACGTCGGCCTCCAGGTGGTCGAGGCAGCGCGCGACGATGCCCGCCTGCCGGGCGATGAAGGTCTCGCGCGCGGGGTCGGCGGGCCTGCGGCTCTCCAGCAGGCGGGCAACAGCCGCGTCCATCATGCCGTCGCCGAGCGCCTGGAGCTTGAGGGCGCGCCACCGCTGCGCGCCCTTGGGCGGCAGCATCGGGATGTCCGGGCTGATCTCGTCGAGGTACTCGCAGATCACCGGGCTGTCGTAGAGGGCGAGGCCGTCGTCGGTGACCAGGCAGGGCACCCTGGACAGCGGGTTGTCGGCGACCAGCCCGGCCGGCGAGGCATGCGCGTCCGTCGGCACCAGGGTGATCTGGGCGTCGAGGCCGTGCATGATGGCGCAGGCCATGACCTTGCGGACGAACGGGCTGGTCGGCGAGTGGTACAGCTTCATCGGAACCGGTCCTTGCGCTGGCGGAGGTCGCCCAGTGTCGCCGCGTCCACGGCACGAAGAAAGGGGTTGGCGGCGCGCTCCTGCCCCAGGGTGGAGGGCACCGTGGGACTGCCCTCGGCGCGCAGGCGATCGACCTCGGCGGCGCGCTGGCGCAGGGCGGGGTTGCTGGGATCCACGCTCAGGGCGAAGCGGGCGTTGGACTGGGTGTACTCGTGGCCGCAGCACACCAGGGTGTCGTCCGGCAGCGCGTCGAAGCGGCGCAGGCTGGCGAACATCTGCGCCGCCGTGCCCTCCAGCAGCCGGCCGCAGCCCAGCGAGAACAGCGTGTCGGCACACAGCAGCACAGGACCCTCGGGAAAGAACACGCTGATGTGGCCGACGGTGTGGCCGGGCGTGTCGATCACCGCGCCGCGCGCCGCGCCGAGCGGCAGGGTGTCGCCGTCGCGCAGGCGGATGTCGAGCCGCGGCAGGCGGTACTCGTCCGCGGCGGCGCCGGCGACCGGGGCCGGGTGGCGGGCGCGGACTTCGTCGGTGGCGGCGGTGTGGTCGGAGTGATGGTGGGTCAGCACGATGAGGTCGAGCCGGCCCGCGCGGGCGACGGCGTCGAGGCACGGCCGCGCCTCCGCCGGGTCGACGAGGGCGACGGCGCCGCTGTCGGCGTCGCGCAGCAGCCAGGCGTAGTTGTCGGACAGGAGCGGGATGCGCTCGGCCGTGAGGGTCATTGGGGTCTCCGGGATGCAGCTCGCATGGAGGTGCAACGCGCGGTGGCGGGTGGCGGATGCGGCAGGGGAAGAAAGCAAGGCCGGGCTCTGCCCGGACCCGCAAAGGGCCAAGGGCCCTTTGATCCCCCTCCCTTAAGGGAAGCCGGTCCAGGGGCGGCTCGCCCCTGGCGGAGTTTGAGGCAGAGCCTCAACCTTGCTTCCCCCTGCGCTTCCACCAGGGTCGCAGCCATGCTACCCGGCGCCCGCGCCTCCAGGAGAGCCCCATGTCCGAGTTCACGCCGGCCCCCGACGCCCAGAACGGCGCCGAGCCCGCCCAGCCGCCGCTGATGGTCAACCACCAGTACGTGAAGGACCTGTCCTTCGAGGTGCCAGGCGCCCCCGAGATCTTCTCGACGCTGCGCTCCCCGCCGCAGGTGCAGATCAACCTCGACGTCCAGGCGCGCCGGCTGCAGGAAGGCGCCGACGTGTTCGAGGTCACGCTGGCCGTGCGCGCCGAGGCGAGCGACACGTCGAGCGGCACCGCGCGCGTCGTGTTCATCGCCGAGCTGGCCTACGGCGGCATCTTCACCCTGACGGGCATCCCCGCGGAAAGCGTGGAGCCGGTGCTGCTGGTGGAGTGCCCGCGGCTGCTGTTCCCGTTCGCGCGCAACATCGTCGCCGACGTCACCCGCGAGGGCGGCTTCCCGCCGGTGCTGCTGCAGCCGATCGACTTCGTGTCGCTGTGGCAGAGCCGGCGCGGGGTCAGCCCGCAGATCGGGCACGCCTGACACAGGAAGCAAGGTTGAGGCTCTGCCTCAAACTCCGCCAGGGCGAGCCGCCCTGGACCGGCATTCCCGAAGGAAGGCAGGGTCTGCGACGTCGTTGACGTTCGGGGCTCTGGTGATAGCGTGCGTGCCGGCACGTGTGGCCTGCCGCTCGCACCCTTTCGGGGATGGTGAACACACGACGCGCGATCCGGTTCATCCCCTGCAGGGGCGATCCGTCGGCAAGGCGAGCACCGACACTCCTCGCGAGTTCGCCCCGGCGGAAGGATCAGGCCGATGCACAGCTTCCTCGACGCGAAGAGGATGGCGAAGACCCTGCGACAGCATCTGGAAGCGCGAAGCATCGAGGTCTCGCACGGCGAGTGCCTCGAACTCGTGGCCAGGCAGTTCGGCGCCGCGAGCTGGAACATGCTCGCCGCCCAGATCGAGGCCGTGACGGAGGGCGACACCACCCTGGCGATGCCGCACGGCTGGTCGGCCACCGGCCAGACCGATCTCCTGGCCTACCGGCTGGGCCTGGACCGTTCGTCGCCCGGCACCGCGCTCATCGAGAGCAGGCTCTCCCGCGGCGAGGACCCCGCCGCGAAGGAGGCGCGTTTCGCCTGCCTCATGCAGAGCGTGGTCGCCGACGGCTGGCGCGGCGGCCGGGTCAGGCTGACCGCGAGCCTCAGGACCGAGGACGCCGACGCCGGGACGATCTGGATGCGCGTCGACGCGCGCCCCGGCGCGGTGCTGCGGTTCGACAACATGCTGAAGCGCCACGAGCACGGTGCCCTCAGGGGCACGACCGGCTGGACCGAGCGCTCCATCGTGCTGGACGTGCCGCCGGAGGCGGCCAGCATCCACTACGGCTTCCTGCTCCAGAACCACGGGCGGGTGTGGGCGCGCCTGTTCCGCCTGGAAAGCGTCGGCGAGACCGTCTCTCCCACCGCAGGCCACCACTCCTACCTCACGCGGCCGACCAACCTCAACTTTGCCCATTCCTCCAAACCAACCGCCTGACGCGGCACACGACTGGTGCGGGGCGCCGGCTCGCACGCGCCGGCCGGCGACGGCGGCATCTTTCCTCAACGAGGCCGGTCTAGGGGCGGCTCGCCCCTGGCGGGTCCGGGCAGGGCCCGGCCTTGCTTGCCTCTGCCTCCCCTCGCGCCTAGGGTGACCCGTATGTTCGGCGGTGCCCCCATGTTCCTGTGCCTCGCGCGCGCCTTCCTGCGGTTCCGCCTGCTCGCGCTCGTCGCCGGTGCCTTCGCGACCGGCGGCCGCTTGCTTCTCCTTCGACTTAACCGCCCCTGAGCGAACCGCCGGGCCCGTGACGTCGCGCCGGCACCGCTCAGGGGCCGACGTGTCGAAGCCGTGCCCGCCGATCCGTCCCCCGCGTGGCCCAGTGGCGGCGGGAGGCAGGCGGCGGGCGCCACCCCCGACGACCTGCTCGAGGACCAGCCCCATGACCACCGCGCACCCAAGTTTCGGCAACCTGGCCGACAGCCGCGCCATCATCTTCGACACCACGCTGCGCGACGGCGAGCAGTCGCCCGGCTTCTCCATGAACCTCGCCGAGAAGCTGCGCATGGCCGAGGCGCTCGCCGCGCTCGGCGTGGACGTGATGGAGGCGGGCTTCCCGATCGCTTCCCCCGGCGACTTCGACTCCGTGCGCTCCATCGCGGAGCTGTTCTCCCGCGACGGGCCGGTGGTGTGCGGGCTGTCGCGCTCGGCACCGGGCGACATCGCCTCGGCGGCGGCGGCCACGCGCCCCGCTGCCCGGCCGCGCATCCACACCTTCATCAGCACCTCCGCGCTGCACATGAAGTACAAGCTGCGCATGGAGCCGGACGCCGTGCTCGACGCGGTGACCGCCTCGGTCACGCTGGCGCGCGGCCACGTCGCCGACGTCGAGTGGTCGGCCGAGGACGGCAGCCGCACCGACCCCGACTTCCTGTGCCGCTGCGTCGAGGCGGCGATCCGCGCCGGCGCCACGACCATCAAC
The DNA here is from genome assembly GCA_964236585.1 of uncultured Acetobacteraceae bacterium. Lineage (GTDB taxonomy): Bacteria > Pseudomonadota > Alphaproteobacteria > Acetobacterales > Acetobacteraceae > CAXSEF01. The sequence continues at coordinate 22,539 of CAXSFE010000046.1, forward strand.
ATCCCCGACACGGTCGGCTACGCGCTGCCGGCTGACCTGTCGCGCATCTTCGCGATGGTGCGCGAGCGCGTGCCGGGGGCGGACGGCGTGATCCTGTCCACGCACAACCACGACGACCTCGGCCTCGCGGTCGCCAACACGCTGGCGGCGGTGCAGGCCGGGGCGCGGCAGATCGAGTGCACGGTCAACGGCATCGGCGAGCGCGCGGGCAACGCGGCGCTGGAGGAGGTCGCGATGGCGCTGCGCACGCGCCCGGACGCGGCGCCCTACATCCACGGGATCGAGACCACGCGCATCCTGCGCACGTCGCGCCTGCTGGCCACGATCACCGGCTTCGACGTGCAGCCGAACAAGGCGATCGTCGGGCGCAACGCGTTCGCCCACGAGAGCGGCATCCACCAGGACGGGGTGCTGAAGAACGCCGCGACCTACGAGATCATGACGCCCGAAAGCGTCGGCTGGTCCAAGACCTCGCTGGTGATGGGCAAGCACTCCGGCCGCGCCGCCTTCCGCGACAAGCTCGCCGGCCTCGGCTACGCGGGCCTCGGCGACAACCAGCTCAACGACGCGTTCCGCCGCTTCAAGGATCTCGCGGACCGCAAGAAGGTCGTCTACGACGACGACCTGGTCGCCCTGGTGGACGAGACGCTGGGCCGCGCCGAGGACCGCATCCGCTTCGCCTCGCTCGACGTGCGGGCGGGCTCGCGCGGGCCGGCGCACGCCGAGCTGGAGCTGGAGGTGGACGGCGAGCTGCGCGCCGCGTCGGCCGCCGGAGACGGGCCGGTGGACGCGGCGTTCAACGCCATCCGCGGAGTGTTCCCGCACGAGGCGGAGCTGCTGCTGTTCTCCGTGGGCGCGGTCACCGAGGGCACCGACGCGCAGGCGCGCACCACCGTGCGGCTGCAGGAGACGGGCAAGATGGTCGACGGGCAGGGCGCGGACACCGACACCATCGTCTCCGCGGTGCGGGCCTACGTGCACGCGCTGAACAAGCTGCTGGTGAAGCGGGCGCGGACCGAGCCGGCGGCGATGGGAGAGTAGCAAGGAAGGCCAGGGGCTCTGCCCCTGGACCCCGCCAAAGGCTGCGCCCTTGGAACGTACTCCTTAAGAAAGCCGGTTCAGAGACGGCCTGCCCCCGCCTTGAGGCAGGTGCGGGTCCGGACAGAGCCCAGCCTTGCTGCCGATGGGTCAGCAAGTTCAGCCGCCGGTACAGGTCTGGCAGACCGCAGGCCGCTGAAGTTGTCTCGCGCAACGGTGACGTTGCAGCAGTCGGCGGGTTGCGCTCGTTGCATGGTGTCGGCGGATGCGTCCGTGCGCATGCGGCCATGACTGCCGCGTCCGCCGGCTGATGAAGTTCGAGGCACGGCCTCGGCGATGTTCAGCGTTCCTTTACCAGTCGGGAGCACGATGGCGTGGACCAAACGACCCCCCGCTTCATAACGTCGGAATCCACCTGAACCCACGCCGCCCCGCGGAGAGCGATCCATGAACGTTGCACCCGACGACTCGCACGGCGGCCCGCGGCCCCGCTTCGGCAACGTCAACGACGCGCTGCTCTCCTACAAGGTGCGGGCGATGGGCGACCGCGTCGCGCTGATCTACGACACGCCGGACACCGCCTACATCCACGAGCTGAAGCTCGACCAGGCCGCGGTCATGCTCGAGCAGCTGGTGCGCGCGATCCGCGAGGCGCGCGAGGTCGAGCGGACCTGACAGCGGGACGCGGGGCCGGACTCCTCCGCCGGCCCCGGCGGGCCGCCGGACCCTCCGCCCGGACCGGCAGAGGGCCACGAAGCTCTTCCTTCAGTACCGGTTTCCAAAGGCTCGCCTTTGGCGGAGTTTGAGGCAGAGCCTCAACCTTGCCTGCTTCCTCCCCCCCGGGCCGCACCGGTCCCACGGCCGGTGTCCCACGCTGCCGGCCGAGCCCCCTGGCCATCCGTGCGGTGCGCGCGAACCAGCATCGCCACCTGCTCGCCGAGCACCTCCAGCCGGAACGGCTTGCACAGCACCGCCATCCCCGCCTCCAGCTGCCCGTCGAGCACGCCGCCCTCGTACCCCGTGATGAACAGCACCGGCAGCCCCGGCCGCACCGCGCGGACCGCCTCGGCGAGCTGGCGGCCGTTCGCCCCGTTCGGCAGCCCCACGTCGGTCACCAGCACGGACGGCCACGCCCCCCGCGCCAGCGCGTCCAGCGCCGCGGCGGCGTCGACCGCCTCCAGCACGTCGTGGCCCTGGTCGCGCAGCGACTCCGCCGTCATCGCGCGCAGCAGGACCTCGTCCTCGACCAGCAGGACGAGGACCCTGGCGCCGTCGCCGTCCGGCACGGCGTCGGCGACCGCCCCGGCCGGCGCGGCCGCCGCGGCGTGGCGGGGCAGGCAGATCCGCACCACCGTGCCCTGGCCCGGCGTGCTGTGCAGCTCCAGCACCCCGGCCGACTGGCGCACGAAGCCGTACACCTGGCTCAGCCCGAGGCCGGTGCCCTCGCCGAACGGCTTGGTGGTGAAGAACGGCTCGAACGCGCGCGCCTGCACCCCTGCGGACATGCCGGAGCCGGTGTCGGCCACGGTGATCTCGACGAAGTCGCCGGGCGAGGCGCCCTCGTGCGCGGCCACGGCGGCGCGGTCGAGCGCCACGTGGCGGGTGGCGATCGTCACGTCGCCGCCGGCCGGCATGGCGTCGCGCGCGTTGAGGCACAGGCTGAGCAGGGCGCTCTCGAGCTGGTTCGCGTCGCACAGCACCGGCCAGTCGCCGTCGTGCCGCTCCAGCACGAGGCGCACCTGCGGCCCCACCGTGCGCCCGAGCAGCTCGTGCAGCCCCGCCGCGAGCGCATCCACGTCCACCGGCCCGGGGTCGAGCGCCTGGCGCCGCGCGAAGGACAGCAGCCGGTGGGTGAGCGCCGCCGCGCGCGCCACCGCCCGCTGCACATGGGCCACGAACGGCTCGGCGTCCTGCGGCCGGCCCTGGGCGATGCGGCGCTGCATCAGCTCCAGGCCGCCGGCGATGCCCTGCAGCATGTTGTTGAAGTCGTGCGCGATGCCACCGGTGAGCTGGCCGATCGCCTCCATCTTCTGGCGCTGGCGCAGGATCGCCTCGGCGCGCTCGCGCTCGTCGGCCTCCGTGCGCAGGCGGGCGAGGGCCGCCTCCAGCGCCTCCGTGCGCTCCAGGACCTGGCGTTCCAGCGCCGCGCGCTGGCCCGCCTCGGCCTCGCGCAGCACCGCCTCCGCCGCCCGGGTCGACGAGACGTCGATGACGATCCCGGTGTAGCGGGCGGGCAGGCCCGGCTGCCGGCGCCCGCAGGCCATCACCCAGCGCGTGCCGTCCGCGCCCGCGACCCGGTACTCCTTGGTGTAGCCGAGCGAGGCCATCGCCGCCGGCGTGCCGGCCACCACCGCGGCGCGGTCCGCGGGGTGGATGAGGCGGAACATCGCCTCGGCGGCGACCCCAGCCTGCGCCGCCGCCGCGGTCAGGCCGTGCAGGGCCGCGAAGGTGTCGTCGCCGCGCACCCGCATCGCGGCGACGTCGATGTCGAAGAACCCCACCGCGCCGGCACCCAGCCCCGCCGCGATGCCGGCCGGCGCATCCTGCCCCGCGGAGGCGGCATCGCCCGCACCCTGGGTCGTGTCGAACGGCAGCAGCGTGATCCGGGCCTGCGACACCGCGTCCCCGGCCAGGGGCAGCCTCGGCGCGGCGTCGCGGATGCCGCGCACCGCGTCCGGACCGGTGCCGGGCGTGCGACCGGGCTCGGCCCCGGGAAGCCTGCTGGGTACGTGCGCCATGCTCGTGGGATATCAGCCGGACGCGAGGTGGCACAATGCGGCACCCGGCATCGTGACCGGGCGGGCGAGGGTCGTGATCCCGCGCTCGTGCAAACGGCACGGTCGGCCGACGCACGGCATCGCCCAGGAAGGACAAGGCCAGGGGCTCTGCCCCTGGACCCCGCCAAAGGCGGAGCCTTTGGAAACTCCTCCTTAAGTAAGGCCGGTCCAGGGGCGGCTCCCTCCGGTGGCCTTTCCAACGATCCAAGCGGATC
>CAXSFE010000047.1:0-25983 GCA_964236585.1 uncultured Acetobacteraceae bacterium
CCATCGCCAAAACACCGCATCACGAGAGAGTCAGCAGTTCATGAGCCGGGTATCACTTCTCCCGTCATCGCACCTGCGTTAACGCAGGCTTCACCCTGGCCGCCGATATTGCGCGGACCAGACATTCGCAAAACGGGGATCCCTGGACATGACCGGCCGTAGCACCAGCAGCTTGCTGATCCCCGAGTATCCTTCCCCCGACAAGCAGCGTCTGACCATGGCCTTGCGGGCCTTCTCCGCCCTGGCGAACGGCCGCCTCGACGAGGCGGAACAGTGCCTCGACGCCCTCTCGTTCGTGCCCGCGCCCAACCCCGCCACGGCTGCTCCCACCGCGGACACCACCGCGCGGTAAACCTGCCACTTCCCTCGGCCCGAAGCGGCACTGGCCTCGCACGACATCCCGACGCACCCTCCGCAGCACACCCGTGCCGCGGAGACCGCCATGTCCAGCCTAGACGCCATTGCTCCCTACCATGAGTCGCTCACCGCGATCCGGCGCGACCTGCACGCGCACCCCGAGCTCGGCCTCGACGTGCCGCGCACCGCGGCGCTGGTCGCGGACCAGCTGTCCGCCTGGGGGATCGAGGTCGCCACCGGCGTCGGCGGCCACGGCGTCGTCGGCACGATCCGCGGCCTGCGGGAAGGCCCGGCGATCGGCCTGCGCGCCGACATGGACGCCCTGCCGATCGAGGAAGCGGCCGACGTGCCCTGGCGCAGCACGGTTCCCGGCCGGATGCACGCCTGCGGCCACGACGGGCACACGACGATGCTCCTGGGCGCTGCCCGCCACCTGGCCGAGACGCGCCGCTTCGCCGGCACCGCCCGCCTGATCTTCCAGCCCGGCGAGGAGGGAGCCGGCGGCGCCCTGGCAATGCTGGCCGACAACCTGTTCGCGCGCTTCCCGTGCGACGCCGTCTACGGCCTGCACAACCGCCCCGGCGCCCCACTCGGCGCGTTCTCGATCCGGCCGGGCGCGTTCATGGCAGGCGGCGCGTTCTTCGACATCCGCGTCACGGGCGTGGGCGCGCACGGCGGCCGGCCGGAAACCGGCGTCGACCCCGTGGTGGCGGCCGCCCAGATCGTCACCGCCGCGCAGGCCATCGTCGCGCGCAGCCTGTCGCCGCACGAGCCCGCGGTGCTGAGCATCACCCGCATCGCCGGCGGCGCCTCCTACAACGTCATCCCGTCGAAGGTGCTGCTGTCCGGCACCGCGCGGGCGATGTCGGCGGCCACGCTGCACCGTCTGGAGCACCTGCTGCGACGCACCGCGGAGGGCGTGGCCGCGGGGCTGGGCGCCACGGCCGAGCTGGAGTTCCGGGTGCTGTTCAACCCGCTGGTCAACGACCCGGCGCACGCGGCGGCGATGGCCGACGTTGCGGCGTCGCTGGTGGGCGAGGCGGCCGTGGAGCGCAACGACGCCCCGGTGATGGTGTCCGAGGACTTCTCGTTCATGCTGGAGCAGGTGCCCGGCGCCTACATCCAGATGGGCATCGGCGAGGCGGCCTCGCTGCACAACCCCGCCTACGCGTTCAACGACGCCGCGATCCCGTACGGTGCGGCCTTCCTCTCCCGGCTGGTGGAGCACCGCCTGCCGATCTGACGCAGCCGCCGCACGCCTGGCGACGGGACCGCCAGGCTCCACAACCCGCACCCGACACCACCCGGATGCCGCCGCAACCGGCGGCATCCTGTCGCCTCAGCCGGCAAGCTCCTTGCGCGCCGCCTCCAGCAGCAGGCCAAGCTCGGCGAGCTGCCCGTCCTGCAGGTCGGCCAGCACGCGATCGAGCGTCTCTGCCAGGCGGCGCATCGTCTCCGCCGGCGGCACCGCGGCCTCCGTCTCCCCCGCGACGGGGACGGCGGCCTCGCGCAAGGCGTCGCGCGCAAGCTGCACCCCGCGGCGGATCTCGCCCGCGTCCAGCGCCAGGGCGGCACGATGGGCGCGCTCCAGCTCGAGCTGCGCGGTCTCGACCAGGCTGGCCTGGTGATGGGTCTCGATGGTCATTGCGCCCTCCCTGTCGTGCACGAGCCTATCCCGATTGCCCGCCGCCGTCAGCCGCCCCGCGGCACCGCCATCACGCAAGGCCGACCGGTTGTGCCTCGGCCTGAAAGGCCAGGGCTCTGCCCTGGACCCGCCAGGGGCAGCGCCCCTGGACCGGCCTCCATAAGGCGCCTGCGGCACGACACGCAACGACGGGACTCCGCCCCAGAGTCGTGGTTTCCAAAGGCCTTGGCCTTTGGCGGGTCCAGGGCAGAGCCCTGGCCTTGCTCGCTGGCTCGAAACCCGACCCGCGCAGCTTGACGCCGGCCCCGACAGGCGCGAGTGCCATCGCGGCCGGCGACCCCTCGCCCTGGCCGGGAGTGCCGCCGCGATGTTCGACCCCGCCTCGCCCCTGGGCCGGCTGCTGCGCGCGCCGATGCGGTCCGGCGCCGTGCGCTGGCTGGCCGTGCGACCGGCGCGGCGGGCCGCCATGGAGCCGGGCGAGACGCTGCAGCTCGACCCGGGCTGCGGCGTGCACGGCGACCACCACCGCAGTGCCACGACGGGCCTGCGGCAGGTGACGCTGATCGCGGACACGGACCTTGACGCGATCGGGCGGTGCGTGGGCTTGGCGGTGACGCCGGAGCAGCTGCGACGCAACATCGTGGTGGCCGGGATCAACCTGCACGCCCTGAAGGGCTGGCGGTTCCGGGTGGGCGGCGCGGTGCTGGAAGCGACCGGCCCGTGCCACCCCTGCTCGCGCATGGAGCAGACCCTGGGCGTGGGCGGCTACAACGCGGTGCGCGGCCACGGCGGCATCACCGCGCGCGTGGTTGCGGCCGGTGCGGTGCGGCTCGGCGACGCGGTCGAGCGGCTCGACGAGGCGACGGGCTGAACCACGCCGTCCCGCAGGCGCCAGACGCGAAAAGGGCGCCTCCCTGCGAAGACGCCCCCTCCACGCGCTGCCGGAAGCGGCAGGATCAGTCGGCGGTGCCGGCCGTCATGCTGTCGGCGCTGAAATGGCCGCACCAGTCCTGGCTCGACACCACCGGCCACAGGCCGTGGGCCTCGGCGCTGGGCTGGGTCACGGGCGGGTTGAAGCGGCACAGGCCCTCGTCGACCTGCGGCTTGGCGACGTGGTCGTCGAAGAACTTGCATTTCGTGCAGGCCATGTCCTGGGTCTGGGCCATCGACATCGTGGAGTCTCCTGGAGGGGGTGCGGCACCCGCGAACAGCATGCTGCGATGGCATCATCCTGTGCCTTCTCTACGCCGCAGGCAAGTGCAGGTTGCGCGAGTTCTTCAAATATCCGGCAAGTCTCTCCCGTCCTGCGAACAAGTCGCAACCGCGTCAAGTAATGAGAGCCATTCTCATTTGCAAACGGGATGAGTTTCATTCGCATCTTCCCGGCGCTGGACGGCGCACGGCGTGCGGGCGGATAGTCCGGCCGCAAACCTGCGGAGGACCCGATGCCGGTGCAGCTGAACGTGAACGGACACGCCGCCAGCGTGAGCGTGGACGACCCGGACACCCCCCTGCTCTACGTGCTGCGCGACGAGCTGGGCTTCCGCGGCCCGCGCTTCGGCTGCGGCCTCGGCCAGTGCGGCGCCTGCACCGTGCACATCGACGGCGCGGCGGTGCGCTCCTGCATCACGCCCCTGTCCAGCGTCGGCGGCGCAAAGGTCGTCACCCTCGAAGGCCTCGGCACGCCGGAGGCGCCCTCGCCCGTGCAGAAGGCGTTCATCACCGAGCAGGCTGCGCAGTGCGGTTACTGCATCAACGGCATGATCATGCAGTCCGCCGCCTTCCTCGCCACGAACAAGGCGCCGAGCGACGCGGAGATCCGCCAGGCGCTCGCCGGCAACCTGTGCCGCTGCGGCACCCACCTGCGAATCGTCCGCGCCGTGGCCCGCGCCGCCCACGAGATGGCCGGAGGCCCCGACCATGCCTGACCTCCCCCCCGCAGGCCCGACGCGCCGCACCCTGCTGCGCGGCACCGCCGGCCTCGTCGTGACCTTCGCCCTCGCCCGCCCTGCCGCCGCCCAGCCCATGCCCGCCGGCCACGTCGAGACCCCCGCCGGCACCGCCGCCGCCCCCGGCGCCTCGCCCGCCGGCAAGACCGTCGCCCTCGACCAAGTCGACGGCTTCCTGTCGGTCAACGCCGACAACACCGTCACGCTCTACTCCGGCAAGGTCGACCTCGGCACCGGCGTGCGCACCGCGCTCATGCAGATCGTGGCCGACGAGCTCGACGTGCCCCCCGGCCAGATCACCGTCATCTCCGGCGACACCGCGCTCACCCCCGACCAGGGGCCGAGCTTCGGCAGCCTGTCGATCCAGAGCGGCGGCGTGCAGATCCGCCAGGCCGCCGCCACCGCCCGCCACGCGCTGCTCGACCTCGCCGCCGCCCGCCTGCAGGTCGTGCCCACGGCCCTCGCCGTCTCCGAGGGCCGCGTCACCGCCGGCCAGGAGAGCGTCACCTACGCAGAGCTGGTCGCCGACCACCCGCTCGCGCTCAAGGTCGACCCCGCCCTGCCCACCCGCAACCCCGCGACCTTCAAGGTCGTCGGCACCTCGGTCGCGCGCGTCGACATCCCCGCCAAATGCACCGGCACCTTCACCTACATGCAGGACTTCCGCGTCGACGGCATGCTGCACGGCCGCGTCGTGCGCCCGCCGACGATGGGCGGAACGCTGGCCAGCGTCGACGAGGCCTCCGTCAAGGACATCCCCGGCGTCGTGAAGATCGTGCGCGACGGCAGCTTCCTCGGCGTCGTGGCAAAGTCCGAGTGGGCCGCGATCCGCGCCTCCCGGGCACTCAAGGCGCAATGGACCGACTGGGCCGGCCTGCCCGACGAGAGCCGCCTGTTCGAGCACGTCCGCGCCACGAAGGTCGACAAGGACGAGGTCACCTCGAGCACCGGCGACGCCGGCCTGGCCACCGACAAGGCGTCCAAGCGCATGTCGGCGACCTACGACTTCGCGATCCACACCCACGGCTCCATCGGCCCCTCCTGCGCCGTGGCCCAGGTGGTCGACGGCCAGCTCACCTGCTGGAGCGCCTCCCAGGCCACGCACAACCTGCGCAAGTCCCTCGCCGCCATGACCGGCCTGGCGCCCGAGGCCGTGCGCTGCGTCTACGTCGACGGCTCCGGCTGCTACGGCCGCAACGGCCACGAGGACGCCGCCTCCGACGCCGTGCTGCTCTCCCAGGGCGTCGGCGGCCGCCCCGTGCGCGTGCAGTGGATGCGCGCCGACGAGCACGGCTGGGACCCCAAGGGCCCGCCCACCCTGCTCGACCTCCACGCCGCCCTCGACGAGTCCGGCAACGTCACCGCCTGGCAGAGCGAGCTGTTCACCCCCGACATCACCGCGAAGAACGTGCCCCTGCTCACGGCATCCCTCGCCGACAAGCCGCACGACGCCGGCATGAGCCCCGGCGGCGTCACCGGCGACAGCGCGATCCCCTACGCCTTCGACAACATCCACACCATCGCCCACCGCCTCGCCGACACGCCGTTCCGCCCGTCCTGGATCCGTACCCCCGGCCGCCTCCAGAACACCTTCGCCAACGAGTCCTTCATCGACGAGATCGCGGCCGCCACCCGCACCGACCCGATGCAGTTCCGCATCGACCACCTCAAGGACCCCCGCGGCCTCGAGCTCCTCCAGCGCCTGGTCAAGCTGAGCGGCTGGGACGCCCGCCCCTCCCCGCGCACCGACCAGCAGGGCGACATCGCCCGCGGTCGCGGCATGGCCTACGTGAAATACGAGATGGTCCGCACCTACATCGGCCTCGTCGCCGAGGTCGAGGTCACCCGCTCCACCGGCGCGATCCGCGTCGCGAAAGTCTACGTCGCCCACGACTGCGGCCAGATCATCAACCCCGACGGCCTGCGCAACCAGATCGAGGGCAACGTCATCCAGACCACCAGCCGCGTGCTGATGGAGAACGTCACCTTCGACCGCGGCATGGTCACCAGCCTCGACTGGTCCACCTACCCGATCATCACCTTCCCCGACGTGCCGGAGGTCGTCATGGACCTGATCGACCGCCCCGCCGAGAAGCCCTGGGGCGCCGGCGAGCCCTCCTCCGCCGTCGTGCCGGGCGCCATCTCCAACGCGGTGTTCGACGCGGTCGGCGCGCGGATGCGCTCGGTGCCGATGACGCCGGCCAAGGTGCTGGCGGCGATGAAGCAGGCGTAGGCAAGGCCAGGGCTCTGCCCTGGACCCGCCAGGGGGCGCCCCCCTGGACCTGCCTTCCTGAGTCAAGCAGGTCCAGGGGCGGCTCGCCCCTGGCGGGTCTGGGCAGAGCCCAGCCTTCCTTGCCTACACCGCCGCCGCGATCGCCCGCCCCAGCTCCTCCGTCGACGCCGTCCCCCCCAGGTCCGGCGTCAGCGGCGCCGCCCCCGACCCCAGCACCCGCTCGATCGCCGACAGCACGGCCGCCCCCGCCTCCGGCTGCCCCAGGTGGTCGAGCATCATCGCCGCCGACCAGATCTGCCCCACCGGGTTGGCGATCCCCCGCCCCGCGATGTCCGGCGCCGAGCCGTGCACCGGCTCGAACATCGACGGATGCGTCCGCTCCGGGTTCAGGTTCGCGCTCGGCGCCACCGCGATCGTCCCCGTTACGCCGGGCCCGAGGTCGGACAGGATGTCGCCGAACAGGTTGCTCGCCACCACGACGTCGAAGCGCTCCGGCGACATGACGAACCGCGCGCACAGGATGTCGATGTGATACTGGTCCGTCCTCACCCCCGGATACTCGCCCCCGATCGCCGCGAACCGCTCGTCCCAGTACGGCATCGAATGGAAGATGCCGTTGGACTTGGTCGCCGACGTCACGTGCGCCCGCCCCAGCCTCTGCGCGAGGTCGAACGCGTAGCGCAGCACCCGGTCCGTGCCGCGCCGGGTGAAGATCGCGACCTGCTGCACCTGCTCGACCTCGGTGCCCTCGCCGAAACGCCCGCCGACCTGCGAGTACTCGCCCTCGGTGTTCTCGCGCACCACCCAGAAATCGATGTCGCCCGGCTTCTTCCCCGCCAGCGGGCACGGCACGCCCGGCAGCAGCCGCACCGGCCGCAGGCTCACGTACTGCTCGAACGCGCGCCGGATCGGGATCAGCAGCCCCCACAGCGACACGTGGTCCGGCACCCCCGGGAACCCCACCGCCCCCAGCAGGATCGCGTCATGGTCGCGCAGCCGCTCGATGCCGTCCTCCGGCATCATCCGCCCCGTCGCCCTGTAGGTCTCGCACGACCAGTCGAAGGGCCGCGGCTCCACCGCGAACCCGAACTTCGCGGCGGCCGCGTCGAGCACGGCCAGCGCCGGCGGCATGACCTCGCGGCCGATGCCGTCGCCCGGGATCACGGCGATGCGGTAGGTGGTCATGGCGGGCTCCTCGCTGGCCGGGCGCGAACCATGGCCCCCGGACGGCAAGAAAGGCCAGGGCGCTGCCCTGGACCCGCCAGGGGCAGCGCCCCTGGACCGGCACAACGAAGCCCGGGAAACACCGGCTGTGAATCGGCGCCGACACGAGAACCATGGGGAAACTCGACAGACAGTCCAAGCCTGTCGTGAAGGCTGAGCAGATTGCGCACCCGCCTCATCGGTCATGGGTGCCCGCAAAATCTCCCGAATTTCCTGCATGACGCTCGTCATGGCGCAGGTTCTGAAGCCGCGCGGAAGTCACGACACAGTCGCCAGAAGGAACGCGCGCCAGGGCGCAGCATGGAACCCGCAAGGACTTGCCGCCATGTGCGACGCAGAGGCAGGAGGGAGAAAGAATGACCTGGGACGGAAATGGCCCAGGACTGCATCAGGCCCGTCCACCTGGGCGAGGATGTCAGGCCCCTCTTCGCCCAGCGGGCGGCCCGGCTCTGGTCTACTCCCGGGCAGGCCCGAAATCGGATGTCTCGCGTCCCAGGCCGGTACGGGCTCCCCGTCGCAACGCCGCCTGCACCCGATCAATCATCTCGTTGCGCCTGTAGGGTTTGCCCAGCACTTCCAGCGCACCCGTTTTCGGTCCGTTCAGCGACATCTCGTCGTTGTAGCCCGTGGTCAGCAGCACCGGCACCTTCGGGTCCAGCTCACGCACCCACTCCGCCAGGATCAAGCCATTCGCGCTGCCAGGCATCAGCACGTCGGAGAACACCAGGGAGAACGGGTCGCCTGAAGCGCCCGCTTCCTCGAAGCGTTTCAAGGCCTCGTCAGCGTCATGCGCGATGGTCACCCGGTAGCCGATGTCGGTCAGCGACTCCTCAGCCGTCTTGGCAATCTCGTGGTTGTCGTCCACCACCAGGATCAGGGGCGGCGCGCTCTGGTCCACCGAACGGCTCTGGTATCCGGTCTTGACCATCGATGCCTTGCGGCTCTCTTCCACCGAGGCTTCCTGTCCCGAGGCCATCCTGGGGAACATCATCCGCACGGTGGTGCCACGCCCGGGCACGCTGTCGATTTCCAGCCTGCCGCCCGACTGCTGCACAAAGCCCTGCACCATGGCCAGGCCCAGCCCCGTGCCCTGGCCGACATCCTTGGTGGTGAAGAACGGTTCGGTCGCGCGCGCCAGGATGTGCGACGGCATCCCCGTGCCTTCGTCGGTGACGCAAAGGCCGACGTAGTCGCCGGGATCGAGGTGATGCGCCGCCGCATCACGGTGCAGGTGGATCTCGTTGGTGGTGACCGTGATGGCGCTGCCTTCAGGAGAGGCATCGCGGGCATTCACCACGATATTGAGCAGCGCCATTTCCAGATGGCTTGTGTCCACCTTCACCATCGGCAGACGCCGCCTGAGATTGAAGGACAGGTTGGCCTTCTTCCCGACGGAAGTCTCCAGCAAGTCCCCAAAGGAGTTCACGAGCTGGCTGAGATCGACCCCCACGGGCTCAAGCCTTGTCTTGCGCGCAAAGGCAAGCAGCTGCCGGGTCAGTCTGGCACCTCGTTCCGAGGCGGTGACGGCCAATGCGTGATGCCGTTCGAAGGCGGCATCGTCGTGCCGCTTGATGTGCATGTATTCCAGGCTGCTGTTGACGATCTGCAGCATGTTGTTGAAGTCGTGGGCGAGCCCTGCGGTGAGCTGGCCAATGGCCTCCATCTTCTGCGCCTGCCGCAGCGACGCCTCGCTTTCGCGGCGCGCGCTGACGTCAAGCTGGCTGGCGAAGAAGTAGATCAGCTCGCCGGCCTGATCAAAGACCGGACCCATGAAGACCGCATTCCAGAACGGCGATCCGTCGCGGCGGTAGTTGAGGATCTCCAGCGCGATCGGGCGATGGTCATGGATCGCCTCGCGCAACTGCCGAACCGCCTCCGGGTCGGTCGCAGCTCCCTGGAGGAAGCGGCAGTTGCGGTTCAGCACCTCTCCCTCCTTGTAACCGGTGAGATCCAGGAAGGCGTTGTTGGCAAATACGATCGGGCAGTCTTCCAGGCGCGGGTCGACCAGGACCATTGGCAGGCGGGTCATCTCGACCACGGCAAAGAAGATGCCGCCTCGCTCGTCGAGGCTTGGATCGACGATGTTGGCCTGGCGCCAGCGGTGCAGCCCCGGCCTGCCCAGCGGCTCCAGATCTCCCTGGTGTCCGATCCCCCGCGCTGGTGTGCCGGTGGCTGCGGCACTTCCTGCCAGGGAAGAAGGATCGCGTTCCTCAGCCTTGATCAAAATGCGATTCACTCTCAGGTTGAGTGAGTTATAAAACTGCATAACCTAAAGTAGCAATATACGAGCTAACGTATTACTAAAACCGTTTCCATCTGAGTCTGTCTTCAGTTCGGCGTGGTAGAAATTACTGTTCCATAACGTACATAAGGTGCCTGGGGCCTCTATCGAGTCCGACTGCGGTGAGGCTAGCTCTTCCTGGCTCCTGCGCCTTGCCTTGCGGCCGATCCGTGTGCCCTGCAGCCCTCCTCTGGCCAGAGCGTGGGAAGCCTGATCCCTGAAACAGAACCAAAGCTCGACGGCCGTCACCTTGCTGCGCGGCCCCTGTTCCACCGTCCAGCAACAGCCGGAATTGACGGGCAAGTTCATGCTAGACGGCGCAGCAGGGCCTCCTGGTGCTCGGCCCAGGCCGGGGCGCCACGCTCATACAGGCCGTCCGGCATGATCCCTCCTGCCCCACCCCGAAGGCCGGCCGATTGTCGCCCACTCTACCCTACGCCGCCGCCAGCCGCGCCGCCGCCCTCGCCCTGCGCTCGTCCTTCCGGTTCGGCCCGGCCTCCTTCTTCGCCGGCCTGTCCTTCTTCGCGAGCAGCACGCGGTACTCGTCCATGTCCCCGTCGTACGGCCGCACCGTCCCGTCGTTGACCAGCCACAGCCGGTCCGCGATCAGCTCCACCAGGTGCGGATCGTGCGTGATCAGGATCACCGCCCCCTCGAACGTGCCCAGCGCCCGCACCAGCGCGTCGCACGCGTCGATGTCCAGGTGGTTCGTCGGCTCGTCCAGGATCAGCAGCTGCGGCGCCTCGCGCGTCGCCAAAGCGAGCATCAGCCGCGCCCGCTCGCCCCCCGACAGGCTCGCCGTCGGCGTGTTCGCCCGCTCCGCGTCCAGCCCGAACCGCGCCAGCTGCGAGCGCAGCACCCCCGGCGCCGCCTGCGGCAGCGCCCGCCCCATGTGGTCCAGCGGCGACTCCCCCGCGACCAGCTCCGCCTCCTGGTGCTGCGCGAAATACCCCACGCGCAGCTTCCCCGACCGCCGCATCGACCCGGCGCTCGCCGCCAGCCGCCCCGCGATCAGTTTTGCAAATGTCGACTTCCCGTTCCCGTTCGCCCCCAGCAGCGCGATCCGGTCGTCCGGGTCGATCGACAGCGACAGCCCGCTCAGCACCGGCGCCCCGCCGTACCCCACGCTGACGTCGTCGAGCGACAGGATCGGCGGCGCCAGCTTCGCGGACTCCGGGAACGCGAACCGCGTCGCCTGCGCCTCGATCACCGCGTCGATCACCGGCATCTTCTCCAGCGCTCGCAGCCTGGACTGCGCCTGCCGCGCCTTGGACGCCGACGCGCGGAACCGGTCCACGAACGCCTGCATGTGCGCGCGCTGCGCCGTGACCTTCTCCGCCGCCCGCGTCTGCTGCATCGCCTGCTCGGTGCGGATGCGCACGAACTCGCTGTAGCCCCCCGGCGTCAGCGACAGCCGCCGCTGGTCCAGGTGCGCGATCGCATGCACCGAGCGGTCCAGCAGCCCCTGGTCGTGGCTCACCACCAACGCCGCCCCCGGGAACCGCGCCAGCCACGCCTCCAGCCACATCGTCGCCTCCAGGTCGAGGTGGTTCGTCGGCTCGTCCAGCAGCAGCAGGTCCGGATTCGAGAACAGCACGGTGGCCAGCGCCACCCGCATCCGCCACCCCCCGGAGAAGGAGTCCACCGGCCGCGCCTGCGCCGGCGCGTCGAACCCCAGCCCCGCCAGGATCGTCGCCGCCCGCGACGGCGCCGTGTCCGCGTCGATCGCCCCCAGCCGCTCCCACACCGCCGCCACCCGGTCCGGCGCCACGTGCCCCCGCTCCGCCTCCGCCGCCTCCGCCAGCAGCGCCAGCCGCTCCTCATCGCCCGCCAGCACCGTGTCGAGCAGCGACTGCGGCCCCGACGGCGCGGTCTGGCGCACCTGCGCCATCCGCGCGCGCGACGACAGCCGGATGTCGCCCCCGTCCACGCTGATCTCGCCGGAGACCGCCTTGAGCAGCGTCGACTTGCCCGCCCCGTTGCGCCCCACCAGCCCGATGCGCCGCCCCGGGTCCACCGTGAGGTCGGCGCCCTCCAGCAGCGTGCGGCCGGCGATGCGCAGCGTGACGGCGGAGATCGTGAGCAGGCTCATGGCAGGGGCTCCCGTGCGGCGTCAGGATGCGGCACGCGCGTGTGCGGGGAGAGGCGCGCTCCATGCCACGAAAACCGCCCGGCCTCAAGGAATGCGCTGCACCTGCGAAGGCAAGGCCAGGGCTCTGCCCTGGACTCGCTGGGGGCACGCGCCCCCAGACCCGCGCAACTTCAGCCCTGCGGCACCCTCGCAGGCCCCATGCCCCGGACCCAAAGGGATGGTTTCCAAAGGCCCTGCCTTTGGCGGGTCCAGGGCAGAGCCCTGGCCTTCCTTCCTCGCCGCGCCACTTCTCCGAGGCACCCGTGCTATCCAGGGCACGGACAGCAACCGGGGACGCTCGTGACCGCAGCCCGCCACACCATGACTGCCCTGGCGCTGCTGCTGTGCGCAGCTGCCCCTGCCCTCCCCCAGGCCCCTTCGGTCAGCGTGGCGCCGGCCGCGCGCGGCACGCTGGTGGAGCGCGTGACGCTGACCGGGACGGCGGTGGCGCGCGAGGAGGCGATGGTGGTGCCCCAGCTCGACGGCCTGGCCGTGACCGAGGTCCTCGCCGAGGAGGGCGACCGGGTCGCACAGGGCCAGGTGCTGGCGCGGCTGTCGCGCGAGGCGGTGGACGCGTCGCTGGCGCAGAACGCCGCGCAGATCGCCCACGCGGAGGCCTCGGAAGCGCAGGCGCAGGGCCAGATCGCCGAGGCGGTGGCCAACCGCGTGGAGGCCGACGCCGCCTTTGCCCGCACCCGCGAGCTTGTCGGACGGGGCGACGCGTCGCGCGAGCTGTTCGAGCAGCGCCAGGCCGCGCAGTCGGTGGCGGCGGCGCGCGTGGGCGCGGCGCAGGACGCGCTCGGCCTCGCGCGCGCCGACCGCGCCCTGGCCCAGGCGCAGCGCCAGGAGCTTGCCGTGCGCCTCGCCCGCACCGAGCTGCGCGCCCCGGTCGCGGGGCTGGTGAGCCGGCGCATGGCCCGCGTCGGCGCGGTCGTCGGCGTGGGGAGCGAGCCGCTGTTCCGCCTGGTCACCGCCGGCACCGTGGAGATGGAGGCGGCGGTGCCCGAGGCGCTGCTCGCCCGGCTGCGCACAGGGCAGTCCGCCACGCTGTTCGTGGACGGCGCGCGTCATGCCGGCCGGGTGCGCCTGATCTCGCCCGAGGTGAGCGTCGCCTCGCGCCTGGGCCGTGTGCGCATCGCGCTCGACCCGGCCGCGGCCGGCGCCCCGCTGCCAGCCACCGGCAGCTTCGTGCGCGCCGAGGTCGAGGTCGCGCGGCGCGAGGGCGTGCTGGTGCCGCTCTCCGCCCTGCTGTTCCAGTCCGACGGTCCGCACGTCGCCCTGGTGGCGCAGGGGCCGGACGGGCCGGTCGTGCGGGTGCGCGCCGTCGCCGTCGGCCTGCGCGACGACAGCCGCGCCGAGCTGGACGAGGGCGTGACCCCCGACGAGCGTGTGGTCACCCTCTCCGGCACCTTCCTGCGCGACGGCGACCGCATCACGCCGATCGCAGCGCCGGGCGCCACGCCCGGCGACACCGCGACGCCCCTTCGCGACGCCGCGACGCCGCCCGGCGACGCCGCAACGCTCGCGGCGGGGCACTAGGCCATGGCGTTCAACATCTCCGGCGCCTCGATCCGAAAGCCCGTCCCCGCCCTGGTGCTGTTCTCCGTGCTGCTGGTGCTCGGCACCGTCAGCTTCCTGTGGGTGCCGATCACCCGAGCGCCCAACGTCGACATCCCCGTGATCTCGGTGGCCATCACCGAGTCGGGCGCCGCCCCCGCCGAGCTGGAAACCCAGGTCACCCGCAAGGTCGAGGACGCGGTCGCGGGGGTCGCCGGCGTCAAGCACATCCAGTCCACCGTGACCGACGGCTCCTCGCTCACCGTGATCGAGCTGCGCCTGGAGATCAGCTCCGACCGCGCGCTCAACGACGTCAAGGACGCGCTGTCGCGCATCCGCACCGACCTGCCCGCCACCATCGAGGAGCCCGTGGTCGACCGCGTCGACGTGGTCGGCCAGGCGATCCAGACCTACGCCGCCTCGGCGCCGGCCATGACCCTGGAGCAGCTCTCCTGGTTCGTCGACGACGTCGTGGTGCGCGACCTGCAGGGCGTGCGCGGCGTCGGCCAGGTCGAGCGCGTCGGCGGCGTCACCCGGGAGATCCGCGTCGCCCTCGACCCCGACCGCCTCGCCTCCTTCGGCATCACCGCGGGCGACGTCAACCGCCAGGTCGCCGCCACCAACGTCGACCTCGCCGGCGGCAGAGCGGAGCTCGGCGGTCAGGAGCAGGCGATCCGCACGCTCGCCGGCGCGGACAGCGTCGCCGGCCTCGCCGACACCCGGATCGTGCTCCCCGGCGGCCGCGAGACCCGCCTGCGCGAGCTGGGCGAGGTCACGGACTCCTTCGAGCAGCCCCGCCAGTTCGCCCGCCTCGACGGCGACCGCCCCGTGGTCGCCTTCGCCGTGCACCGCGCCAAGGGCGCCAGCGACGTCACCGTGGCCGCCCTCGTGCGCCACCGCATCGACGCGCTGACCTCTGCCCACCCCGACGTGTCCTTCGCCCTGATCGACGACTCCGTGCGCGGCACCTACGGCAGCTTCCTCGCCGCCATGCACGCCCTGGTGGAGGGCGCCGCCCTCGCCGTGCTGGTGGTGCTGGTGTTCCTGCGCGACTGGCGCGCGACGCTGGTCTCGGCCACGGCCCTCCCGCTCGCCGTGGTGCCGACCTTCCTCGCGATGGAGGCGATGGGCTTCAGCTTCAACTTCGTCAGCCTGCTGGCGATCACGCTGGTGACCGGCATCCTGGTCGACGACGCCATCGTCGAGGTCGAGAACATCGTCCGCCACATCCACATGGGAAAGACCGCGCGCCAGGCCGCGATCGACGCCTCCGGCGAGATCGGGCTGGCGGTGATGGCGATCACGCTCACCATCGTCGCGGTGTTCGCCCCCGTGAGCTTCATGAGCGGCATCGCCGGCCAGTACTTCAAGCAGTTCGGCCTGACCATCGCCGCGGCCGTCCTCGCCTCGCTCCTCGTGGCCCGCCTCCTGACCCCCCTGCTCGCCGCCCACCTGCTCCGCGCCCACCCCGCCCAGGCGACGCGCGACGGCCCGGTCATGCGCGGCTACGCCCGGCTGCTGCGCGCGACGCTGGCGCGGCCCTACGTGACGCTGGTCATCGGCCTGGCGCTGTTCGCCCTCTCGCTGTGGTCGACCACGACCCTGCCCGCCGACTTCATCCCCGCCAACGACGACAGCCGCATCGTGCTCTCCCTCGAGCTGCCGCCCGGCTCGACGCTGGAGGACACCGAGGCCCGCACCGACGCCGTGGTCCGCGCCTTCGCGGGCACCGCCGGCGTGGACGGCGTCTACGTCGTCGGCGGCCAGACTCCCACCGGCGAGGGCAACGACGTCCGCAAGGCCAACATGGTCGTGCGCCTCGTCCCCAAGTCGCAGCGCGCGCGCACCCAGAAGCAGATCGAGACCGAGCTGAGCGGCCGCCTCGCCGCCGTCCCCGACCTGCGCGGCTGGTACGTCAACGACCGCGGCGAGCGCCAGCTCTCCATCAGCCTTCTCTCCCGCGAGGCCGCCCCGCTCGACCGCGCCGTCGCCGGCCTGGAGAGCGCCATGCGCCGCCTGCCCGGCTTCTCCAACGTCGCCGCCAACGCCGGCCTCGACCGCCCCGAGCTGCGCGTGGTCCCCCGCGGCGACGAGGCCGCCCGCTTCGGCGTCTCCACCCAGGCCATCGCCGACGCCGTGCGCATCGCGACGCTGGGCGACATCGCCGCGCTCCTCCCCAAATTCCGCACCGAGGACCGCCTGATCCCGATCCGCGTCGAGGTCGCCCGCGCCGCCCGCGGCCAGGTGCGCGCGCTCGAATCGCTCAGCGTCCCCGGCACCGCGGGCTACGCCGTGCCCCTGCTCTCCGTCGCCCGCATCGGCTTCGGCCAGGGCCCTTCCTCGATCGAGCGCTACGACCGCGAGCGCCGCGTCGTCCTCGGCGCCGACCTCGCCCCCGGCATCCCGCTCGGCGCGGCGCTCGCCCAGGTCACGCAGCTCCCCGCCGCGCAGTCGCTCCCCGCCGGCGTGCGCATCCAGAACGGCGGCGACGCGGAGATCATGGGCGAGGTGTTCTCGGGCTTCGGCCAGGCGATCGGCGTCGGCCTGCTGCTGGTCCTCGCGGTCCTGGTGCTGCTGTTCGGCGGCCTCGCCCAGCCGATCACCATCCTGCTGTCCCTGCCGCTCTCGCTCGGCGGCGTGATCCTCGCCCTGCTGGTCACCGGCAACCCGATCAGCATGCCCGTGATCATCGGCATCCTGATGCTGATCGGCATCGTCACCAAGAACGCCATCATGCTGGTCGACTTCGCCATCGAGGCCCGCGCCCACGGCGCCTCGCGCCGCACCGCGCTTCTGGAAGCCGGCTCGAAGCGGGCGCGGCCGATCGTGATGACCACCGTCGCGATGGTGGCCGGCATGCTGCCCTCCGCGTTCGGCGTCGGCGACGGCGGCGAGTTCCGCGCGCCCATGGCGATCGGGGTGATCGGCGGGCTGATCGTCTCCACGGTGCTGTCGCTGGTGTTCGTGCCGTCGTTCTACGTGGCGATGGACGACCTCGCCTGGCTCGCCGGGCGGCTGGTCCGCACGCGGCGTGCGGCGGTCATACCCGCGAAGGGACAGCCGGCGGAGTAGGGCGCCGCCGCAAAGGAAGGCCAGGGGCTCTGCCCCTGGACCCCGCCAAAGGCCGAGCCTTTGGAATCCAGCACTTAAGTAAAGGGTTTCCAAAGGGCTCCGCCCTTTGGCGGGTTCGGGCAGAGCCCGACCTTGCTGCCTGCCTTCTCGCCCCCTGCGGCTTGACACAGGTCGCGCCCGGATAGTGAGGTGTGGAAACAACAAGGCTCGTCGGGAAAGGCTCGCCGCCGATCCGGCCGGCTCGACGTCCGCCTCGCCTGTGCCCAGGGTATCGACCCGCCGGCTTGCCCGGCCGCCCTGGCACTGGACCCTGCGGAGGTCCTGCCTGCCGGAGGCGTCGGTCCCGCCGACGGCCAGAGGGGGCAGGACATGACCAAGAGACATCTCGCCGGGCTCGGCCGGGTGCTGTGCGGGCTCGCCGTGCTGTCGGTGGCAGGGCCGGCGCTCGCGAGCGCGGAACATCCCAAGATCGGCTTCTCCATCGACGACCTGCGCCTGGAGCGCTGGGCGCACGACCGCGACTACTTCGTGGCCGCCGCGAAGCAGCTCGGCGCCACCGTCGACGTGCAGTCCGCCGACGCCAACGAGTCGCGCCAGACCGCGCAGATCGAGAACCTGATCTCGCGCGGCATGGACGTGATCGTCATCGTCCCGTTCAACGGCAAGGTGCTCGCCAACACGATCGCCGAGGCCAAGCAGGCGGGGATCAAGGTCATCTCCTACGACCGCCTGATCCTGGACTCCGACATCGACGCCTACGTCTCGTTCGACAACGACCGCGTCGGCCAGATGCAGGCGCAGGGCGTGGTCAACGCCGCCCCCACCGGCAGCTACTACCTGCTGGGCGGCGCCCCCACCGACAACAACGCCAAGCTGCTGCGCGAAGGCCAGATGAAGGTGCTGCAGCCCCAGGTCGACGCCGGCAAGATCAAGATCGCCGGCGCCCAGTGGGTCACCGACTGGAGCCCGACGCTCGCCCTCTCGATCACCGAGAACGCGCTGACCTCGAACAGCAACAAGCTGTCCGGCATCGTCGCCTCCAACGACGCGCTGGCGGGCGGCGCGATCCAGGCGCTCGCCGCCCAGGGCCTGGCGGGCAAGACCGCGGTCTCCGGCCAGGACGCGGACCTGGCGGCGGCGCAGCGCATCGTCGCCGGCACCCAGACGATGACGGTGTACAAGCCGCTCAAGCTGATCGCCACGACCGCCGCCGAACTCGCGGTCAACATGGCCAAGGACAAGCCGAACCAGTTCACCTCGAAGATGAACAACGGCAAGAAGGAGGTCGACACCATCCTCCTGACGCCGATCGCGCTGACGAAGTCCAACGTCGATACGCTGGTCAAGGACGGCTACTTCACCCAGGCGCAGATCGAAGGGAAGTGACGCCGGCGGCCCCTGGGCAGGGCCGGTCAGGCAGGCAAGGTTGAGGCTCTGCCTCAAACTCCGCCAAAGGCAAGCCTTTGGAATCCATTACTTAGGGTAGGGTTTCCAAAGGGCTCGGCCCTCTGGCGGGTCCGGGCAGAGCCCGGCCTTGCTTGCCGGCAGGCACTGCGTCACAGGCCACGGGGCAAGCTCTCCCGGACGACCACGCCCCGAAAGGACACGCCATGGCCGCGGCCTTCTTCGCCGAGTTCGAGACGGTGCGCTTCGCCGGCCCGGACAGCACCGACCCGCTCTCGTTCCGCTGGTACGATGCCGACCGCGTGGTGCTCGGCCGCCCGCTGCGCGACCACCTCCGCTTCGCCGTGGCCTACTGGCACAGCTTCGCCATGAACGGCAGCGACCCGTTCGGCGCGCCCACCCTGAAGCGCCCGTGGATGGACCGCCCCGATGCCATGGCCGCCGCGCGCGACAAGGCCGACGCCGCCTTCGACCTGTTCCGCGTCCTCGACGTGCCGTTCTTCACCTTCCACGACCGCGACATAGTGCCCGAAGGCGACGGCCTCGCCGGCTCGCTCCGCAACTTCCACGAGATGGTCGACCACCTCGGCGCCGCGATGCAGTCCTCCAAGGCCCGCCTGCTCTGGGGGACGGCCAACCTGTTCAGCCACCCCCGCTACATGGCGGGCGCGGCGACCAACCCCGACCCCGACGTGTTCGCCTACGCCGCCGCCACCGTGAAGCACTGCCTCGACGCCACCCACGCGCTCGGCGGCGCGAACTACGTGCTGTGGGGCGGCCGCGAGGGCTACGAGACCCTGCTCAACACCGACCCCGGCCGCGAGCTCGACCAGCTCGGCCGCTTCCTCTCCCTCGTCGTCGAGCACAAGCACAGGATCGGCTTCACCGGCCAGATCCTCATCGAGCCCAAGCCGCACGAGCCCACCGCCCACCAGTACGACTTCGACGTCGCCGCCGTGCACGGTTTCCTGCTCCGCTACGGCCTGGAGCGCGAGGTCCGGCTGAACCTCGAGGCCAACCACGCCCTCCTCGCCGGCCACAGCTTCGAGCACGAGATCGCCATGGCCGCAGCCCTCGGCCTGCTCGGCTCGCTCGACGTCAACCGCGGCGACCCGCTGCTCGGCTGGGACACCGACCAGTTCCCCAACAGCCACGCGGACATGACACTGGCTCTCCACCAGGTGATCCTCGCCGGCGGCCTCGGCCAGGGCGGCCTCAACTTCGACGCCAAGATCCGCCGCCAGTCCATCGATCCCGACGACCTCGTGCACGCCCACGTCGGCGGCATCGACCTGTGCGCTCGCGCCTTCCTCAGCGCCGCCGCCCTGGTCGAGGACGGCCGCCTCCAGGCACAGCGCGACGCCCGCTACGCCGGCTGGGCCACGCCGGCCGCCCAGGCCATGCTCGCGGGCACGATGACGCTGGAGGCGATCGCGGCGCGCGCGGAGGCGGAGGCGCTCGACCCGCAGCCGCGCTCCGGGCGGCAGGAGCGGCTGGAGAACCTGGTCGGGCGCTTCACCTGAGAAGACAGGCAAGCAAGGCTGGGCTCTGCCCAGACCCGCAAAGGGTCCGAGGACCCTTTGATCCCTTGACTTGAGGGAAGCCATCCAAGGGACTTCCCTTGGCGGAGTCCAGAGGCAGAGCCTCTGGCCTTCCTTGCCTCAGTGCTCCGCCTCCGCGAGGCTCGGCCCCGCCCCCAGCGCCGCCTCGGCCGCGCGGATGTCCTCGCCCGCCTTCGCGAACGCCGCCGCCTGCGCGCCGTCCCTGGCCTCCATCGCCTCCAGGAACGCCCGCCAGTCCGAACGCAGGCTGTCGGGCATCGCTGCGTCGATCCTGTGCTCCAGCTCCACGAGGCGGACCTGCGGCGAGGCCGCGGGGCCGGCGGCGTCCTCGCTGCCGTCGTAGACGCCCACGCCGCACACCTGGTCGCCGGCCCGCGTGTAGTAGGTCGTCTTGGGCAGCGCCCGGGTGCTGCCCGGGCGCGGGAACAGGTAGTGGATCTCCGAGACCTCGCCGGCCTTGGCCGTGTCCATCATCGTCGCGATGAAGTGGGTGCCGTTGGTGTCGTGCAGGTCGCGCACGTCCTGGCCCTGCAGCACCGGGTTCGGGTGGGCCGTCATGACGCCGGTCGGCCCGACGCAGAACACGTAGGTGTCGACGGTGCGGAACCCCGCCTGCCCCTTGCCGAACGCCTCCAGCGCCTTCGGCTCGTCGGTGGAGATCGCCGCCACGACGCGCTTGAGCATCGTCCGCGCGCCCTCCTCGTCGCTGCCGCCGCACGAGCTGGGCGCCTCGCCGAACCCGCAGGCCAGCGCCGGCGTCGCGGCCAGGACGGCAAGCAGCAGGGCGGTGCCAAGGCGCTTCATCGCGAAGTCCTCATCGACAGTGTCTTCTGACGACGCCGGACCGGAGGCTGCACGCGCAGCGCCCGCCCGAACCACCCGGACAACCTAGGAGGGACGAACAGGGTTTTGCAACAAATCGGTGGCCCGGTCCAAGGCAGGCAAGGCCAGGGGCTCTGCCCCTGGACCCCGCCAAAGGCCGAGCCTTTGGAAACCACGACTCCGGGTCGGAGTCCCGACGCCACGTGCCGTGCCGCAGGCCCCATCGGAGGCCGGTCCAGGGCGGCTCGCCCTGGCGGGTCCAGGGCAGAGCCCTGGCCTTCCTTCAGCGCCCGGGCGCGTCCGGCGCGTCGGCGTCCGACACCGTGCCGCTGCCGAGCGGCGGCCGGTCGGCGCCGTCGCCCACAGCGCCCTCCGGCAGCGCCTTCGCGGTCGGCGCGCGGCGCAGCTCCTCGACCGCCGCCGCCGCCAGCGGCGACAGCCCGGCCGCCTCCGCCCCGTCCGAGTCCACCTTCGTCATCAGGTCCGCCCGCATCCTGGGCTCCCAGAACTTGCGCAGGTGGTCGGCCACCTCCAGCGCGCCGGACTCGCCGCGCTGGGTCGCGAAGAAGCTGGCGATCTGGTTGGCCATCGCCGCCAGCCTGGTCGTGTCCATCATCGCCGGATCACTCCGCCGCGGGGACGGCACGCTCGATGCGCCGGCTCTCGCGCGAGTGCGCCTCGTAGCTCTTCTGCCACTCGGACGGCCCGTTGGACGGCGTGATCTGCACCGCGGTCACCTTGAACTCGGGGCAGTTGGTTGCCCAGTCGGAGAAGTCCGTGGTGATGACGTTGGCCTGCGTCGTCGGGTGATGGAACGTCGTGTACACCACGCCCGGCGCCACCCGCTCGGTGATCAGCGCACGCAGCGAGGTCTCGCCCGCCCGGCTCTGGATACGCACGAAGTCGCCCTCGCGCACGCCGCGCTCCAGCGCGTCGGACGGATGGATCTCCAGCCGGTCCTCCTCGTGCCACACCGAGTTCTCCGTGCGCCGCGTCTGCGCGCCGACGTTGTACTGGCTGAGGATGCGCCCGGTGGTGAGCAGCAGCGGATACTTCCGGTTCGACCGCTCCTCGGTCGGGATGTACTCGGTGGTGACGAACCGCCCCTGCCCGCGCACGAAGCCGCCGACGTGCATGATCGGCGTGCCCTCGGGCGCCGCGTCGTCGCACGGCCACTGGATCGAGCCGAGCGCCTCCAGCTTCTCGTACGACACGCCGGCGAACGTCGGCGTCAGCCGCGCCACCTCGTCCATGATCTCGGACGGATGCGCATACTCCATCGGGTGCCCCAGCGCGCGCGACAGCGCCACCGTGATCTCCCAGTCCGCCAGCCCGCCGTTGCGCGGCGTCATCACCCGGCGCACCCGCTGGATGCGACGCTCGGCGTTGGTGAACGTCCCGTCCTTCTCCAGGAACGTGGACCCCGGCAGGAACACGTGCGCGTAGTCCGCCGTCTCGTTCAGGAACAGGTCCTGCACGACGACGCACTCCATCGCCTTCAGGCCGCGCGTGACATGATGCGTGTCCGGATCGGACTGCACGATGTCCTCGCCCTGCACGTACAGCCCCTTGAAGGTGCCGCTGACCGCCGCGTCGAACATGTTGGGGATGCGCAGGCCCGGCTCCGGGTCGATCGCCACCCCCCAGGCCGCCTCGTGCAGCGCCCGCGTGGTGTCGTCCGACACGTGGCGATACCCCGACAGCTCGTGCGGGAAGGAGCCCATGTCGCAGGCGCCCTGCACGTTGTTCTGCCCGCGCAGCGGGTTCACGCCGACGCCCGGCCGCCCGAGGTTGCCGGTCGCCATCGCGAGGTTGGCGATCGCCATCACCGTGGTCGAGCCCTGGCTGTGCTCGGTGACCCCCAGCCCGTAGTAGATCGCCGCGTTGCCGCCCGACGCGTACAGCCGCGCGGCCCCGCGGATCTGCTCCGGATCGACGCCCGCCATCTCGCCCACGATCTCCGGCGAGTGCCGCGGATTGCGCGCGAACTCCGCCCACTCCTCGAACGCGTCCCACTCGCAGGTGGCGCGCACGAACACCTCGTTGACCAGCCCCTCGGTGACGATGACGTGCGCGACCGACGTCAGCACCGCGACATTCGTCCCCGGCTGCAGCGGCAGGTGGAAGTCCGCCTCGATGTGCGGGGAGCGCACCAGGTCGGTCTTGCGCGGATCGATGACGATCAGTTTCGCGCCCTTCCGCAGCCGCGCCTTCATGTGCGACGCGAACACCGGATGCCCGTCGGTCGGGTTTGCGCCGATCACCATCATGATGTCGGTGTGGTCGACGGTATCGAAGTCCTGCGTGCCCGCCGAGGTGCCCAGCGTGGTCATCAGCCCGTAGCCCGTCGGCGAGTGGCACACCCGCGCGCACGTATCGATGTTGTTGTTGCCGAACGCGGTGCGCACGAGCTTGGCGACGAGGAACGTCTCCTCGTTGGTGCAGCGCGACGACGAGATCCCGCCGATCGAGCCGCGCCCGTACTCGCCCTGGATGCGCTTGAACTCCCCGGCCGCGCGGTCCAGCGCCTCCTGCCAGGTGCACTCGCGCCACGGGTCGGTGATCTTCTCGCGGATCATCGGCGTGGTGATACGCTCGCGGTGCGTGGTGTAGCCCCAGGCGAAGC
This sequence comes from uncultured Acetobacteraceae bacterium, assembly GCA_964236585.1. Lineage (GTDB taxonomy): Bacteria > Pseudomonadota > Alphaproteobacteria > Acetobacterales > Acetobacteraceae > CAXSEF01. The sequence goes on from CAXSFE010000047.1 coordinate 22,864, forward strand.
GCCCCTTGACGCAACTGTGCCCGTGGTTCGCCTTGCCGTCCTTGTAGGGGACCATGCGCACGACCTCCTCGCCGCGCATCTCCGCCTTGAAGGTGCAGCCCACGCCGCAGTACGCGCAGGTCGTGACCACGGAATGCTCGGGCTTGCCGATCGCGATCACCGACTTCTCGTTCAGCGTCGCCGTCGGGCAGGCCTGCACGCAGGCGCCGCAGCTCACGCACTCGGAGTCCATGAACGCCTCGTGCGCCGACGCCGACACCCGCGCGTCAAACCCGCGCCCCTCGATGGTCAGCGCGAAGGTGCCCTGCACCTCCTCGCACGCCCGCACGCAGCGCGAGCACACGATGCACTTGGACGGATCATAGGTGAAATACGGGTTGCTCTCGTCCTTCTCGGCGACGGTGTGGTTCTCGCCCTCGTAGCCGTAGCGCACCTCGCGCAGCCCCACGTCGCCGGCGGTGTCCTGCAGCTCGCAGTCCCCGTTCGCCGAGCAGGTCAGGCAGTTCAGCGGGTGGTCGGAGATGTAGAGCTCCATCACCCCCTTGCGCACCTGCTTCAGCCGCTCGGTCTGGGTGCGCACGACCATGTCGTTGGCGACCGGCGTGGTGCACGAGGCCGGCAGCCCGTTGCGCCCCTCCACCTCGACGAGGCAGATGCGGCACGACCCGAAGCTGTCGAGCATGTCCGACGCGCACAGCTTGGGCACCTGGATGCCCGCCTCCATCGCGGCGCGCATGATCGACGTGCCCTCGGCGACCTGCACCTTCTTCCCGTCGATGGTGACGGTGACGAGCACGTTGCTGTCCGGCTTCTTGGTGCCGTAGTCGATTTCCTGGATCAGACCCATGGCGCTGCTCCTACTCCGCCGCAACGCGCAGCGGCGCGGGGGCAAAATCCTCGGGGAAGTGGTTCATGGCACTCTGCACCGGATACGGCGCGAAACCGCCGAGCGCGCACAGCGAACCGTATTTCATCGTCTCGCACAGGTCCTGCACCAGCACGAGGTTCGCGGCCACGTTCTCGCCGCGCGCCACCTTGTCCAGCGTCTCCACGCCGCGCGTCGAGCCGATCCGGCACGGCGTGCACTTCGAGCAGCTCTCGACCGCGCAGAACTCCATCGCGAAGCGCGCCTGCCTCAGCATGTCCACGCTCTCGTCGAACACCACGATGCCGCCGTGCCCGATCAGCCCGTCGCGCGCCGAGAATGCCTCGTAGTCGAACGGCGTGTCGAACAGCGCGCGGGGGAAATACGCCCCCAGCGGCCCGCCGCACTGCACCGCCCGCACCGGTCGCCCCGACGCGGTCCCGCCGCCGACGTCGTCGACCAGCTCGCCCAGCGTGATCCCGAACGCCGTCTCGAACAGCCCCGTGTAGCGCAGGTTGCCCGCGAGCTGGATCGGCATGGTCCCGCGCGAGCGCCCCATCCCGTAGTCACGGTACGCGTCCGCGCCCTCTGACAGGATCACCGACACGCTGGCCAGGGTGACGAGGTTGTTGATCACCGTGGGCTTGCCCCACAGCCCCTCGTGCACCGGCAGCGGCGGCTTCGCGCGCACCTGGCCGCGCTTGCCCTCGATGCTCTCCAGCAGCGACGTCTCCTCGCCGCACACATACGCCCCCGCGCCGACCCGGATCTCCAGGTCGAAGCGCCGCCCGGTCCCCTGCCCGTCCGCGCCCACGATGTCGTCGCCCAGCAGCCGCTCGCGATACGCCGTGTCGATCGCCGCCTGCAGCACCTCGATCGCGTGCGGATACTCCGAGCGGATGTAGACCATGCCGATCGTCGCATCGATCGCCAGCCCCGCGATCGTCATGCCCTCGATCAGGCAGAACGGGTCGCCCTCCATGATCATCCGGTCGGCGAACGTCCCGCTGTCGCCCTCGTCCGCATTGCACACGACGTAGCGCTGGTCCGCCTTGGCCATCGCGGCGCCGCGCCACTTGATCCCCGTCGGGAACCCCGCGCCGCCGCGCCCGCGCAGCCCGGACTTGAGCACCTGCGCGATCGTCTCCTCGCCGCCGATCTCCAGCGCCTTCGCGAGCCCGAGGTAGCCGCCATGCGCGCGGTAGTCGTCGATCGACAGCGGGTCGGTGATGCCGCAGCGCCTGAACGTCAGCCGCTGCTGGCGCGCCAGGAACGGGATCTCCTCGACCAGCCCCACGCAGAGCGCGTGCGGCGTCCCGCCCAAAATCGCCGCCATCAGCGACGCCACGTCCCCGGCCGCGACGCCGCCGTAGCCGACGCGCCCCTCCGGCGTCGCGACCTCGACCAGCGGCTCCAGCCAGTGCATCCCGCGCGACCCGTTCCGCACCAAGCGGAACGGCCGCCCAGCCCGCTGCGCCGCGCTGGCGATCGCCGCCGCCACCTCGTCCGCGCCAACCGCCAGCGCCGCCGCATCGCGTGGCACGTACAGCGTGAGGATGCCTGCGTTGGTCGCGTCGCTCATGCCCGTGCCTCCTCGATCAGCGCGTCCAGGCGCGCGGGGTTCAGCCGGGCATGGATGCGCCCGTCCAGCATCGCCGACGGCGACAGCGAGCACAGCCCGAGGCAGTACACCGCCTCCAGCGACACCGCCCCGTCCGCCGTCGCCTCGCCCACCGCCACGCCGAGCCTGCGCTCCGCGTGCTCGGCCAGTTCGTTACCGCCTTTCGACTGACACGACTCCGCCCGGCACAGCTTCAACACGTGGCGCGCCGGCTTCTCGGTGTGGAAGTCGTGGTAGAAGCTGATGACGCCGTGCACCTCCGCGCGGCTGACGTTCAGCGCGTGCGCGATCGGCTGCACCGCCTGCTTCGGCACGTAGCCGAACTCGTGCTGGAGCGCGTGCAGCAACGGAAGCATCGCACCCGGCATCTTGCGGTGCCGTTCGATGATCTCGTCCGCGCGTGCCTCGTCCCAGCCGTCCGCGTCCAGCATCGTCTGTCCCGTTCCCATCATGACCCGGATATGGGCACGATGCGGCCATATCAACAACGCGTACGATCTATGCTGCGATAGAACAAACCTATCGTTAACGACGTGCCAACGGTGCCGGGCTCGCTCCGGATTCGTCGCAGGAGAAGCGAGGCTGGGCTCTGCCCAGACCCGCCAGGGGCGAGCCGCCCCTGGACCGGCCTCAC
>CAXSFE010000048.1:0-25832 GCA_964236585.1 uncultured Acetobacteraceae bacterium
ACCAGCCCGACGTCGAGGCCAGCAAGATCGAGACCCGCAAGCTGACCGACGCCTACGCCGAGAGCGGCAGCCTGCCGCCCGAGACGCCGTTCGCCGAGTTCGAGGGCATCGCCCTGTTCGCCGACGCGACGAACGCCGACGCCCTGCGCGCCGACAGCCTCGACGCGGTGATCGCGAAGCAGGTCGGCCGCATCGGCCCTGGCGACTACGCGGCGCTGCTGGCCTACATCGAGCGGAACGACGCCAGCCGCGAGGCCCTGCAGTCCATGCGCCTCGCGATCCGAGACGCGAAGCACGTCGCCACCGTCGCCGAGTTCGGCCCGCGCTTCCTGCACTCCACCGGCCAGGCGTACAAGGGCGGCCCGGACAGCGGCGTGTTCCTCCAGATCACCGCCGCCGACCGCGCCGACCTCGACGTGCCCGGCGAGAAGTACAGCTTCGGCACCGTCAAGGCGGCGCAGGCGCGCGGCGACTTCGACGTGCTCGCCGAGCGCGGCCGCAGGGCGCTGCGCGTGCACCTGGGGAGCGACGTGGCGAGCGGGCTCGCCCGGCTGCACAAGGCGCTGGCGGCGGCATTGAAGTAAGGCAAGGCCAGGGGCTCTGCCCCTGGACCCCGCCAAAGGCCGAGCCTTTGGAAACCACCACTTAAGTCAAGGGATCAAAGGGCCTCCGGCCCTTTGCGGGTTCGGGCAGAGCCCGACCTTTCTTCCTTCCTGCAGGAGGTTAAACGCGATGGAACTCGGCGTCATCGGACTCGGCCGCATGGGCGGCAACATCTGCCGCCGCCTGCTGCGCGCCAAGCACAGCATCGTGGCCTTCGACCGCGACGAGAAGGCGGTCAACACAGTGACCGGCAGCGGCGGCCAGGGCGCGTCCGGCGTCGAGGACATGGTGCGCCGGCTCAAGGCGCCGCGCGCGATCTGGGTGATGCTGCCCGCCGGCCCGATCACCGAGGCCACGGTGACGCAGCTCGCCGGCCTGCTCTCGCCGGGCGACACGATCATCGACGGCGGCAACTCCTACTACAAGGACGACATCCGCCGCGCCCGCACGCTGCGCGAGAAGCAGCTCAACTACGTCGACGTCGGCACCTCCGGCGGCGTGTTCGGCCTGTCGCGCGGCTATTGCATGATGATCGGCGGACCGGCCGAGGAGGTCACGCGCCTCGACCCGATCTTCGAGGCGCTGGCGCCCGGCATGGGCGACATCCCCAGGACGGAGGGGCGCGGGCAGGAGCGCGACGCCCGCCCGGAGAAGGGCTACATGTACTGCGGCCCCGCCGGCTCCGGCCACTTTGTCAAAATGGTGCACAACGGCATCGAGTACGGGATGATGCAGGCGTACGCCGAGGGCTTCGACATCCTCGCCGGCAAGGACTCGACCGAGCTGGCGGCGGAGGAGCGCTTCTCCATCGACACCGCCGACGTCGCCGAGGTGTGGCGCCGCGGCAGCGTGATCTCGTCGTGGCTGCTCGACCTCACGGCGAACGCGCTGGCGGAGAACGCCACCCTGTCCGAGTTCAGCGGCGAGGTGCACGACTCCGGCGAGGGCCGCTGGACCATCGAGGCGGCGATCGAGCAGGCGGTGCCGGTCCCCGTGCTGTCGAGCGCGCTCTACGCCCGGTTCCGCTCGCGTTCCGGCAACACCTTTGGCGAGAAGCTGCTGTCCGCGATGCGCTTCCAGTTCGGCGGCCACGTCGAGCAGCTGCCGGGCGACACCAAGCCGGCCGAGGTGAAGCACGAGGACGCCGTCAAGAAGGGCGGCTGAACGGTGGCTCCCCGGGACGAGACGCCGCGTGCCGTGGAGGTCGCCGACACGCGTCTGGCCAGCGACCCGGAGGCGCTGGCGCGCGGCGCCCCGGTGGCGGCGCCGCCGTGCACCCTGGTGATCTTCGGCGCGGGCGGCGACCTGACGCGCCGCCTGCTGATGCCCGCGATCTACAACCTGCGCGCCGGCGGGCTGCTGAACGAGGAGTTCCGCGTGCTCGGCGTGGACCGGGTCGAGAGCGACGACGAGTCGTTCCGCGACCGCCTCGACGAGGCGATGGAGGACTTCGTCGCCCACCGCCGCGGCGGCGACACGATGGACCGTGCGGCCTGGGACTGGCTGCGCGCGCACGTCAGCTACGTGCAGGGCGACTTCGACGACCCCGGGCTGTTCGAGCGGCTGGGCGCGGCGGTCGGCGAGGGCAACTGCGTGTTCTACCTCGCCGTCGCCGACCGGTTCTTCGGCCCGATTGTCGACCGCCTCGCGCAGGCCAGCCTGATGCAGCAGCGCGACAGCCGGTTCCGCCGCGTCGTCGTGGAAAAACCGTTCGGCCACGACTACGGCAGCGCCCGCGCGCTCAACGCCCGCCTGCTGCGCGCCGTCGACGAGAGCCAGATCTTCCGCATCGACCACTACCTCGGCAAGGAGACGGTGCAGAACATCATGGCGCTGCGCTTCTCCAACGGCATGTTCGAGCCGCTGTGGCGGCGCGACCACATCGACCACGTGCAGATCACCGCCGCCGAGACCGTCGGCGTCGAGCGCCGCGGCGCGTTCTACGAGAGCACGGGCGCGCTGCGCGACATGGTGCCCAACCACATGTTCCAGCTCCTTGCCATGGTGGCCATGGAGGCGCCGACCAGCTTCGACGCCGACGCCGTGCGCACCGAGAAGGCCAAGGCGATCCAGTCGATCCGCCCGATGAACCGAGAGAACGCGCTCAACCGCGTCGTCCGCGGCCAGTACCGCACCGGCAACGTCGGCGGCCACGCCCTGCCGGCCTACCAGGACGAGGCCGACGTCGACGCCCGATCCTCCACCGAGACGTACGTGGCACTCAAGCTCGCGATCGACTCGTGGCGCTGGGCGGGCGTGCCGTTCTACATCCGCACCGGAAAGCGCATGGCCACCCGGCGCACCGAGATCGCGATCCACTTCAAGCAGGCGCCGTACGCGCTGTTCCGCGACACGCCGGTCGAGAAGCTCACGCCCAACATCATGACGCTGCAGATCCAGCCGAGCGAGGGCGCCACGCTCCAGTTCAGCGCCAAGGTGCCGGGCCCCACGGTGCGGCTCGGCGGCGTGAAGATGAACTTCAACTACGCCGACTGGTTCAGCGAGGGCCCGTCCACCGGCTACGAGACGCTGCTCTACGACGTGCTGATCGGCGACGCGACCCTGTTCCAGCGCGCGGACAACGTGGAGGCGGGATGGGAGGTCGTCCAGCCCGTGCTCGACTCCTGGGACGCCGGGCACATCCACGTCCACCCCTACGCGGCCGGCAGCAACGGGCCCTCCGAGGCCGACGCCCTGCTCGCGCGGGACCGGCGGCAGTGGCAGCCGCTGTGAGGAAAGCAAGGCCAGGGCCCCGCCCTGGACCCGCCAAGGGCGGGGCCCTTGGAACCCATCCCTTGGGTCCGGAGTCTCCAATGGGTGCCGGTCCAGGGCGGCTCGCCCTGGTGGGTCCAGGGCAGAGCCCTGGCCTTGCCTCATGACACCCATCCGCCTCCTGATCTCCGACGTCGACGGCACCCTCGTCACCAGCGGCGAGGGCCTGACCCAGGCCACGATCGACGCCGCCGCCCGCCTGCGCGCCGCCGGCATCCGCCTGGCGCTGACCAGCGCCCGCCCGCCGCAGGGCCTGGAGCTGTTCGCCTCCTCCCTCGGGCTCGACACCCCGCGCGGCGCGTTCAACGGCGGCACCATCACCGCGCCGGACGGCACCGTGCTGGAGGCCCGCCTCCTGCCCGAGCAGGCCGCCCGCGACGCCGTCTCGTTCCTGGAGCAGAACGGCGTTGACGTCTGGCTGTTCGTGGGCAGCCACTGGCAGGTCCGCAACCCGGACGCGCACTACGTCGCGCTGGAAACCCGCACGCTGCAGCAGCCTCCCACCGTCGTCGGCAGCTTCGACGACCTCCTCGGCCGCTGCGGCAAGATCACCGGCACCACCGACAACCACGATCTGCTCGCGCGCCTGGAGAGCGAGCTCTCCGCCCGCATCGGCACCGCCGCCAACGTGCACCGCAGCCAGGCATACTACCTCGACGTCACCCACCCCGACGCCAACAAGGGCTTCGCCGCGACGCACATCGCGCGCCTGCTCGGCATCGACCTGCGCGATGTCGCGGTGATCGGCGACCAGGCCAACGACCTGGCGATGTTCGACGTCGCCGGCACCGCGATCGCGATGGGCAACGCGCCGGCCGACGTGCAGGCGCGCGCCCACCACGTCACCCGCCCGATCAGGGACGACGGCTGGGCCTGGGCCGTCGACCACCTGCTCCTGCCGCGCGCGCCGTCGCCATCCCCGGAGACCACGCCATGACCCGCGACCACCCCGCGCCCCCGCGCATCCGCCTCGTGCTCGCCGACGTCGACGGCACGCTGGTGACGAAGGACAAGGTGCTGACCCCGCGCGCCATCGCCGCGGTGCACGCCCTGCACGCGCGCGGCATCGCCTTCGCGGTCACCAGCGGCCGCCCGCCGAAGGGCATGGCGATGCTGGTCGAGCCGCTCGCGCTGACCACGCCGATCTCCGGCTTCAACGGCGGCCTCGTGGTCGAGCCCGACCTCGTCACCATCAAGGAAAGCCGCACCCTGCCGCGCGAGGCCGCCGAGACCACCCTCGCCCTGCTGGAGCGCCTCGGCCTCGACGCCTGGGTCTACAGCGGCGAGGACTGGCTGATCCGCGACAAGGACGCGCCGCACGTCGCCCGCGAGGCCGCCACGGTGAAGTTCGACGCGAAGGTCGTGCCCCGCTTCGAGGGCGACATGCTCGACCACGTGGTCAAGATCGTCGGCATCAGCGATGACCTCGACCTGGTGCACCGCGCCGAGACGGAGGCGCAGAAGACGCTGGGCGACCACGCGTCCGCCGCCCGCTCCCAGCCGTACTACCTCGACGTCACCCACCCCGAGGCCAACAAGGGCGGGGCCATCGCCTGGCTGTCGCGCCACCTCGGCATCCCCCAGGACGAGATCGCCACCCTCGGCGACCAGCCCAACGACGTGCTGATGTTCCGCCCCAGCGGCCTGGCGATCGCCATGGGCAACGCCTCCGCCGAGGTGCAGGACGAGGCCGACCGCGTCACCGCCTCCTACGACGACGAGGGCTTTGCCCGCGCCGTCGAGGACTTCATCCTGGCGCCCGGCGCCGGCGCGCAGGACGCACCATGACCCAGACCTACGACGGCACCCCGCGCGCCAACCGCACCGTGCTCGCCGACACCGCGGCGCTCGCCCGCCACGCCGCGGAGTTCATCGTGGCCGAGGCCGCGCAGGTGCCGGGCCGCTTCGCCCTGTCTTTGTCCGGCGGCTCCACGCCCAAGGTGCTCTACGCGCTGCTCGCCACCCCCGAGTTCCGCGACCGCCTGCCCTGGGCGCGCGTCCACCTGTTCTGGGGCGACGAGCGCTGCGTCCCCCACGACCACGCCGACAGCAACTACCGCATGACCCGCGAGGCCCTGCTCGACCACGTGCCGATCCCGCCGGAAAACGTCCACGCCGTCCCCGGCGACGCCACCCCCGTCGAGGCCGCCCGGCTCTGCGACCGCACCCTGCGCACCTACTACGGCCGCGAGAACCTCGACGCCTCGCGCCCGCTGTTCGACGTCACCCTGCTCGGCCTCGGCGAGGACGGCCACACCGCGTCGCTGTTCCCCGGCAGCCCCGCGCTCGACGAGACCCTCGCCTGGGTCACCGCCGTGGACTCCCCCGGCGGCGCCAACATCGCCCAGCCCCGCATCACCATGACCCTGCCCGCGATCGCAAGCTCCGGCACCGTGCTGTTCCTCGCCGCCGGGGCCGGCAAGCGCGCGATCCTGAAGCGGGTCTGGCAGGGCGACCACGACCTGCCGGCGGCACGGGTGCGGGCGATGGGGCGCACGCTCTGGGTGGTCGACCGGGCAGCGGCGGGGGCATAAGCAAGGCCAAAGGCTCCGCCTCTGGACTCCGCCAAAGGCCGAGCCTTTGGAAACCTGACCTGGGCCTGCGGCACACTGCCGCGCATCGTGCCGCCGGCCCGATAAGTGGTTTCCAAAGGCTTGCCTTTGGCGGAGTCCAGAGGCGGAGCCTTTGGCCTTCCTTCCTCCAGGAGCCCCCGATGCCCGACGACCCCGCCGCCGACCAGAAACGCGCCGCCGCCGAGGCTGCCGCCGCCCTCGTGCAATCCGGCATGGCCGTGGGCCTCGGGACCGGCTCCACGGCCTACCACGCGATCGCCGCCCTGGTGCGTCGCGTGCGCGACGAGGGCCTGCGCATCGTGGCGATCCCGACCAGCGAGCGCTCCGCCGCCCAGGCGCGCGAGGGCGGCATCGCGCTCGTGGACTTCTCCGCCCGCCCGCGCCTCGACCTGACCATCGACGGCGCGGACGAGATCGCCGGCGCCTCGCTCGACCTGGTAAAGGGCCTGGGCGGCGCCCTGCTGCGCGAGAAGATCGTGGCCGCCGCCAGCGCGCGCGAGATCATCGTCGCGGACGGCGCCAAGCTCGTGGACCGGCTCGGCCGCCGCGCCCCGGTGCCGGTCGAGGTCACGCCCTGGGGCTGGGAGTCCACCGCCGCCCGCATCGCACGCCTGGGCGCGCGGGTGAGCCGCCGCGAGTCGGGCGGCGCGGCGTTCGTCAGCGACGGCGGCAACCTGATCCTGGACTGCGCCTTCGGCGCGATCGAGGACCCGCGCGCGCTCGACCTCGCCCTGCACGCGGTGGTCGGCGTGATCGAGACTGGCCTGTTCATCGGCCTGGCCACGGAGGCGTTCGTCGCCACCGCCGACGGCGTGCAGCACCTGGAGGCACGATGACCGACGGGACGACGGGCGATAGGGCGGAGGGCGATGGGGCGGCGGGCGTGCCGCCCCAGGTGCTGGTGGTGATGGGCGTTTCCGGCGTCGGCAAGACCACCATCGCCCGCGCCCTGGACGACCGGCTGCACTGGCCGTTCCAGGAGGGCGACGAGCTGCACCCCAAGGCCAACGTCGACAAGATGGCGTCCGGCCACGCCCTGACCGACGAGGACCGCGCGCCATGGCTGCGCGCCGTCGCCGCCTGGATCGAGGCCCGCCTGCAGGCCGGCGAGCCCGGCGTGATCACCTGCTCCGCGCTGCGCCGCTCCTACCGCGACGCCGTCACCGGCGGCTGCCCCGGGGTCCGGGTGGTCTATCTCAAGGCCGACCGCGCCGTGATCGCCGAGCGCCTTGGCCAGCGCAAGAACCACTACATGCCGGCCGGCCTGCTCGAAAGCCAGCTCGCCACCCTGGAGGAGCCCTCGCCCGACGAGCACGTCCTCACCGTGCAGGTCCACGGCGGCGTGGACGACACCGCGGCGGAGATCGTCGCCAGGCTGCAGGGCGAGGCAGGCAAGGAAGGTTGAGGCTCTGCCTCAAACTCCGCCAAAGGCCGAGCCTTTGGAAACCTCGACTTAGACGCTTCTTGTGAAATGCTGGTCCAGGAGCGGCTCGCCCCTGGCGGGTCTGGACAGAGCCCAGACTTGCTTGTCTGGCCGACGGAGACGCCATGCCCCCCCTCGGACGATACGCCCGCCGCCTTGCCGCCACGCTGCTGTGGCGCGCCGGCGGCCGCCCCGGCGTCGTCCGCCACCCCGAAAGCTTCCTCGCCCTCGACCGCCTCGCAACGGCCTACCCGCCATACCGCCCGACCTACCGCTTCGGCGGAGGCCGCATCGACGCGGCCCACACCCGCCTCGGTGAGGCCGCGATGCAGGGCGACATCATCGACCTTGGCATCTCCGGCTGGCTGCGCCCCGCCGACGCGCTCAAGCTCTACGAGCTGGCCTACTTCTCCGACGGCGACGTCCTGGAAATCGGCTGCTACCACGGCCTCTCCACCCGTATCCAGACCGACGCCCTGCGCAATGCGGGCCGCGGCCGCACTGTCACCTCGCTCGAACTGGTGCCGGAGTACGTGGCGGAGGCGGAGCGCCACACCGCGGACAACGCCGCCTTCCGCGCGTTCGTCACCGGCGACGCCCGCGAGTCCTGCGCTGGCCTGCGCCGCGACGGCCGCACGTTCGGCACCGCCTTCGTCGACCACTCCCACACTTACGAGCTGGTCCACGCCGCCTGCCAGGACCTCAGGCACCTGCTCAACCCCGGCGGCTTCGCCCTGTTCCACGACTACAACGACGACCGCAACACCCGCGACCCGGAGTATGGCGTCTACCAGGCCGCCCGCGACGCCTTCGCTGACGGCAGCTTCCGGTTCTGCGGCATCTACGGCTGCACGGGCCTCTACCGGCGCATCCCCTGACAACGGCAGGAGCAGCGAAGCAAGGTTGAGGACCCGTCTTCAAGCATTGGGCTTCAAACTCCACTGAGGGCGGGTCTTTGGAAATTTGGTCTCAAGATGGGCTGCCAAAGTCCCAGAGATTCGAGTACAGCCTGCCGAAGGGGCCTACGCCACGCCCAGCGCCCGGATCAGCCCGAGGCTGACCACGCCGAGCACCACCAGCGACAACGTCACCGCCGCCGTCACTCGCACGCCGGCTTTCGCCACAACGCGCACGTCCACCCCGAGTCCCAGCGCCGCCATCGACACCGTCGTCAGCAGGCTCGCCGCCACGGTGATCGGGTGCAGCAAGGACGGCGGGATCAGCCCGGCCGAGCGCAGCGCCAGCACCGTCAGAAACCCCACGATGAACCACGGCACCAGCTCGTGCAGCGCAGGCTGCCCCCGCGCCGGCCGCTCGCCGGCAGTCACCGCCGGCGCCGCCTCGTCCACCGCGTCGCGCAGCCGGCGCGTCAGCAGCGACAGCGACAGCACCACCGGCCCGAGCATCAGCACCCGCACCAGCTTGACCACGGTGCCCACCTGGTTGCTCAGCGCCCCGATCGGCAGCGTCGCCGCCAGCACCTGCGGCACCGCATACACCGTCAGCCCTGCCAGCACGCCGTACTGCGTCAGCGACATCGCCAGGATCGGCACCAGCAGCGGCAGCAGCAACACCACGACCACGCCCAGCACCGCGGTGAACGCGATCGAGGATGCGACGTCGTCGCCATCCGCCCCGATCACTGGCGCCACTGCCGCGATCGCCGAGTTGCCGCAGATCGAGTTGCCGCACGCCACCAGAATCGCCATGCGCTGCGAAAGCCCCAGCACGCGGCAGATCGCGTAGCTGGTGGCGATCGCCACCGCGACCACCGCCACGATCCCGCCCAGCAGACCAGGCCCCAGCGCCAGCACCGTCCGCGCGCTTACCGACGCGCCGAGCATCACCACCGCAACCTCGAGCAGCGTCTTGGCACTGAAGCCGATCCCAGCCCGGAACCGCGCGCCAGGTGTCCAAGCGGTGCGGATCGCCACCCCGAGCAGGATGGCCAGCACCAGCGCCTCCAGGTATGGCTCGCCGACGCAGGCGACCTCTGCCCGCTGCAGCAGGCCGGCAACGACGGTGACAAGAACGCAGAGCGCCAGACCCGGCGCAAGGCGAGGAACGGTGGAGACCAGTGACATGTTGCTGCGCCCTTGTTGCTGCACGGCAGTAATAGCGCCGGGCGGGCGATCTCGATAACAACGTGTTCCGTTCGAACTGATCGCGAAAGAAGATCAGTCAGGCGGGGCCAAGCTCTTCCTCCATGGCCCAGCGGAAGCTCTGATCAGTGGTGCCCGGACCCGTAAAAGGCCATGGGGCCTTTTGAGCCTCGCCCTGAAAAGTGGATTCTCAAGGCAATTGCCTTGAGCGGGGTCCAGGGGCAGAGCCCCTGGCCTTCCTTTGTCTCACCGACAAGGCAACCCAGTGTCACGCCCCACCGGGAGGCTCTCGGAGGCCTGCGCCTTCCACATCCACAGCTTGGCCACAGCAGGCTGCGCGTAGCCGGCACGTGCCTACATCCAGCACCAGAATCGCCCGGCACCGTGACAGCGGTGGCGCAGCTGATCCTGCGGCGGCTCGGTGCATCTGCTCCTGTCGAGCCGACCCAGCCGGGAGCCGCCGCACCTCTCGATCCAAGGGGTGCGTGCCCTGCATTGAAGCCTCAAGCGAACCGCCTCGGCCACGATGCGGAGCGGTAATCCGTCTAGAAGTCCAAGCGCATCAGGTGCTGGTCGGACATGACGCCATGGCCGGCCGTCGTGTCGACGGTCATGACCACGCCAGCCTTGCCGGTCGCACCCATGTCGGGAATCGCGGCCGGTGTCGCCACGTACCCGCGTCGGATGTCGGCAGTAGGGTGCATGGACGACGGCAGGAAGTCGAAGCCGATGAAGTCGTTGGTCATCAAAATAGGCCCCTGGATGCAGGTGAGATCGCGACTGTTCCACTTATTGATAAACCGACGATTAAGATGGGCGGCAGGGCTCAAGCCGCCCGATCACGTGGTCCGAACCGCGCTGCCGACACTGGCCTGCTCCGGCCAGCGTGGTGCCCAACGCCTGCCGCGATCAGACAGGCCTTCGCGTCCCGGCTGCCGGCGGGACGCAAGGGCCGGACGGACTCGCGGCGGTGAGCCGGGCGCCACGGTCAACCCTGTCATGCTCCGGACTCCTGAGGACCGGGTTAACCGACGTCGAACGCGGCATTCCACCTATGGAAGGGTATAGATCGTGCCGGATGCGCTCACAGCGGTATCAATCTCAGCACGCCCCGCACCACCCGCATGGCGTTTCCGATCGCCGGGCACCAGAGCCACATCGCGGCGGCGCACACCCAGGCCGGCCCGATCAGAAGCTGCCCCAGCGCGACGCCAAGGCCGGGCGACCTGCCATCCCCAGGCACGAGCCACAGCGACGGTGCCCCGGTGGCGCATGGGGTGGGCAGGAAGTGCGACCCCACTGCGAGGTGGAAGCTGGATGCAACGGGCTGGGAAGGCGAGCGATCGGGCATGGATACCTCGTGCGGACACCCGATGTTGCCCGTCTAGTGTCTCGCCTGGTTGACAACATCGATCAGCCCTCGTGGCAAAGCTGCCTGTTTTGCCTCAATCCTACGCAGTCGTGAACGACAAGAATCGATCTGCGTCAGGCCCGTTTCATCAATCGCACGCTGCGGATTCCTTATGCTTTGATCGAGATGTTTATGCTCTGGTCATAATATGGACTAACCCAGTTTATTGTCTTACCGGATTTATTGGTCATTTTCACGAAGCGTTCGATCCTCGGACGTTTCCTCCCCAACTCTGTGACGCTTGGATCAGCCGCAAAGCAGTTCCGAGCGTCACCTTTTTTCTGGAAGCAACGCCCAACTATGCCTGACTACCGTATATTTCACATGAGCGATCAGGGGCACATCAAGGATGCCGCAGTCATAGTGTGCAGCAGCATTGATGAGCTCAAAGACTTCATACTTCACTACCTGATCTCTGACAGGAACATAGAGGTATGGAGCGGAGCGGAACTGGTATACAAGAGCCCAAATTTGTTCCTGCACAGGAACTTGGCGGTCTCTCTTACATACAAGAGCGGCCTGAAAGAGTCCGACGACGTCTCTTCGTTGTCGTAGATTTCACCCTCTTGATCGCTTCCTGTCTGCCACCCGTTCCCGCTTCGACGGCTGCAGAGCCTTCCCCATCTCTTGCGGCCGGGCTCCTCCCCACCGGGCCCGTGGTCGCGTCGCTCCTGAACGGCCACGCTCGACCAATCTTCTCGCCCCACCTCTCAACCATTGGATTCCCGAACGGCAGTAGGTCGCGAGCCCTGAACTGCGCGAGGAACGTCGGCATTGTCGCCCACAGCGTCAGAAGCTCCAGTGCTTCGCACTGCAGCAAATATCCACCGCCTAAGGATTGATGTTCCCTCAGATTACAAATACCGGATCAGGTGGGTAGCCCCTATTATTTAGTGGATGCGCGATGCCGGCTGGTGGCAGCATCGTTCTTAGGCGGAGCATGAAGTTGACCGCCGCAAGGGAGGGTCGGATGGCAGATGCTGACCATGATCAGAAGAGGCTAGGCTGGAGCGAACGGGCGCGTTCAGCCGTTACCAGCCTGACTCGGGCACAAATCCTTCAGGCTGCTGCCGGAATTGCCGTGGTGACGTTCGGCTTGGCAGCAGCGGGTGGCGCCGACTGGGCGGTTGTTGCGGCGCGCCAGTCGATGCACGGGCGAATGGCCCTGTATGCCCGGTATACTCCCCGTGCCTCGATGGTGCACGTTGGGTTCATTCAAATTGCGGAAAACACGCCTTAGTACAATCTGCCCTGCATGCGCGCAGGTAGACCTATAGGTGCGCGCAGGTAGAAACTTGGTTCTGTCTGATGCTATCAGCCAGTATCCGATCAGGCTGTATGTGACTTGGTGACAAGCGCCAGTGCCGACCACCGGCACTATGCGTCTTTGCTGCTAGGCTACCAAGCCAAGGTGCTCGGCCGCACAGGCTTTGTGCCAGTACTGCTCGGCTTGGTCGTCCGGGCAACCTGCCTCCTGCCACAAGAAGTATGCATGGGTGCGGATGTGCTGTTCGGTCCGCTCTTCCGCCTGTTGCTTGGTCACGAGGACGTCGCCGAATGGCGCGAGTTGGCCGCCTCGGCTGACATGCACCCGGGCATGCAGGGTGCCCTCTTCCGCCTCAGGCACGAGATGCAGGTCGGTGGCAACCTTGAGAGCTTCCCGAGGGGCAACGATCTCGTCCTCGACCGCGACTGGAAAGACATGCAGGACCGTATCCCGGGCGTTCAGCACATCGACCAGACATTCTTTCATGGCGCACCCTTTAAGTTGAACCCGCCGGACTAAATCAGCCGTCCTGAGACGAGCGGGTGTTCGGAATACCTAAGTTCTTAAGGTAGAACGGATAATCATCGGTTAACGCCAGCCAGCGGCATGATGGCAGCAAAAGCCGGTCTGCGCTGGACCTTCGGCAATGACGGCTCGGGCCTGGCATGCAGCGCCACGTCTCCGATTGCCCACTAAGCAAAGCCGAGAATTTATAATTCGTTGCTAGACCGTATCACGCAGGCACCAATGGCCGGCCGATCTTGCAGCCGACTCCAGGCGTGGTTGGTGATCGGTGCCTGACCCGGAACCAGCGCCCGTTGTCTGCTGTCTGAACTGGTAAACCACTGGAGCGGGCGAAGGGATTCGAACCCTCGACCCCAACCTTGGCAAGGTTGTGCTCTACCCCTGAGCTACGCCCGCGCTCCGTGATGCGGCGTTCTAGCCACGCCGCATCACGATTGCAAGCCGGGTCACGGGACGCCTCGTCCGCTGGCGGCATCACGGCGGCATGCAGCGCCAGGCCCCTGCCCGTCCTTCCGCGCGCTTCCAACCAACGCACCCTGGGCAAGCGTGCGCCCGACCCCACCTGCCCGGTCTGATCATCCCGACACCGTGCCGTAGCCCTGCGGCCCGGCCCGGAGTGGACGGAACGCCGACGCAATCGCCAACTCCGCGACGTGATTTGACGCTGTCTATGCCTCAATGTAGCCACGAAGTGCTCCAAACACCGAAAGGCGGTTTGACTTGCCCCTGACTGCCCCGAACCGAACCGCCACCCCTGCGGCACCCTGGCGCCCGTCGCCTCCTTCCGCCGCGTCGCGGCCCGCCGCCTGATGCGTCAGCTGTTCGCCCCCGGCGCCGACGCGATCTTCCGCTTCTGGATCGCCGTCCTGACCGGCGGCCTCGCCCTCGGCCTGCTGGTGTTCGCCGGCATCTGGACCTCGTCCTACAGCAGCACCGTGGGCGTGGCGCCCGCGCAGCCGGTGCCGTTCAGCCACAAGCACCACTCCGGCGAGCTCGGCATCGACTGCCGCTACTGCCATCAGCAGGTCGAGGTGAACGCGTCCGCCGGCATCCCGCCGACCTGGACCTGCATGACCTGCCACAGCCAGATCTGGACCAACTCCGAGATGCTCGCCCCCGTCCGCGACAGCCTGGCCGACGACAAGCCGCTGCGCTGGACCCGGGTGAACCGCCTCCCCGACTACGTCTACTACAACCACTCGATCCACGTGACCAAGGGCATCGGCTGCTCCACGTGCCACGGCGACGTGACCTCGATGCAGATGACCTACCGCGCCCACGCCTTCGAGATGGCGTTCTGCATCAACTGCCACCGGGCGCCCGAGAAATGGATACGTCCCGCCGCGCAGATCTGGAACATGGAATGGCAGCCCGCGGATGACCAGGCGAAGATCGGCCCCCAGCTCGTCGCCCAGAACGGCATCCGCAACCCCGGGGTGCTGACCGACTGCTCGATCTGCCACCGATGAGCAGCCCTCCCCCCACGCCCCCGTTGTCCCCCGACCCCGGGCGCCCCGGCCTCGGCGGCGGCCCCGCGATGTGGCGCTCGCTCGACCAGCTCGCCGACACCCCCGGCTTCCGGCGCTTCCTGCAGGCAGAGTTCCCCTCCGCCGCCCGCATCGCCCCCACGCTCGACGGCCCGGGACGCCGACGCTTCCTCAAGGTGATGGCCGCCTCCTTCGCGCTGGCCGGCCTCGCCGGCTGCGACGACAGCGCCACGGAGGACGGCCGCACCCAGGAGGTGCCCTACGTGCGCAACTCCGAGCGCATCGTCGTCGGCGAGCTGCTGCAGTACGCCTCGACCACCATGCTCGCCGGTTACGGCACCGGCGTGCTGGTCTCCACCCGCAACGGCCGGCCGATCCGCATCGACGGCAACGCAGAGCACCCCTGGACCCGCGGCGGCACCGACGCTTTCGCGCAGGCCTCCGTGCTCGGCCTCTACGACCCCGACCGCTCGCAGGCGGTGCGCTACCTCGGCCGTGCCTCGTCCTGGCAGGCGTTCCGCGCCGCCACCGTCGGCCCGCTCGCCGTGCTGCGCGCGAACGGCGGCGCCGGCTTCCGCCTGCTCACCGGCACGCTGACCTCGCCCACCCTGCTCGCCCGCATCGCCGCCCTGCAGGCCGCCTACCCCGGGATGGTCTGGCACGCGCAGGACCCCACCCGCGACGCCGCCGACGACGCGGGCCAGGCCGCGTTCGGCCGCGCCGTGCAGCCCCGCTTCCGCTTCGACCAGGCCGACACCGTGGTCTCGCTCGACGGCGACTTCCTCGACCACGGCCCGCAGCAGATCGGCCAGGCGCTCGACTGGACGGCGGCGCGCGCCGCGGCCGCGAAGGGCGGCCGCCTCCTCGCCCTGCACGCCGCCTCTCCCACGCCCAGCCTGACCTCCGCCAAGGCCGACCACGCGCTCACCGCCACCCCCGACGCGATCGCATCCCTCGCCGCCGGCCTGCTCGCCGACCTGTCCTCCTCTGGCGCTGCGCCGGACGCGACCGCGCCAGGCACCGACCCCGTCGCCGCATGGCGCGCCCGCGCCGGCGCCGCCCTGGCCGCGTCGCGCGGCCGCTCCATCGTGCTGGCGGGCGCAGCACAGCCCGCCGCCGTGCAGGAGGCCGCGCACCGCCTCAACGCCGCCCTCGGCAACGCCGGCCGCACCGTCGCCTACACCGCGCCGGTCGCGGCCCACGCGCAGGACCTCGCCTCCCTGGTCGACGCGATGCGCGCCGGCCAGGTGCACACGCTGCTGATGCTCGACACCAACGCGGTCTATGACGCGCCGGGCGACCTCGCCTTCGCCGACGCATTGAACAAGGTCGAGCTGAGGATCCACGCCGGCCCCTACGCCGACGAAACCGCCGCCGCCTCGGACTGGCACCTGCCGACGCTGCACCCGCTGGAGTCCTGGGGCGACGCCCGCTCCTGGGACGGCACCGTCGGCCTGATCCAGCCCACCGTCGCCCCGCTCTACGGCGGCCGCTCCGCGCTGGAGGTGCTGTCGCTGTTCACCGACCCGACCCCGCGCCCGGGGCGCGACATCCTCGAGCAGCACTGGCGCGACACGTGGCGCGGCTCTGGCGACGACGCCGCGATCGCCGCGCGCTGGCGCCAGGCCCTGGTCGACGGCTTCCTGCCTGGCACCGCCGCCCCCGAGATCGCACCCCGCCTCCTGCCCGCACGCCCCGCCGTGGCCACACCCGCCGCGACCGCCCCCACCGCGCCCGCCGCGCGCACGATCACCGTGCTGTTCCGCCCCGACCCCTCGACCTGGGACGGCGCCTGGGCCAACAACGCCTGGCTGCAGGAGCTGCCCCGGCCGCTGAACAAGGTCGTCTGGGACAACGTCGTCGCGATCCCGCCCGGCCTCGCCGCCCGCGAGCACCTGGTCAACGGCGACGTGGTGGCGCTGGAGGCCGATGGCCGCCGCGTCGAGGGCCCGGTCTGGATCACCCCCGGCCAGGCACCTGACACCGCGACCCTCACCCTGGGCTACGGCCACGTGCCGCCTGAGCTGCTCTCCACCGGACTCGGCTTCGACGCCGGCCCGCTGCGCACCGCCGCCTCGCCCATGCAGGCGTCCGGCGTCACGCTGACGAAGCTGAGCCGCTTCGCCGGGATCGCCACCACCCAGGAGCACGGCTCCATGGAGGGCCATGACTTCATCCGCGTGCAGCCGGTCGGCGGCGCCCCGGTCGGCGACCCGGTGTACGGCGACCCGCACCTCGGCGACCCCGGCGCCACCGCGCCCTCGATCTACCCGGACAAGGTGTACGCCGACAACGACGTGGACCGCCGCGCCTGGGGCATGGTGATCGACCTCGACAGCTGCATCGGCTGCAACGCCTGCGTGGTCGCCTGCCAGAGCGAGAACAACATCCCCGTGGTCGGCCGCGAGGAGGTCGCACTCGGCCGCGACATGCACTGGCTGCGCATCGACCGCTACTGGGAGGGCGAGCCCGAGCAGCCCGCCACCCACTTCCAGCCGGTGCTGTGCATGCACTGCGAGGACGCGCCCTGCGAGGTCGGCTGCCCCGTGGAGGCCACGCTGCACGACCACGAGGGCCTGAACCTCATGGTCTACAACCGTTGCGTCGGCACCCGCGCCTGCTCCGGCTACTGCCCGTACAAGGTCCGCAAGTTCAACTACCTCGACTACACCCGCGGCGAGCCGCCCTCGGTGCAGGCCCGCAACAACCCCGAGGTCACCGTCCGCTCGCGCGGCGTGATGGAGAAGTGCACCTTCTGCGTGCAGCGCATCGCCGACGCGCGCATCGCGTCCGACAAGTCGCTCCAGCCCATCCCCGACGGCTCGGTCAGGACCGCCTGCCAGACCGCGTGCCCCACCCGCGCGATCCACTTCGGCGACCTGCGCGACCACGGCTCCGAGGTCCGCGCCGCCCGCGCCGACGCCCGCAACTACGCGCTGCTCGGCGAGCTGAACCTGCGTCCCCGCACCACCTACCTGGCCGAGCGCGGCCCCGCCGCAGGAGAGGGCTGACATGCCCAGCGACATGACGGCCGACGGCCCGCGCTTCCACGGCCCAAGCTTCCGCAGCGAGGGCGCCAGCCAGCCCCCCGGCGGCGACCCGCGCGGCGCCTCGGCCGAGACGCACGCAGCGACCTCGGCCGGCAGCGACCTCGCCGGCATCGTGTTCGACCACCCGCTGCGCCTGCGCTGGTGGCTGGCGATGGCCGGCGCCATGGGCCTGCTCGGCGTGCTCGCGATCGCGCTGTTCTTCGTGCTCTGGTACGGCGTGGGGATGTGGGGCAACAACATCCCCGTCACCTGGGCGCTCGACATCGTCGGCTACGACTTCTGGATCGGCACCGCCTGCGGCTGCCTGGCACTCTCCGCCGTGCTGCTGCTCGCCGGCCTGCCCGCCCGCTCCGCGCTGGGCCGCCTCGCCGACACCATGGCCGTGCTCTCCGCCGTCGCCGCCGGCACCTACCCGATCATCCACCTCGGCCGGCCCTGGTACTTCTACTGGAACCTGCCCTACCCCAACACCTTCCTGCTCTGGCCGCAGTTCCGCTCGCCGCTGTACTGGGACGCCATCGACATCCTCAGCTTCCTGGGCGTTGCCGGCGGCGTGTGGTTCCTCAACGTCCTGCCCGACCTCGCCACCCTGCGCGACCGCGCCACCGACCGCCTGCGCGTCATGGCCGCCCGCGCCGCCGCCCGCGGGCAGGAGCCCGACTCCGACCGCGCCTGGAAGATGGCCCTTCTCCGCGCCCAGCTCTACGGCATCGCCTCGCTCGGCTGGCGCGGCTCGGCCACCCACTGGCGCCGCTGGACCGAGGCCAGCCGCATCCTCGCCGTCCTCGCGGTCCTGGTGGTGCTCTCGCTGCAGACCGGCGCGGCCGTGATGTTCGCGGGCACCGTCGAGCCCGGCTGGCACGACACGCTGGAGCCGGTCTCCTTCGTCGTCGTCGCCCTGCTGTCCGGCGCCGCCGCCGTCGCGCTCGTCGCGATGATCGTGCGTGCCGCCTTCGGGCTGGAGGCGCTGATCACCGCGCGCCACCTGGAGCTGCTGTCGTTCCTGCTGCTCGGCCTCGGCCTCGTGCACGTCTACTGCAGCGCCTTCGAGGCCCTCGGCAGCCTGACCGGCGACAGCTTCGACCGCGAGGTACTGGCCCGGCGCATCGGCGGCTCGCACGCCTGGTCGTTCTGGGCCCTGATCGTGCTCGGCCTCGCCTCCGTGCAGCTGTTCTGGGTGCCCGCCCTGCGCCGCTCCGCCCTCGCCCTCGGCGCCATCGGCGGGCTGGTCGTGGTGGCGATGTGGTCCGAGCACTTCATGATCATCGTGACCACCCTGCAGCACGACTTCCTGCCCTCGGCCGCGCAGGAGTACACGATGAACATCTGGGGCGTGGCCACCTTCGCCGGCTCGCTCGGCCTGCTGCTCGCCTTGCTGCTGCTGTCGCTGCGCTACCTGCCGGTGCTGTCCATCCTCGACGTGCGCCGCGCGGAATCCACGTGGCAGGCCGCGGCCGCACCCGCACGTCCCGGCCCGGCGCCGCGCCGGCGCGACGGCGGCGCGCTCCCGGCAGGCGCCGCACCCGCGGGTCCGAACCATGTCTAGGACCCACCACGACGACGAGGAGGAGGCTCCGCTCTGGGCCGTCAGCGCGGAGTTCGCCTCGCCCTCGGCGCTGCTCGCCGCGGTGCGCGCCGTGCGCGGCCTGCCGAACGCGCGCGTCGACACCTACTCCCCGGTCCCCGTGCCCGGCGTCACCGAGGAGCTCGGCGTCAAGGGCGGCTCCATGCGCCGCTACGCCGTCAGCGGCGGCGCGCTCGGCGGCGTGCTGATGATGGGCATGTGCCTGTACGCCACCGGCTACGACTACGTGTTCGACATCGGCGGCCGGCCGCGCTTCTCCTGGCCGGCCTTCGTGGTGCCGACCGCCTCGTTCGGCGTGCTGATGGCCGCCTCCGCCGTGGTGCTCCTGCTGCTGATCCTCAACCGGCTGCCGACGCTGAACCACCCGTCCTTCAACATCCCCGGCTTCGACCGCGCCTCGCAGGACCGCTTCTTCGTTTCCGTCGAGGGACGCGGCCACGGCTTCGACCCTGACGAGGCGGAGCGCAGGCTCACCAGCCTGACCACGCGGCCGATCGCCGTGCACCGGGTGCCGCGATGACCGGCGCGAAGCAAGGAAGGTTGAGGCTCCGCCTCAAACTCCGCCAAAGGCAAGCCTTTGGAATCCACCTCTTAAGTGAGGCCGGTCCAGGGCGGCTCGCCCTGGCGGGTCTGGGCAGAGCCCAGCCTTTCCTGCTTCTCGCCGTGGTCGCGACGCTCGCCCTCAGCGGCTGCAAGCGCGCCAACATGTACAGCCAGGCCAAGTCCGAGAACTGGGACCGCAGCAACTTCTTCCCCGACGGGCAGACCATGCGCCTGCCCGTCGCCGGCACCGCGCCGCGCGCCGAGCCCAACCTGCCGGTGGCGCAGCCCGCGGCCATCACCGAGGCCATGCTCGAGCGCGGCCACGAGCGCTACCAGATCTTCTGCACCCCCTGCCACGGCCGCGCCGGCGACGGGCAGGGCATCATCGTGCAGCGCGGCTTCCCGCAGCCGCCCGACTTCGCCAGCGCCGAGATGCGCCGCATCAGCGCGCAGACCATCTACGACACCATCACCTACGGCCGCGGCGCCATGTACAGCCACGCCGACCGCGTGCCGCCGACCGACCGCTGGGCGATCGCCGCCTACATCCGCGCGCTCCAGCTCTCGCGCGGCGTCGCGGTCGCCTCCCTGGCCACCGCCGACCGCGCCAAGCTCGACGACGCGCCCGTCGAGCCGCCGGAGCGCAACAGCGTGGAGCCCGACGCGCCGATCGGCTCCACCACCTCGACCTCGCCCAGCGCCGGGCGCGACGCCATGACGACGACCACCATGTCCGGGGACGGCCGTTGACCCGCGCCGTGCCCGCCTCCCTCGGCGTGGGCGTCGCGGCGCTGCTGTGCATCGTGCTGCTCGCCGCCGCCTCGTCGGGCCCGGTGATGCCGTCCTATCTCGCCGCCTGGCTGTTCTGGCTGGCGCTGCCGGCCGGCGCCCTGCCGCTGGTGATGGCCTTCGACCTCGCCGCATCCGTGCCGCCGCAGCCCGCGGCCGCCGCCCACGACGGGCCTGCCGCCGCGCAGCGCCTGCCGCTCCTCCTGCTGCCCGCGCTGCGCCTGCTGCTGGTGCCGCTGCCGCTGGTCGCCCTGCTCGCGATCCCGGTGCTGCTCG
This sequence comes from uncultured Acetobacteraceae bacterium, assembly GCA_964236585.1. Lineage (GTDB taxonomy): Bacteria > Pseudomonadota > Alphaproteobacteria > Acetobacterales > Acetobacteraceae > CAXSEF01. Next base: position 20,407 of record CAXSFE010000048.1, read on the forward strand.
CCCAGCCCGGGCTGTTCGGCACCGCCGCCTCGCGCCACGGCTTCTCCGTCGACTGGTTCGCCCCGGGCGCGCGGGCGCTGCGCGCGGCGGCGATCCTGCTGGTGTGGAGCACGCTGGCGCTGCTGTTCCTGCGCCCCGGCCGGCCCCGCGCGCTCGCGGCCTTCGGGCTGGTGGTGCACCTGTTCGCCGGCACGCTGCTGGCCATGGACCTCGCGATGTCGGTGGCGCCGGGGCTGGGCTCCTCCTCCTACGGGCTGCTGCTGATCGCCTCGCAGTGCGGCATCGCCTTCTCCGCCGCCGTCCTGCTCGCCGCCCTGCCTGCCGCGTCCGGCCCCGCCCGGCCCGGTCCCGCCCTGCCCGGTCCCGCGCCCGGCCCGGTCATCGCGACGCTGCTCTGGCTGCTCGCCGCCTGGATGTTCCTGCAGTTCACCCAGTATCTGGTGGTCTGGTCGGCCAACCTGCCGCGCGAGATCGTCTGGTACCAGCAGCGCGACGCCGGCCTCGGCCGCGCCGCGGAGTGGTTCGGCCTGCTGGCGTTCCTGGTGCCGCTGCTCGCCGCAACGATCCCCCGCCTCGCGCGCAACGCCCGCGTGCTGGCCGGGCTCGCCGGCCTGGTGCTGCTGATGCACCTGATCGAGATGCTGTGGCTGATCACCCCCTCGTTCCGCGGCGCCTTCACCCTGTCCCTGGCAGACCTGCTCGGGCTGGCCGGCATCGGCGGCGTGTCCTGCGCCCTGCTGCTCGTGGCCCGCGGCCGCGTCGAGGGGCTCCCCGCATGACCACCTCTCCCGCCTCCGCTCATCCCGCGCCTGCCGGACCGCCGGAGCGCAGGCCCGGCCTGCTCGCCGGCATCGGCGCCGGCCGCATCGCCGCCTGGGGCGCGGCCGGCCTCGCCCTGCTCGGCGGCACCGCGCTGCTCGCCCGCGGCCGCGGGCACGAGACGCGCGACGCCGTGTCCGAGGACGGCCTGCGCGGCCACGTCGATCCCGTGGCCGGCCACTCCGACCACCAGGACTGGGACTACGGCGAGCACGGCCCGGAGACCGGCCGCGGCACCCCTTCCACCCCGGCCAGCCCCGAATCCCGTGAGGCCGGCCACGAGATCGAGGACGTCAGCACCCGCAACGTCCACCGCGTCATGGCGCTGTTCGCCACGGTGGCGCTTGCCGCCGTGTTCGGCATGATGGCGCTGATCGGCGTGTGGCGTTCCGACGACCGCGCCAGCCGCCCGAAGCTCACCGCGATGCAGGTGGCACCCATCCAGGTCCCCGGCCCGCACCTTCAGGTCGACGCCTACACCGACCTGAACAACGAGCGCGGCCGCGAGATCGGCAAGCTCAGCGGCTGGGCCTACACCGACGACGCCCGCACCGAGGCGCGCATCCCAATCGAGGACGCCATGCGCCTCGTCGCCGGCCGCCCGCTCGACACTCCCGGCCTGACCCTGGCCGGCCCGCGCGGCCGCACCGGCCCCGGGCCCAACCCCGACGTCACGGCGTCGACCCCGCTCGGCACCGGCCAGGGCAGCCCGCCCCCGGTGACCACCCGCAACCCCCCGGCCGCGCGGTGAACGCCCCCGCCGCCCGCCGCCGCCTCCCGCGCCCCCTCCCCCCACGTTCCGCCCAGCGCCGGCCTCGCCCGCGCGCCCCAGGACCCCGCGCATGAAGCCGAGCGACTACCCCCTGGCCCTCTGGCCGATGGCGGCCTCCGCGAGCGCCGCGGAGACCGACCACCTCATCATCGCCTTCACGGTGCTGACCGTGATGCTGACCGCGCCGATCTTCGTCGGCATTACCTGGTTCGCCATCCGCTACCGCAGCGGCAAGAACATCGACCGCACCAACCACGACGAGCGCTCCAACCTCATCGAGCTGGGCTGGATGATCATCCCGTTCCTGCTCACCCTGTTCTTCTTCGTCTGGGCCGCGCGGCTGTTCGACACCCACAAGCACCCGCCGCCCGGCGCCATGGAGATCAGCGCCGTCGCCAAGCAGTGGATGTGGAAGTTCCAGCACCCCGGCGGCCAGGCCGAGATCAACGACCTGCACGTGCCGGTCAACCAGCCCGTGCTGATCCGCATGATCAGCCAGGACGTGATCCACGGCCTCTACCTCCCGGCGCTGCGCATCCAGATGGAGACCCTGCCCGGCCGCTACACAGAGCTGTGGTTCAACGCCAGCCATGCCGGCACCTACCGCCTGTTCTGCTCCGAGTACTGCGGCACCGACCACTCCGCGATGGACGGCCTGCTCACCGTGATGGAGCCCGCCGCCTACGAGGACTGGCTCAGCGCCAACGGCGGCTCGCAGTCCATGGCGGCGGCAGGCGCGCGGCTGTTCAGCGCAGACGGCTGCGCCGGCTGCCATGCCGGCACCGCGACCGTGCGCGCCCCCTCGCTGGCCGGCCTCTCCGGCTCGCCGGTGCCGCTCGAGGACGGCCGGACCATCGTCGCTGACGACACCTACCTGCGCGACAAGATCCTCAACCCCGACCACAACAAGATCGCGGGATACAAGCAGGTGATGCCCAGCTTCAACGGCATCATCCCAGAAGACGACCTGCTCAAGATCGTCGCCTACGTCAAATCCGTCGGCCAGCCCGGCGGCTCCGCCCAGGGCCGCCAGACGGCCTCCGCCAGCCCAGGGGAATAGAGCGATGAGCCCGTCCGACATTGCCCTGCGCGACGCGACCACCGCGCGCCCGACGCTGCACCGCCCGCGCGACTACCTCCACGACGAGCACACCATCCGCTCGTGGCTGTTCACCGTCGACCACAAGCGCATCGGGCTGCTCTATCTCGCCTCGATCACCGCGTTCTTCCTCCTCGGCGCGATGGCCGCCGCCGCGGTCCGCCTGTCGCTGGTGGTGCCGAACGGCCAGATCCTCTCCAACGACACCTACAACAAGATGTTCACCCTGCACGGGGTCATCATGGTGTGGTTCTTCCTGATCCCCTCGATCCCCAACACCTTCGGCAACTTCCTGATCCCGATCATGATCGGCGCCAAGGACCTCGCCTTCCCCAAGATCAACCTGCTGAGCTGGTGGGTGTTCATGCTCGGCGCGCTGTTCACCCTGATCGTGCTGGTGATCGGCGGCGTCGACACGGGCTGGACGTTCTACGCGCCGTTCTCCACCACCTTCTCCAACACCTACGTCGTCCCCGCCCTGATCGGCGTCATCATCGTGGGCTTCTCCTCGATCCTGTCCGGGCTGAACTTCGTCGTCACCGTGCACACCATGCGCGCTCCCGGCATGACTTGGTTCCGCATGCCGATCTTCGTCTGGGCGATCTACGCGACCAGCCTGATCTTCCTGCTCGCAACCCCGGTCATCACCGTGGCGCTGCTCCTGCTGGTGATGGAGCGCGCCTTCCACATCGGCGTGTTCGACCCCGCACTCGGCGGCGACCCGGTGCTGTTCGAGCACCTGTTCTGGTTCTACTCGCACCCCGCGGTCTACATCATGGTGCTGCCCGGCATGGGCGTGATGAGCGAGCTGGTCTGCGCCTTCTCCCAGAAGAAGCTGTTCGGCTACCGCTTCGTCGCCTACGCGACCATCGGCTTGGCCTCGATCACCTTCTTCGTCTGGGGCCACCACATGTTCGTCAACGGCGAGAGTGAGACCGCCGCCGTGGTGTTCTCGCTTCTCAGCTTCGCCGTCGCCGTGCCGTCCGCGGTCAAGGTCTACAACTGGACCGCGACCATCCACAAAGGCGACCTGCGGCTCGACACGCCCATGCTCTACGCCATGGGCTACATCGGCCTGTTCGTGATCGGCGGCCTCACCGGCCTGTTCCTCGCGAGCCTCGCCATCGACGAGCACCTGCACGACACCTACTTCGTCGTCGCGCACTTCCACTACATCATGGTCGGCGGCACCGTGCTCGCCTTCATGGGCGGCCTGCACTTCTGGTGGCCGAAGTTCACCGGGCGCATGTACCCCGAGGCCTGGGGCCGCGTCGGCGCCTTCCTGATCTTCATCGGCTTCAACACGACCTTCTTCCCGCAGTTCCTGCTCGGCTACCTCGGCATGCCGCGCCGCTACCACCAGTACGCGCCGGAGTTCCAGCTGCTCAACATCATGAGCTCCGCCGGCTCCACCATCCTCGCCATCGGCTACCTCTTCCCGCTGGTCTATCTCACCTGGTCGCTGTGGTTCGGCAAGCGCGCGCCCGACAACCCCTGGGGTGCGAAGGGCCTGGAGTGGACCACCTCCTCGCCGCCGCCCAAGCACAACTTCCTCACCCCGCCCATCGTCGACTTCGAGGCCTACGACTACCCGAACCAGGTCAACGAGCGTGGCTGAGTCCGAGCGTTTCGAGCCCGGCGACCTCGCCTACGCCGGCCATCCCGGCGTGGGCATCGAGCTGCAGGAGCACTTCACCTCCGTCGCGCAGCAGAAGCTCTCGTCCGAGCTGGGCATGTGGGCTTGGCTGATCACCGAGCTGCTGCTGTTCTCCGGCCTGCTGGTCACCGCACTCGTCCTGCGCACGCTCCACCCGCACTCCGTCGAGGCCGCCGCCCAGCACCTCAAGCTGTGGATCGGCGGCGTCAACACCGTGATCCTCATCACCTCGTCGCTGGTGATGACCGGCGCCATCGAGATGTCCAAGCTCGGCCGTGCCCGCGATGTCACCCGCTGCCTCCTCGTCACCGGCGCCCTCGGCGTCGGCTTCCTCCTGTTCAAGAGCTACGAGTACTACGTCGACTACACCGAGCACATGACGCCCTTCCTCAAGCGCCCCTACGAACTGGCCTCGGACGGCGCCTCGCAGCTGTTCGTCAACCTCTACTGGGTCACCACGATCCTGCACTTCGGCCACCTGACCATCGGCATCGGCATCGTCTGGGTCATGGCCTGGCTCGCGAGCCGCCCCGGCTACCTCGCCCGCCACCAGAACCGCATCGAGATCACCGGCCTCTACTGGCACTTCATCGACCTCGTCTGGCTCATCGTCTACCCGAGCCTCTACCTGGTGAACCGCTGATGGCCGCCTTCTCGCCCAGGGCCGCCCTGCGCGACATCGACCCCGAGGTCCGCGCGGTCATGCGCGGCCCGGTCATCACCACCGCCGTCCTGCTCTGCCTGCTGGCCGCCGAGATCCTGCTGGCGATGACCACGCCGTTCCCCGCCTGCGGCTACGTCGAGCTGGGCATCGCCGCGGTCATGGTCGTCATCGTGCTGACCTTCTCGATGGAGCTGACCCACGCCCCGCCGCTGGTCCGGCTGTTCTCCATCCTCGGCTTCTTCTGGCTCGCGATCCTGTTCGGCATCACGATGATCGACTACCTCACGCGCTGAGCGCGCTGCGCCAGGCAAGCAAGGTTGAGGCTCTGCCTCAAGCTCCGCCAAAGGCAGGGCCTTTGGAATCCAATCCTTAAGTGAGGCCGGTCCAGGGGCGGCTCGCCCCTGGCGGGTCTGGG
>CAXSFE010000049.1:0-25727 GCA_964236585.1 uncultured Acetobacteraceae bacterium
CCGCCCGGCGGGGCGGGCCCTGCCGCCGGGGTCGCGGCGGGGCGCGTGCCGGACGGCGAGGCGGAGCGGGCGGGCGAGGCGGCCTCGGCCGGGCCCGGGTCGTTCCTCGCGGCGATCCATCCCGCGGATCGGGAGCGCATGCGCCACGCCCTCGACGCGACGCTCGGGGCGCAGGGGCCGCACAGCTTCGACCTGCAGTGCCGCAGCGTGGCGCCGGGCGGGACGGCGGCGCTGGACGGGACGGCTGCGCAAGGCGGGGCGGCTCAGGATGGGGCGGCTCAGGACGGGGCGGCGCAGGGCGGGGCGGCGCAGGGCGGGGCGGGCGGGCGGGAGCGCTGGCTCGCGGTGCGCGGGCTGGCGTTCCTGGAGGAGGGCGTGGCGGCGCGGATGATCGGCACCGTGCTCGACATCACCGACCGGGTGCGCGCGGACGCGGTGCTGCGCGAGATGAACGACACGCTGGAGCAGCGGGTGGAGAGCCGCACGGCCGCGCTGCGACTCGCCGAGGAGCAGCTGCGCCAGGCGCAGAAGATGGAGGCGGTGGGCCAGCTCACCGGCGGGCTGGCGCACGACTTCAACAACCTGCTGACCGGGATCGGCGGCGCGCTGGAGATGATGCAGACCCGGCTCGCGCAGGGGCGCACGGAGCAGCTCGGCCGCTACATCGCGGCCGCCCAGGAGGCGGCGGGGCGGGCGGCCAAGCTGACGCACCGGCTGCTGGCGTTCTCGCGCCGGCAGACGCTGGACCCGAGGCCGACCGCGCCGGAGCGGCTGCTGGAGGGGATGCGCGAGCTGATCGTGCGCACGATGGGGCCGCAGGTCGCGGTGTCGCTGGAGGCGGACCCGGAGCCGTGGCCGGTGCTGTGCGACGCCAACCAGCTCGAGAACGCGGTGCTGAACCTGTGCATCAACGCGCGCGACGCGATGCCGGACGGCGGCGCGCTGCTGATCGAGTGCCGCAAGGCGGTGCTGGAGGAGGACCAGGCGCGCGACGCGCCGGCGGGCGAGTATGTGGCGATCCGGGTCACCGACACCGGCGCGGGGATGCTGCCCGAGGTGATGGCGCGCGCGTTCGACCCGTTCTTCACCACCAAGCCGACCGGCCAGGGCACCGGGCTCGGGCTGTCGATGATCTACGGCTTCGTCAAGCAGAGCGGCGGGCAGGTCGGGCTGGCGAGCGAGCCGGGGGGAGGCACCGCGGTGGAGCTGTGTCTGCCGCGCCACCGGGGGGCGCCGGTCGCGGAGGCGGGCGAGGCCCTGGTCGAGGCGGAGCCGCCGGCGACGTCGGGCACGGTGCTGCTGGTCGACGACGAGCCGTCGGTGCGCACGCTGCTGGGCGAGACGCTGTCGGGGCTGGGGCTGTCGGTGATCGAGGTGGCGGACGGGCCGGCGGGCCTGCGCGTGCTGGAGTCTGTGGCGCGGGTGGACGTGCTGGTGAGCGACGTCGGGCTGCCGGGGGGGCTGAACGGGCGCCAGCTCGCGGACCGGGCGCGGGTGCTGCGGCCCGGGCTGCCGGTGCTGCTGATCACCGGCTACGCGGAGGCGGCGGTGCTGGGCGAGGGGATGCTGGAGCCGGGGATGGAGGTCGTGACCAAGCCGTTCTCGATGGCGGTGCTGGGGCGACGGGTGGCGGCGGTGCTCGGGCAGCACGGGGCGTGAAGGGGGTCCTGCTTCGGGGCGGGGACCCTGCCGCGGGCCGCGCGCCTGGAGCGCATCCCTTGAAGGCCGTTCCTGATCGATGCCGGGACGATCGGGCCTGGGGGGTGTCATGACCCTGGAAGCCCGACTTCGTGCCTTGCAGCAGGAAGAAAGCATGTTCTTTCTTGAAAGAAAGAACCAAAGAACTTTCACCCGTAAGGACTCGGCACCAGCCGCGGGTCCGAGACCTCATGGGCAAAGTCTTTTTGCTTCTTTTTCTTCAGAAAAAGAAGGGTCTTGCCTTCCTGTGGCGACGGCAGGGCGCTGCCAGCTCCGTGACGGTCCCTAGAACTGCGCGTGCAGGCGCGTGCCCAGGAAGCTCACCGGACCTCGGTCGCGGTTGTATGCGGGGTTGTCGATGAACTGGTAGTCGGCGGTGATGTTGACGTTCTTGTAGGCAGCGAGGCTGTAGAAGGCCTCGATGACTTCTTCGGGGCCGGAGTTCGGCAGCTTGCCGTCGCCGATCAGGATGCCGAGGCCTCCGGCGTTGAGGTAGTTCTTGAAGTGCCGCGAGATGTCGTTGCGGGTGAACCCGATCCCGACGGTGTCGTCCGGCCGGCTCCACCGTCTGCCCGCGAGGGAGAGGCCGAGCGAGACGGTGTTGTCGACGTCGGTGAAGCTGGTGACCGAGCTGGTTCCGTCCTGCAGCCCGGCACGCAGGAAGACGCCGAGGTCCTGAGTGATGGCCTGCTCGACGTTGGCGCTGCCGCCCCCCTTGCCGCGGAAGCGACGGACCGCCTGGATGTCGGGCGTGGTCCCGGTTGCCTGCGCCAGCGCGGTCGCCTGGGCGTAGCTGCCGAACAGGCCGCGGCTGAAGAAGCCGGACAGCTTCGCCTTGCCGTCCTGGCCGAACAGGGTGTGGCGTTCCTCGACCTCGGCGATGTACTGCAGCTGATGGAACAGGTGCGGATCGAGGTACTTGTAGGTCGGCACGGTCGGCAGGTCGAAGAGGCCGCCGCGGATCGTCCACCAGTCCTGGTACCATTCCGCCGCAGCACCGTAGCTGAACCCCCAGGCGTCGCCGGCCTGGTCGAAGCTGCCGGCGTCGATCAGGGACCAGTTGAGGAAGTCGTTGCGGGGGTCGTGGGCGTACTTGCTGGTGTCGAACACGTCGAAGCTGGAGAACTTGCCGATGGTCAGCACGACGCGGTTGGCCGTCTGCGTGCCCCCGAGCTGGTTGAGGTCGGGGGACACGCTCTGCGTCTCGCCGCCGAGATCGAGCGTCTGGCGGAAGAACAGGCGCGGCACGCGGACGTACGGGTCGGCCGAGCCGAGCTTGTAGGCCTCGGCGCTGACGTAGCCGGCCAGGCCGAAGGTGTTGCTGGGGCCGAAGCCCTGGTCCACCTCCGGGTTGACCCAGATCTCGGCGCCGCTCCAGGGGCGAAAGCCGCCGTACAGGGTGACGTCCCAGGTCTCCCGGCCGCGGCTGCCGGGGTCCAGGCTCTGCGGGCCGCGGTAGGGCGAGCGGAAGGCCGGCTGGTAGATCTCGGTGAACGTGGACTGCCCGTGGATGGCCCAGTCCTCGGAGAGCGGCGGCGTGCCGGCGGCAGGCGACGCCGTTGATATGTCCGACTGGGGCGACGTTTCCGGTGCAGGTGTCTGTTGCCCGCCTTCCGGGGTAGGAGCGGGCGACGCCGCCCAAGCAGACGACAGGAAACTGCTCCAGAACAGTGCAGTGACCGCGGCAACAATACGGGCCGGGCTCGCGCGTGTTCCGGGGAGATCATTTGTCATCGGAGCATGGGGATGTTCCATGATCTGTTTCCTGTAACGTGGTAACTGTCCGTGGTGAGGGTGTTGCATAGACTGGAAGCCGGCGGGCGTGAAGCACCTGTGACCATCGTCTGCCGGGTGAGGCGGACATGCTCCGGTGGTTCGAGTTCGAGCGTGCGGCTCAGGACGGCGGCGGCGAGGGCGGTTCCTGTCCGGCGTCGGCGGTCGATGCAGCACGGTCGCGGCCGGGGGGAGTTCGCACCCTTGCCGGATGGCGCGACGATGGCCCTCGACGTGCCGCGTGGCCTGGCCCGACCGCCACGGGCCGGAACCCGGAGGCGGCCGCGGCTGCCGGGCAGGTCCGGCCGCGCCGCTCAGCCGAGCCCGTTCACCCGCCGTATGATGTCGGCCAGCGTCGGCACGTAGTCGTTGGCGTGGCCGAGGCCGTTGGCGAGGGCGAAGCTGTTGCGCACCGCGGCGCCGACCGGGTTGGCCGCGCCCGACGCGTTGGCGAAGCTGCTCAGGTAGGTGAGGTCCTTGAGCGCGTTGGACAGCGTGAACCTGTGGGCTTCCGGGTTGCCGCCCACCACGTACTCGAAGAAGGTGCGGAAGAAGGCGCAGTCCATGCGGCCGCCGGCGACGACGTCGTGGAACACCTGCGGCGTCACCCCGGCCTTGCCGCCGAGCGCCAGCGCCTCGGCGTAGATCGCGGCGTAGCCGAGCGAGACGAAGTTGTTCAGCAGCTTCATCATGTGGCCCGTGCCCACCGGCCCGGTCTCGACGATCCGGCTGGCGAAGGCCTCCAGCACCGGGCGGGCGCGGGCCAGCTGCTCGCCCGAGCCGCCCACCATCACGTCGAGCGTGCCGGCCCACGCCTCCTTGGGGGTGCGGCTGAGCGGCGCGTCGATCAGCTCGATCCCGCGCGTCGCCAGCTCGGCCGCCAGCGCCGTGGTCACCGACGGCTCGGAGGTCGAGCAGTCGACCACCATCACCGGCCTGTTCGAGGCGCCGATCCCGTCGGGTCCGTCGACCAGGGCGCGCACCTGCGGGCTGCCGGTCACGCACAGCACCACGATGTCGCTCGCCTCGGCCAGCGCCCGCGCCGAGGCGACCTCCACGGCGCCGCGGCCCACCAGGTCCTCGATCGCCTCGCGCCTGCGGTGCCCGAGCACCGCGAGCGGGAACCCCTTGGCCAGCAGGTTGCTGGCCATGCCGTGGCCCATCAGGCCGAGGCCCGCGAAACCGACTCTGGAAGTCATGGCCTTCTCCTTCGATGCATGATGCGTCACGTGCTCTCGCGGATCGCGAGGCGGTGGCCGACGTCGACCCGCGCCGGGCCGGCCGGCACCCCCGCCGCGCGCGCCAGCAGCTTGGCGGCGGCCAGCCGGCCGATCTCGGCGCGCGGCGAGACGATGCTGGTCAGTGCGGGGCTGGTCAGCGCGCCGATGCCGAGCCCGTTGAAGCCGGCAATGGCGATCCGCCCGGGCACCGCAAGTCCCTCGCGCTGCGCGCGCAGCAGGGCGCCGACGGCGAGGTCGTCGTTGGCGAAGAACAGCGCGTCGAGCTCGGGCGCCTGCGCCAGCACCGCCATCAGCTGCTCGCCGCCGGCCTGCGGGCTGGACCGCTCCTCGTGCGTGAAGGGGGGCCGGCGCGTCAGCCCGGACTCGGCCAGCGTGCGGTCGAGGCCGCGATAGCGCTGCATGGCCCGGTAATCGACCCCGAGGCGCCCGCCGATGAAGCCGATCTGCCGGTAGCCGCGGCCGATCAGGTGGCGGCCCATCTCGGCGCCGGCCCGCAGGTGCGACAGCCCGACGTTCATGTCGATCGGGCGGCCGCCCAGCTCCATGATCTCGACCACCGGGCATCCGCACCGGCCCAGCAGCGCGCGGGTGCGCGGCGCGTGGCGCAGGCCGGCGACGATGATCCCGGCCGGCGACCAGCCGAGCATGGTCGAGACCAGCTCCGCCTCGCGCGCGAGGTCGTACTGGGTGTTGCCGAGCAGGAGCTGGTGCCCGGCCGCGTCCAGCTCGAGCTGGATGCTCTGGATCACCTCGATGAACACGACGTTGGACAGCGACGGCACGATCACCGGCACGACCCGGCTGCGCGCGGAGGCCAGCATGCCGGCAGCGTGGTTCGGCACGTAGCCCAGCGCCGCCACCGCGTCGCCGATCTGCGCGCGCAGGGCGGCGGACACGCTGTCCGGCGCGTTCAGGGCACGCGACACCGTGATCGGGGCCACGCCGGCGCGCTCCGCCACGTGCTTGAGCGTCACCGCGCCGCCGCGCCGCCTGAGGTTCTGCTCACCCATCGGGGGCGAGACTACGCACCGCAGTGCGGCACCGCCAGACCGGCGGCGCGGAATCGTCGAGGTGATGATTGCGCTACCAAATATCTCGGCATAGGCTGGCTGGCAGGTCGCCAGCCGTGCCGTCCGCAGGGACGCTCCGGCGAGAAGCAGGCCGGGCGAGGGATGCTGCCAAGGGAGACCAGCCGTGATGCCGCAAGATCGAGCCGTGTCCGGTCTCTACCAGGCGACGGACATCACCAAGAGTTTCGGCCCGGTTTCGGTGCTGCGCGGGATCAGTGTCGCGCTGCAGCCGGGACAGGTGCACACGATGATGGGCGAGAACGGGGCGGGCAAGTCCACGCTGTTCAAGGTGATGGCCGGACTGGTGCCGCCGAGCGGCGGCTCGCTGGAACTCGACGGGGTTCCGGTCTCGTTCGATTCGCCGCGCGATGCCCACGCGCACGGCATCTACCTGGTGCCGCAGGAACCGGCGCTGATGCCGACGCTGAGCGTCGCCGAGACGATGTTCGTGGGCGAGCTGCCCACGACCGGCCGCCTGCGCCGCATCGACTGGGCGGCGATGCGGACGCGGGCGCGGGCGGCGCTCGACATGCTGGGCCTCGACATCGCGGTGGACACGGAGGCGCGCCTGCTGTCGATCGCGCAGGCGCAGCAGGTGGAGTGCGCCAAGGCGCTGCTGCGCGGCTGCCGGGTGATCCTGTTCGACGAGCCCACCTCGCCGCTGACGAGCCACGAGGTCGAGCGGCTGTTCACGATCGTGCGCCGCCTGCGCGGCGAGGGCTACACGCTCGCCTTCATCAGCCACCGCATGGAGGAGGTGCTCGAGATCTCCGACAGCATCAGCGTGCTTCGCGACGGCGTGCTGGTGGACAGCGTGCCGCGCGAGCGCTTCGACCGCGCGCGGCTGCTGTCGCAGATGGTCGGCCGGGAGATGCGCACCATCCCGCGCCGCACGGTGTCGTTCGCGACCGAGCGTCCCGTGCTCGAGGTCCGCGGCCTGGCGCACGCGCCGCGCTTCGCAGACGTCGGCTTCACGCTGCATCGCGGCGAGATCCTGGGGCTGGCCGGCCTTGTCGGCGCCGGGCGCACCGAGATCGCCGAGACCATCTTCGGCCTGCGCCGGCGCGACGCCGGCACGGTGCGCCTCGACGGGCAGGACATCTCCGCCCTGCCGACGCACGCGATCATCCGCGCCGGGCTGGTCTACGCGCCGGAGGACCGTGCCAGGCACGGCGCGGTGCTGCCGATGAGCATCGCCGAGAACGTCACGTCCGGCCTGATCGAGCGGGTCAGGCGGCGCGCCGGGCTGATGGACCGCGGCCACGAGGACCGGATCGGCGCCGAAACGGTGCTGCGCTACGGGGTGCGCTGCGCCGGCACCGACCAGCCGCTGCGCCAGCTCTCCGGCGGCAACCAGCAGAAGGTCGTGTTCGGCAAGTGGATGGGGCTCGGCCCGAAGGTCGCGGTCCTCGACGAGCCGACCCGCGGCGTCGACGTCGGCGCCAAGGACGAGATCTACGACATCATCGAGTCCCTGGCGCGCGACGGCATGGCGATCCTGGTGATCTCGTCGGAGACGGAGGAGCTGGTGCGGCTGTGCGACCGCATCCTTTCCGTCTACGAGGGCCGCATCGTGTCCGAGCTGTCGGGCGCCGCGATCACGCCCGAGCGGGTGGGCCACTCCTATCTCGGGCAGGTGGACCAGGCGGCATGAGGGCGCCCGCGATCCCCGGCCCCGTGCCCCTGGCGCCCGCTGCCGGGCGCGGCCCCCGCCCCGGCCCGCAGCTCGGCCTGTGGCTGCGCCGCGGCGGGCGGCCCCTGACGCTGGCGGCCGTCACGGCGGCCACCGTCCTGGCGGTCGGCCTCGCGCATCCCGGCTTCACGACGCTGCAGAACCTGCGCTTCATGCTGCTGAACTGCGTGGTGCTGTCGCTGCTCGCGCTGGGGCAGACGCTGGTGATCGCCACCTCCGGGATCGACCTCTCGGTGGCGCCGATCCTCGGCCTGTCCGCCATGGTCACCGGGCTGATGGCGCAGGGCGGCGGGCTGCCGCTCGCGGGCGCGTTCGCGGTGGCGCTCGGCATCGGGCTCGTGCTCGGCACCGCGAACGGGCTGCTGGTCGCGCGGCTGGCGATCCCGCCCATCATCACCACGCTCGGCACCTACAGCCTCTACAGCGGGTTGATCTTCCTGGTCTCGGACGGCGCCCAGGTCGACTCCGTGCCGCCCGCCTACGCCACGCTCGGCAACGGGGTCGTCTCGGCGGCGTTCCCGGTGCCGATCCCCGCGCTGGTGCTGGCCGCGGTGCTGGCGGCGGTGTGGTTCATGCTGGGCCACACGCGCTTCGGCCGCGCCATCCTGGCGATCGGCAACAACCAGGCGGCGGCCTACAACGCCGGGATCGCGGTCCGGCGCGTGCAGGTCCTGACCTACACGCTGTCCGGCGTCCTGGCCGCGCTCGCGGGGCTCATGTTCGTGTCCTACACGGGCTCGGCGACCGTCACCACCGGCACCGGCGACCACATGGAGCTGCAGTCGATCGCGGTCGCGCTGATCGGCGGCACCGCCATCGCCGGCGGGCGCGGCAACATGGCCGGCACCGTGCTGGGCGCGCTGTTCCTCAGCGTGGTGCTGACCGCGCTGGTGTTCCTGCACGTGCCGCCGATCTGGTACTCCGCGGGCGAGGGGCTGATGATCCTGCTCGCGGTCACGGCCGGGGGGGCGGGGCGGTGAGCGGCCGCAACGAGGTGACCGCGCGCCGGCGCGACGTGCGCCGGCTGCCGCTCGGCGGCTGGGAGCGCGCGCTGCTGGCGCTGCTGGTGCTGCTGGCCGCGGGGCTGATCCTGGGCGTCCCCGGCTTCTATCCCGGCTTCGGCGGCTTCCTGGCGCTGTCGGAGAACTTCCTGCCGTTCGGGCTGGTGGCGCTCGGGCTCACCACGGTCATCCTGACCGGCGGCATCGACCTGTCGGTCGGCGCCACCGCGGGGCTGTCGGCGATCGTGATGGCCGAGCTGTGGAGCGGGCTGGGCCTGTCGATCTGGCTGGCCGCGCTGGCCGGGATCGCGTGCGGCGCGCTGCTCGGCCTGGTCAACGGGCTGATCATCACCCGCCTGCGGACAGAGCCGCTGATCGCCACCCTGGCGACCAGCTTCATCTACGGCAGCGTGGCGACCGCGCTTGCCGGCGACACGCCGCCCTCGGGGTTTCCCGAGGCGTTCAACCGGCTCGGCACCGGCGCCATCGGCGGCCTCGTGCCGTTCCAGATCGTGCTGTTCGGCGTGCTCGCGGTGCTGTTCTCCCTGCTGATCTCGCGCTCCGCCTTCGGCCGCAAGGTGGTGATGATCGGCTACAACCCGGACGCCGCGCGCTATTCCGGAGTCCGCGTCGCGCGGATCGTGGCGTCGGCCTACGTCATCAGCGGCGCGATGTCCGCCCTCGCCGGCATCGTGCTCGCCGCCTACTACAGCGCGGTGCGCCCGGACATGGGCGACCTGCTGCTGCTCAGCACCATCGCGGCCGTGGTGCTGGGCGGCGTCAGCATCTTCGGCGGCGAGGGCAGCATCGCGGGCGTGGTGATCGCCGTGCTGCTGCTCGGCCTGCTCCGCCAGGGCATGCTGATCGCCGGCTTCTCCGACATGGTGACCACCATGCTGACCGGCGCGATCCTGCTTTGCGCGATCGCGGTCCGCAACCTCCTCGCAGGCCGGGGTACCGGCCTTGCGACGCTGCTGGCCCGCCTGCGCGGCCGCAGCGCCGTCGCCGACTAGTCAAGCAACAAGACGATCAAGGGAGCGAACACGACCATGACCCACTCCAGCAACCGCACCAGCCTGCGCGTCCTGCTTGCCGCCGGGCTGCTCGGCCTGCCGCTCCTGGCGGCCGGCGTGCACGCGCAGTCCGCGGCGCCCGACACCTCCAAGCGGATCAAGGTCGCGATGGTGCCCAAGCTCGTCGGCCTGTCCGTGTTCAAGGCCAACGAGCAGGGCGCGCAGATCGCGGCCAAGGCGCTCAACGTCGACTTCCTCTACACCGGCCCGGTCACCGCGTCGGCGCAGGGGCAGGTCGACGTGTTCAACAGCCTGATCGCACGGCGCTTCGACGTCATCACCACGACGTCGAACAACCCGACCCAGCTGGCGCCGGCGCTGCGCCGGGCCAGGGAGCAGGGCATCAAGGTGGTGTCGTACGACAGCGACGTCGCGGCGGACGCGCGCGACTTCTTCATCCAGAACACCGACTACGCCGCGTTCGGCAAGGCGCTCGTGGAGTCGGTCGCGAAGTACACCGGCCCCGAGGCCAAGATCGCGATCCTGTCCTCGACGCCGGACGCCACCATCCAGAACGAGTGGATCAAGGCGCTCAACACCTACATGAGCGCGACGTATCCGAAGATGCAGATCGTCACCACCCAGTACGGCCAGTCCAGCCCGTCGCAGTCGCTGACCGCCGGCGTCAACATCCTGCAGGCCAACCCCGACGTCGCCGCCATCATCGCGCCGGACGGGGCGGCCGAGGTGGGCGCCGCCGCGGCGGTGGAGAAGCTCGGCCGGGCCGGCAAGGTGTTCGTCACCGGCTGCAGCGACCCGAACGCCATCCGGCAGTACGTCAAGAGCGGCATCATCAAGCAGAGCCCGCTCTGGGACGAGGTCAAGGAGGGCCAGCTCGTGGTGACGGTCGCGCGGCTGGCCGCCAACAACGCGATCCAGCCGAACGGCAGCTTCGATGCCGGCACGCTCGGACACTTCGACGTCAAGGACCGGGTGATCGTGTTCAGCGAGCCGCTCATCTTCGACGCGTCCAACATCGACCAATATCAGTTCTGACCAGTCAAGGACCCAAGGCATGAAGCGCATCCTCTTCACCGGCGGCAGCGGCAAGGCCGGCCGCCACGTGGTGCAGTACCTCGTTGACCAGGGCTACCAGGTGCTCAACATCGACACCAAGCCGCTCGACAATCCCAAGGTGCGCACGCTGATCACCGACATCACCGATGCCGGGCAGCTGTTCAACGCGTTCTCCGCCTACACGGGCCTGCACGAGTTCGACGAGGACCTGAGCCCGCCGAAGATCGACGCGGTGGTGCACTTCGCCGCCATCCCGCGGATCATGATCGTGCCGGACAACGAGGTGTACCGGATCAACGTGATGGGCACCTACAACGTGCTCGATGCCGCCACCAAGCTCGGCATCCCCAAGGTGATCGTGGCGTCCAGCGAGACCACCTACGGCATCGTGTTCGCGCACGGCCACCGCGACCCGGAGTACTTCCCGCTCGACGAGGCGTATCCGTCGAAGCCGATGGACAGCTACGCCATGTCCAAGATCTGCAACGAGCGGACCGCCGAGGCCTTCGCGATGCGCACCGGCACCGACGTCTACGCGCTGCGCATCGGCAACGTGATCGAGCCGTCGGAGTACGAGCTGTTCCCCGGCTGGTTCGCCAAGCCGGAGTTCCGCAAGCGCATCGCCTGGAGCTACATCGACGCGCGCGACCTGGGCGAGATCGTGCGCCTGGGCATCGAGAAGGACGGGCTCGGCTACCAGGTGTTCAACGCGGTCAACGACCACTCCTCGTCCGACCTGCCGACGGCCGAGTTGCTGCGCCGCTACTACCCGAACGTGCCGGTGCGCGGCGAGATGGGCGAGTTCGAGAGCCTGCTGTCCAACCGCAAGACGCGCGAGGTCCTGGGCTTCAAGGAGAACCACAACTGGCGCCGCTACGTGAAGACGCAGGGGTGAGCGGCAGGCCCGCGTGGAGGACGGTCGTCGCGACACGAATCGCGCGACTGGCTGGCACGTGCGGCCGCCGAGCAAGCAAGGTTGAGGCGCTGCCTCAAACTCCGCCAAGGGCAGGGCCCTTGGAACCCATCCCTGAAGTGAGGCCGGTCCAGGGGCGGCTCGCCCCTGGCGGGTCTGGGCAGAGCCCAGCCTTGCTTGCCGATGGGTCAACCCCGGCCTGGGTCCCGATGAGCCGGGTCGCGGGCCGGCCCGGTGGCACGGTGCGCGTTCCGACGCCGACCGTGCCCCGGCGTGGGGCCGCCGGCGGTGCGCGCTGTTGGCCTCGACGCCTCGCCTGTATGGGCAGGACCGCGCGTGTCCGCGGGCGGCTACCCGTGCCGGTGGCCGTCCGGGTGGTCGTGTTCGAGGAACGGCTCGAGCGAGAAATGGCGCTCCAGGTCCTCCACCTGCGCACGATCCAGCAGGCGGGGGTTCAGGCCGCGCAGCATCAGGTGCAGGCGGGCGGTCTCCTCCAGCTCCTCGGTGGCCGCCACGGCCGCCTCGATCGAGCGGCCGGCGACGACGGGTCCGTGGTTGGCGAGCAGCACGGCGGCGTATCGGCCGGCGAGGCCGCGGATCGCGCCGGCCACGGCCGGGTCTCCGGGCCGGTAGTAGGGCACCAGCGCCGTGCGGCCGACGCGCATCACCGAGTAGGCGGTGAGCGGCGGCAGCACGCAGGCGGGGTCGACGTCCGGCAGCATCGACAGCGCCACCGAGTGCGTGGAGTGCAGGTGCACGATGGCGCCGGCGGCGGCGCGGGTCTCGTAGAGGGCCGCGTGCAGCGGGATCTCCTTGGTCGGCGGGTCTCCGGACAGCACCCGCCCGGCCGCGTCCAGCCGGGTCAGCTGCGCCGGGTCGAGGAAGCCGAGCGAGCTGTCGGTCGGCGTCGCCAGCAGGCCGCCGTCTTCCAGGCGCACGCTGACATTGCCGGTGGTGCCGTGCGTCAGGCCCCGCTCGAACAGGGAGCGCGAGAACAGGCAGATCTGTTCCCGCAGTCTTGCTTCGTCCATGCGGACTCCTCCGGCGTGCTTGTTGTTGCGGGTGATGCATGGTAGCGCAACCAAGAATAATAACACAAAAGGCGAGGGATCGATCATGACCGAGGAAGCACGCGCCGGACAGAGCTGCGCGGTCATCGGGCTCGGTTCGATGGGCGGCGGGATGGCGGCCTCCCTGCTGCGCGCCGGCTTCGTGGTGCAGGGCTTCGATCCCAGCGCGGCCGCCTGCGCCCGCTTCGAGGCCGCCGGCGGGCGCGTCGCCGCCACCCCGGCCGCGGCCGTGGCGGGCGCCGGCTGCGTGGTCGCGGTGGTGGTCAACGCCGACCAGACCGAGGCGGTGCTGTTCGGGGCGGACGGCTGCGCGGACGCCATGCCGCGAGGTGCGGTGTTCGTGTCCTCCGCCACCATGGCGCCGGAGCGAGCGCGCGCGCTGGCGGCGCGGCTGGAGGCGACCGGGCGGCACTATCTCGACGCGCCGATGAGCGGCGGCGCCGCGCGTGCCGCGGACGGCAGCCTGACCATGCTGGCGTCCGGCAGCCGCGCTGCCTTCGAGGCCGCGCGGCCGGCGCTCGCGGCGATGACCGGCACGCTCTACGAGCTGGGCGACGCGGCCGGGCAGGGGGCGGCGTTCAAGATGGTCAACCAGCTGCTGGCCGGCGTGCACATCGCCGCCGCCTGCGAGGCGATCGCCTTCGCCGCCTCGCAGGGGCTCGACCTCGCCCGCGTCTACGAGGTGATCACGAAGTCCGCCGGCAACAGCTGGATGTTCGAGAACCGCGTGCCGCACGTCCTGGACGGCGACTACGCGCCGCGCAGCGCGATCGAGATCTTCACCAAGGACCTCGGCATCGTGCTGGACATGGCGCGGGCGCGCAGCTTTCCCGTCCCGGTCGCGGGCGCCGCGCTGCAGATGTACCTGATGACCGCGGCCGCCGGCATGGGCAAGGACGACGACGCCTCGGTGGCCCGGCTGTATGCCCTGATCGCCGGCCTCGCGCTGCCCGGCGCCGCCGCGCCGGGCCGGGGCTGAGGAGGTCGCCATGCCCCGCTTCGCCGCCAACCTCACCATGATGTTCAACGAGGTGCCGTTCGCCGACCGCTTCGACGCCGCCGCCCGGGCCGGCTTCGAGTCGGTCGAGTTCCTGTTCCCCTACGCGCTGCCGCCGGAGGCGGTGGCCGAGCGGGTGCGGCGCAACGGACTGACGGTGGCGCTGTTCAACATGCCGCCGGGGGACTGGGACGCCGGGGACCGGGGCTTCGCCGCGCTGCCGGCACGCAGGGACGAGGTCGCCCCCGCGCTGGCCACCGCGCTGCGCTACGCCGACGCGACCGGCGCGGGCCGGGTCCACCTGATGGCGGGCCTCGCCGATCCTGCGGACGCGGCCTGCGTCGCCGCCTACCGCGACGCCGTGCGCTTCTGCGCGGAGGCGCTGGGCGAGCGCGGGATCGACCTGGTGCTGGAGCCGATCAACGGCCGCAACATGCCGGGCTACTTCCTGAACAGCTTCGAGCGGGCCGCCGAGCTGATCGACGGCCTCGCCCTGCCCAACCTCAAGCTGCAGTTCGACATCTACCACTGCCAGATCATCCATGGCGACGTCGCCATGGCGCTGCGCCGGATGATGCCGATGATCGGCCATGTCCAGGTCGCCAGCGTGCCGTCGCGCAACGAGCCGGACGGCGAGGAGCTGAACTTCCCCTACCTGTTCGCCGAGCTCGACCGGCTCGGCTACCCGGGCTTCGTCGGCTGCGAGTACAATCCCCGGGGCCGCACCGAGGACGGGCTCGGCTGGTTCGCGCCCTACCGGAAGATGGCGGTCGCGCCGTGAGCCTGCGCCTCGGCTGCATCGCCGACGACTACACCGGCGCGTCCGACCTGGCCAACACGCTGCGCCGCAACGGCCTGCGCACCGTGCAGACCATCGGCGTGCCGGACCCCGCGCTGGCGCTGCCGGAGGTCGATGCCGTCGTGGTGTCGCTCAAGAGCCGCTCGATCGAGGCCGGCCGCGCGGTGGCGCTGTCGCTGGAGGCCGAGGCCTGGCTGCGCGCGCGCGGCGCCGGGCACGTGCTGTTCAAGATCTGCTCGACTTTCGACTCCACCGATGCCGGCAACATCGGCCCGGTGACCGACGCGCTGCGCGCGCGCGCCGGGTGCGGCGCCGTGCTGGTCAATCCGGCGTTTCCAGAGACCGGCCGCAGCGTGTTCCAGGGCCATCTGTTCGTGAACGGCGTGCCGCTCCACGAGAGCCCGCTCAGGGACCATCCGCTCAATCCGATGCGCGACTCCGACCTGGTGAGGGTGCTCGGCCGGCAGAGTGCCGCGCCGGTGGCGCTGGTGCCGTTCGCCGTGGTCGAGCAGGGGGTGGCGGCGGTGCGGGCGGCGCTGGCGGAGGCCGGTGCGGGCGCCGCGATCGCCGACGCGGTGGCGGCGCGCCATCTCGACGTGCTGGGAGAGGCGGCGCTGGCCGACCCGGTGTCGGTCGGTGCGTCCGGCCTCGGCGCCGGGCTGGCGCGGGCCCTGGCGAAGGGGGCGCCGATGCCGCGCGAGGGCGAGGCGGCGCCGGACGCGGCCGGCGGCCTCGCCGCGGTCCTGGCGGGCAGCTGCTCGACCGCGACCCGGCGGCAGATCGACGTGGCGGTTGCCGCGGGCATGCCCTGCCTGCGGCTCGACGTGGCGCGCCTGCTGGAGGGCGGTGCCGCCCCCGTCGTGGCCGGGGCGCTGGCGTGGGCGCGGCCCCTGCTGGCGCAGGGTCCGGTGCTGGTCGCCAGCAGCGACGCGCCGGATGCGGTGAGCGCCATGCAGGCGAGCCACGGTGGCGCCGCCGCCGGCCACGCGGTCGAGCAGGCGCTGGCGGACATCGCCGAGGCGCTGGTGGCGCAGGGCGTGCGCCGGCTGGTGGTGGCGGGCGGCGAGAGCTCCGGCGCCGTGGTCGACCGGCTCGGCCTGCAGGCCTTCCTGATCGGCCGCGAGATCGCCCCCGGCGTGCCGGTGCTGCACACGCAGGGTGCGCGCCACGCCGGCCTGGCAGTGGCCCTCAAGTCCGGCAACTTCGGCCAGGACGACTTCTTCCTGCGCGCCTTGTCGATGATGGGGTGAGCGTCACTCCGCGGCGACAGACCGGTAAGGCAGGCAAGGTTGAGGCTCTGCCTCAAACTCCGCCAAAGGCCGAGCCTTTGGAAACCGATACTTAAGGGAAGGGTTTCCAAAGGGCTCGGCCCTTTGGCGGGGTTCGGGGCAGAGCCCCGACCTTGCCTGCCTGCTGCTTGGTCACCGACGGCCGTCGGTGTCAGCCGCGGCCCTCCATGTGCGCCTTGAAGGCGTCGGCGTGGTCGGGGTGCCAGCGCGACAGGGCCGGGCGGTTCTCGACGATGTCGCCCGCGCCCCAGGCGATGCGTCGCTCGTCCGTCTCGCGCGTCACGTCGTTGTCCGGGCACAGGATGTAGAAGTCGCCGCGCGCCAGGGCCGGCAGCATGAAGTCCGCGACCTGGTCGGCCGTCCACGCGGCCGCCGGCTTCTCGGCGACCCCGCGGCGGCGCGTGAAGCCGGTGTAGGTGAAGCCGGGAATCAGCAGGTGCGCGGTGACCCGCCCGCCCGTTGCCAGGAGGTCGTGCGCGAGGCTCTCGGTCAGCGCCTTCAGCCCCGCCTTGCTGACGTTGTACGCGGTGTCGCCGGGCGGCAGGGTGATGCCCTGCTTGGAGCCCGTGTTGACGATGGCGCAGGGCCAGTCCGCCGCGATCATCCCCGGCAGGAACTCCTGCACGCCGTACACCACGCCCATCAGGTTGGTCCGGATCGTTTGCTCCCACACCGCCGGGCCGGCCAGGATGCCGCCGCCGCCCTCGCGCCCGGCGTTGTTCATCAGCAGCGACACGGGCCCGAGCGTCTCCGCCGCCTGCCGCAGCGCCGCCACGGCACCGGCGTCGCTGACGTCCGTGGGCACGCACGACACCTCGACGCCGCGACCGCGCAGCTCGCTCGCTGCCGCTGCCAGCTGGTCCTCGGCGTTGTCGGCCAGCACGAGCCGCATCCCGGCCGAGCCCAGGCGGTGCGCGGTTGCGAGGCCGATGCCGCTCGCGCCGCCGGTTATGACCGCGACGCGATCGGCAGCGATGGCCGGGTGTTGGTTCATGCGGGTTTCCTCCGGCGGGTGTTGGCGCCCTCGAATGTGGAGATGGCCCGTCGGATGCAAGGGACGGGCTGCGGCATCCGGCAGGCAGTGCGGCGGTGGTCGTGCGTCCGGCCGTCGAGGCGGCAGGTCGGGCCCGCCCTGCGCGGCGTCCCGGGGCTCGGCGCGTCGAGCGGGACGTTCGCCTGGCGCACGGCAGAGCGGCGGCGCGATCGCCGGCCGTGTCGGCGTCGGCCTGGTTTGTTGACCCGCCGGAAGGCAAGGCTGGGCTCTGCCCAGACCCGCCAGGGGCGAGCCGCCCCTGGACCGGCGTTACTTAAGTATCGGATTCCAAAGGCTCGGCCTTTGGCGGGGTCCAGGGGCAGAGCCCCTGGCCTTGCCTGCCTTCGGCACGCCGCCCGGTGATGCTCGGCTCGATCGCGACACGGGCTCTAGGCCGCCTCGAACAGGTCCTGGGCCAGGTAGCGGCCCGGGGCGACTCCGCCAGGGCAGGCGAACAGGCCGCCGCCCGTGTGGGTGACGAACTGGTTCAGCATGTCGAACTTGGCCATGCGGTCGAAGATCTTCACGAACCCGGTGGCCGGGTCGCGCTGGTAGCAGATGAACAGCAGCCCCGCATCCAGCTCCATCATGTGGCGCCACGGCGGCCAGCGCTCGGCCACCATGCTGACGCCGTTGTCGTAGCTGTAGCCGCGTCGCAGGATCTGCGCGCCGTCGTTGCTCTCCGGCGCCGCCAGCCGCATGTGCGCGTTCTCGGCGATCAGCGGGTTGCCGTCCGCGTCGCTCGCGTCGAAGTCGGCCGCCTCGAACTCGTCCTTGCCGCCGATCGGGGCGCCGGAGGCCTTGTGCCGGCCCACGGTCTGTTCCTGGAACGCCAGCTTCATCCGGTCCCAGTGTTCCAGCGCGACCCGGATCGGCCGGACCACGGCATACGATCCGCCCCTCATCCAGGCTCCGCCCTCGTCGCCGACCCAGACGAACCGGTCGAGTGCGTCCGGCTCGTCGGCGGCGACGTTCCGGGAGCCGTCCCTGAAGCCCATGAGGTTGCGCGGCGTCTCGTCCGGGTCGTAGCCGGCCAGGAAGCCGGTCTGCACCCAGCGCACCGCCGCGACGCCGCCGGCCAGGCGCATCAGCTGCCGCACGGCGTGCATGGTCGCCTGCGGGTCGTCGCCGCAGGCCTGGACCGAGAGGTCGCCGCCGGTCCGTTCCGCCACCAGCTGGTCGCCGACGAACTTCGGCAGGTCGACGAACGCCGCGGGGCGGTGCCTGGCCAGGCCGAACCGGTCCTCGCCGTCCCTGCCGAACAGGCCGGGTCCGAGGCCGAAGGTCAGCGTCAGCCGGCTGGGCGGCAGGCCGAGCACGTCGCCGGAGTCGGGCTGCGGCTGGTCCGGCGGGGTCTCGCCGAGCGACGCTCCCTGGGTGAGCTTGGCCGCGGCGTCCGTCCACGCGCGCATCAGCGCCGCGACGTCGGCCACCTTGTCCGTCACGACGTCGAGCGCCGCGAAGTAGGTGTGGCCCTGCATCGGCGTGACGATGCCGTTCTGGTGCGCGCCGTGGAACGGCAGCAGGCGTTCGCGCGGCAGGGTCGCGGTCTTGGTCAGCGGCGGCGCATCCAGCGCGGCGGCCCGGGCGGCGCCAAGCGCACCGGCCAGGCCCACCGCGGCGCCGAGGAGGCCGCGCCGCGTCGCGAACGGGCAGCGGCTCACCGGCTTGCCCGCATCAGCGTGTTCACGTCGTCCATCACGTAGTAGAAGCCCTTGTTGTCCGGCGTCATCGCGATCCCGAACAGGTCCCCGTTGCCGGGTGGCGACTGGGCCTGGTCGTTGTTGATCCACTGCGCATAGATCTGCCTGCCCGCCGCCGGGTCAACCTCCACCAGGCGTCCGTCCTTGCCGTTGCACACCAGCAGGTGGCCTTCGGGGGACCAGACCATCGCCAGCGGCCACGACAGGAGGCCGTCGCGGGTGACCACCGTCCCGGTGCCGCCGCTGTCGGCCCGCTTCACGGCGTCGGGGATGGCGGTGATGAAGTTGTCCAGCCCGTTCGTGACGTACAGGGTCCCGTCGGGCGCCAGTGCCAGCCCGGTCGGGCCGACCAGGAAGTTGTCGTAGTCGGCGCGGTGCGCGAAGCCGCTGGCCACGACGGTCTGGCTGACCAGGACGGGCGGCCTGCCCTCCGGGATCGACAGCTCCAGCCGCAGCACGGTCGCGTTGTGCAGGACCACGGGCTGGCCGGTCCCGGGGTCCAGCTTCCTCGGCCCCGGCAGGCCGAACCCGGCCATGCTGATGAACAGCGTCGCGGAGGACCCGTTGTCGATCATCGCGATGTTGCCCCACGGGTCGTTGATGGCCGGCCCCGACCATGTCGCCACCAGCTTCCCGTCGGGGTCGAGCACCAGAACGCAGCCGGCGCCCTTGGTCGCCGTGGTGCCGTCCGTGCTCGGCGTGCTGCCGACGATCACCCAGCCCGTCCTGAGCATCACCATCGGGTCCGCGAGGCCCACGCCGCCCGGGCACTGCGGCAGGTTCTGCGGCAGGCGGGCGAACAGGTAGGTCGACTGCGTGCTGGGCCGGTAGCCGACGATCGTGGTCCCGGTGCCCTGCAGGTTGCTGATGTTGTTGAAGTTGTCGACCAGCACGTCGTCCTTCGCGATTTTGCCCGCGCTCACCGGGGCCACGAACACGGCGTACGGGTTGAGGTCGCCGTTGTCGGTGACCGTCGAGCTGAGCGTGGTGTGGTGGTGCACGCCCTCCAGGAAGCCGCGCGGCTGGGCGTTCGCCGCGGTGCCGAGGGCGGCGACCCCGGACATGACCGCGAACACGCCCGCGAACACGAGCGCCACGCGGACGCCTGCACGATGGTGGAAACGGCGCAAGAGCACTCTCCTCGTCAAAACAGCACGTTCGTGCGCAGGCCAAAGACCAGCTCGTTCTTCACGTGCTGTGTCGGTTCGAGCGGGTTCGCCGCGCCGCCGCCGGGGTGGAAGACGTATTGCGCGTCGGGCTGTATCTGCCACCAGGCGAAGACCTGGTACTGGTAGGTGGCCTCGATGAACGTCTCGCTGCTGCGGATCGGCGCATAGGTGCCGGGGGCTGCCGTCAGGGTGTAGGCCGCGGCAGCCCGGTCGTTGGCTGCCGCCGTCCTGCTCACGTGGGCATAGCCCATCCCGAGCCCGACGGTGTCGTCCAGGCGGTTGCGGATCGGGGCGTGCCACACGACGCCGCCGTTGACGCTGTAGTCGACCAGGTTGCGGTCGCCCTGCGGCGTTCCCATCGCGCGGCCGAACACGCTGACCGACTCGTTGGGGTTGTTCCTGGCCCGCCAGACCTGCTGGTCGGCGACGGCATAGATCGAGACGTTGCCGTAGTGCTGCCGCGGCAGGCCCGAGCTGGCCGGCGATGCCAGCGGCGTCCCGGCGTTGTCCACCGCCATGTCGCTGAAGTTCTCGGAGTCGAACCAGCCGCCGAGCTTGTAGGTGTGCCCGAGCGGGGAGCTCTCGCCCGGCTCCACCATGCCGCCGAGCGACGGATAGGTGTACTGCAGCTCGGTGAACACCAGCGGACCGCGGTTGAGCGGGAACTGCGTTCCGGATGCGTTGACCCTCTGCGCGTCGCCGTCGTTGGAGGAGGCCGGGCTGCCGGCGTACACGCCGAGCAGCATGGCGAGGGCGTTGACCGGGCGGTAGCGGACCCTGACGGCAGGCGCCGAGAGCGGATAGGCCGGCCCGCCGCCAGGCAGGTCGTAGGACGGCACCACCGGCCAGCCGAACATGGTGTTGACGAAGTAGGCGCCGTTCGGGTTGACGATGAACTCCTGGTCCGCGCTCTGCAGCCCGACCTTGATGTCGAGCTGGTTGTCCTGGAGGAACTTCTGCTGGTACCAGAGTTCCCAGAGCCGGGTCGCGCGGTCGGCCTCGATCCCGCTGGCGGTCTGCAGGCTGGACAGGTTGTCCGCACTCAGGTTGCGGCCGTGGATCTGCAGGGCGCTGATGTTGAACAGTCCGCCGTACCAGCCGAAGGCCCGTTGCGTGTCGAGCTGGAGGATGGCCTGGGTCAGCCCGTCGTAGTCGGCGCCCCGGCGGACGCCGCCCGTCGCGTTGCCCAGCACCTCGCTGGTCTCCTGGATGGCGATGGTGATGCCGTACGGGCTCAGCGTGCTGCGCAGGCCGAACATGTCGCCGAGCAGGAAGTTGCTTTTCTCGATGCTGCCGAGCACGCCGCTCGGTGCCGTCGTGCTGCCGGTCTGGTCGGCGCCGACGGGAACGGAGAGCGGCGGAGGCGACGCCAGGGCCGGGCCGGCCGAGGCAAGCAGCAGCGCGCAACAGCGAAGCCAGGCGCCCGGGCGGCGCAGGGACGGGATCTCTTGCATGCGACGAAGCGTCTCCGGCGGTGGTGCCCCCGGCTTATAGATGAGAATCATTCTCAGGTGCAAGGCGATTGAGAGTCATTCGCAACAGCTGTGGCCGCGTCGTGGAGACGCTGGAGGTCGCACCACCGCGGCCCGGCTCCGCTCCCGTGCACCTGCTGGTGGACAGCACCGGGCTGACGCCGTGCGGTGGGGGCGAGTGGCTGCTCGCGAAGCGTGGCACGTGCACCCGTCGGTCCCGGCGCACGCTGCATGTCGGGGTGGAGCCGACACCGGGCATCGCGGCGGCAGCGCTGGGCCTCCGCGACGTTGGCGACGCCTCGCGGGTCAGCGCCCTGCTTGACCAGGCGAGCCCGGTTGCCTTGTTCACGGCGGACGGCGCGCATGACCGGGACGGCGTCCAGGGCGAGGTCATCAGGCGCCCATCAAACGCTGAGGTGGCCGTACCTCCAGGATCGAATACCGTGCCGGGCGACACTGCTGGGACAGTACCCACGCAACGCGACCGACACCTGCAGATGAGCTGCGGGCACGGCCGCAGACGTTGGCAGGATGCGCCAGGCGACTGTTGGCGTGCTCTGGTTCACACCAACGGTCTCTGAACTGACCTGTCGGCAGGCAAGGCTGGGCTCCCCCTCCGGTGCCCATTCCAATGGCCCAAGCGGGCCATCGGAACCTTTGGGCACCTCCGCCCAGACCCGCCAAAGGGCCGAGCCCTTTGGAAACCTTGCACTTAAGGAGCGGTTTCCAAAGGCTCGGCCTTTGGCGGAGTTTGAGGCAGAGCCTCAACCTTGCTTGCCTGACCCGTCATGCTCGGGGGCTGCTGGTATTGCGGTCGCCCTTTCGCGGTTTACCTCACGTGACAAGCTGGAGGTGATCGGGTCTGGGTCATGATCAGCCACGTCGTTCTGTCCCGGGCCGGGTATTGGCTGCCGATCCGCGTTCCTGCAGACGATGGTGGGTCGGGAGAGGCTTGGTCCTGATCTATAGTGTCTTGCGCATCACGTCGATGAAGGCGCGGAGCGCTCCTGGCGGCTGTCGGTGGCCTGCGTAGTAGAGGAAGAAGCCGGGGATGGTGGGACACCATTCGCCCAGCACGATGGCCAGCTCGCCCCGGTCGACCCTCTCCCGGACGGCGCGTGCGGGGACATAGGCCAGTCCGAGGCCCGCGCAGGCGGCCTCCACCATCAGCGGAATGGCGTTGAGCGTCACGCGCCCCGTCACGTCGACGACGAGGTCCTGGCCGTGCCGCTCGAACTCCCAGCGGAACAGCTTTCCGCCCGCGAAACGGTGTCCGATGCAGTCGTGCTCCACGAGGTCGTCGGGAGTCCGCAGAGGCCGGGCGTTGTGCAGGTAGGCGGGGCTGGCCACCACGACGAAGCGCGTGTCACCTCCGAAACGCACCGCGATCATGTCCCGCGGCACGGCCTCTCCCAGCCGCACGCCGGCATCGAAGCCTTCCGCCACCACGTCCACGAGGCGGTTCTCGATCACGAGGTCCACCGAGATCCGCGGGTGCCGTTCGAGGACCTGGGGCACCACCTCGGCCAGCAGCAGCCGCGCCGCCAGTTCCGGCGCGTTGATCCGGACCGTTCCCGCCGGACCCGCGCGAAAGGGATCGGCGTCCTGGATCGCATCGTCGAACGCGGCGAGGATCGGCGCCATCCGGCGCGACAGACGTTCGCCTGCCTCGGTCAAGGCCACGCTGCGGGTCGTCCGGTGGAACAGCCGGACGCCCAGCCCGCGCTCAAGCGACGCGACGACGTGGCTGAGCGTCGAGGGCGAGACGCCGAGCTGGTCGGCCGCAGCCCGGAAGTTCTGGTGGCGGGCGACGGCCAGGAAAGCCTGCATGTCGGCAAGGGTCGGCTTCCGCATTGCTGGGATTATGCCATGGGTTCATGCGATCCGTCGTCCATAATCCGGACAGACGGACGTCGCCACGTGGATCCGACACAACCAGCGGGAGCGACGCCACCATGCCCAAGACCTGGCTCATCACAGGTGCCTCCTCCGGCCTCGGCCGCATCATGACCGGGCGACTGCTCGATCGCGGCGACCGGGTGGCCGCGACGGTGCGGCGGCCCGGGACGCTGGCCGACCTGGCCGCGCAGCACGGCGAGCGTCTGTGGATCGCGACCCTGGACCTGACGGACACCGACGCGCTGCACGCCACCGTCGACCGGGCGTTCGCCGAGCTGGGCCGCATCGACTGCATCGTCTCGAACGCGGGCTACGGCATTCTGGGCGCGGCGGAAGAGAACGACCTCCCCATGCTGCGGCATCTCGTCGACACCAACCTGATCGGCTCGATCGCGCTGATCCGGGCAGCGACCCCCCACCTGCGCGCGCAGGGAGGCGGCCGGGTCCTGCAGCTGTCGTCGGAGGGCGGCCAGATCGCCTATCCGGGCTTCAGTTTCTACCATGCGACCAAGTGGGGCATCGAGGGCTTCGTCGAGGCGGTCGCGCAGGAGACGGCGCCGTTCGGCATCGTCTTCACCCTGGTGGAACCCGGCCCGACCAGGACCGGCTTCGCCGCCGCGGTCGTGCAGCCCGAGCCGCTGCCGGCCTACGCGGGGACGCCCGCCGACGACCTCCGGCGCTCGGTGGCCTCGGGCGCATTCAGGATCACGGGCGATGCGGGCCGGTGCGTGGATGCCATGATCGGCATGGTCGATCGCGGCGAGACCCCGTTGCGGCTGACGCTGGGCGGCACCGCCTACGAGAGCATCCATGCCGCGCTGACGCGCCGCCTCGCCGATCTCGAGGCGCAGAAGGCCGTCGCCTACTCAGCCAATGCCGACGCCTGATCCAGGGACCCGGACCATGACGACCCTGCATCCAGTCGCGCCGGAAGCGCGACCTCGCGACATGACGTTCCGCCAGTATCGTGACGGGCGGTTCTCCGGCATGTGGCGTCTGCTCGACCTCCAGGCGGCACGGCGCCGATTTGGCGGCGCGGCGGTCGTGCGACGTCCCCGCGAACAGGCAGCGATCGGGGCGGCCGGCGCTGTCCCGGCTGGGACCATGCAGCAGGAAGCGGCCGCGGGCCTGCCCGGCTCACCTCGCGGCGATAAGCTGCAGCATGAGGAAGGCGCCGTCGAGGACGTTGGAGAACCCCTTCTCCTCGCGCATGCGGCCGCCTGCCTTGAAGTCCAGCAGGCCGTGGACGGTCGCGTAGATCAGCCCGGTCAGCGTCGGCGTCGGCAGGGTCGGCAGCTGCCCTGCGTCTTGCGCGGCCCGCACAAGTCTCGCGAACGCCGCGAAGGTCTCCATGGCCACGGCTTCGAGCTGCCCGCCCCGCGACGCGATGTCGGGGTTGCTGAACAGCAGCCGGTAGCGCGCCGGGAACGCCTCGCCATAGGCCACGAACGTCGCGAGCGCCGCCTTCACCTTGTCGAGCGGCACCCGGTCCGACCGGTCGACCGCCTCGAAATCGGCCGTGAACGTGCGGAAGTCGCGCTCCGCCACGCCGGCGAGCAGCGCGGCGCGATCGGCGAAGTGACGGTAGGGCGCGTTGTGCGACACGCCGACCGCCTGGGCGACGGCGCGCAGGGTCACCGCAGCGTCGCCGCCCTCGTCCAGCAGCGCCGCTGCGGCCTCGATCAGCCGTTCGCCGGTTCCCATGTCGCCTGGTCAGCCTTTGTCGCGCAGGGTGTCTCGCCCGGACGCTACCGCTGTCCGGCGTGCGCCAACAGTGCGGGCCTTTCCCCCGGGAGCAGGTGGACCAGCGCCTCGGAGTCCAGCCAGAGCCGCGCCGCCCTGGCTTCGTCGTAGGAGACGGTGGACGAGCGTCGCTCGATCAGCCGTCCGTCGCTCGACTGGAGATACCTGCCCGATGCGTTCGCGAAGGCAGGGTCGGCAGCCAGCCTGGCGAGCGCCGCGCCGGAGAAGCCGACGCTGCCCTGCGTGACGCCCATCCGCCTCATGATCGCCTTCATGGCGGGCGTCTTGGCGAGCCATCGGACAGGCCCGGGCATCGTCCGCAACAGGCCGGTTTCCGGGATGGAGCCGGGATCGAACGCGATCGAGGCAACCGGGCTGCCGGCCCGCCGGAGCCGGCGGTCCAGCTCGTAGGCAAGCAGCATCATGCACAGCTTCGAGGTCGAGTAGCGCACGCCTGCGGGGAGCGGCTTCGTGCCGTTCCTGCCGTCGCTGGCGAGCGCGACGGCGTCCGGCCCGGCCGCCTTGCCGACGATCCTTCCGTCCGCCGTGTCCGGATCGTGGGTGCCGCTGGCGGTGAACACGATGCGGCCGTCGTCCGCGACCCGATCGAGCAGCAGCGCCACCAGCAGGAAGTGGCCCAGGTAGTTGGTGGCGAACGTTTCCTCGTAGCCATCGGCGCTGAAGGAGACCGGTCCGCGGAACTGTCCGCCGGCATTGCAGAGGATCGCCCGGAGAGGAGCGATCTCCCCGTGGTCGAGCATGGCGCGCAACCGGGCAGCGGCCGACCTGACCGACGCCAGGGACGACGTGTCGAGCAGGAGGGTGCTGACTTCGCCGCCATGGGCCGCCCGCAGCTGCCGCGCCGCCGGCTCCATGCGCTCCATGCTGCGTCCGGCAAGAACGAGGGTCAGCCCCGGCTGACAGGCGAGCTGGCTGGAGCAGGCGAGGCCGATGCCGGCATGGCCGCCTGTGATGAGAACCGTTGCCATCGCTGATCCCGCTTTGTTGACAACGTCAACCTAGTGCACTGACGCAGACGGGTGATTCACCCGCTTGGCTGAGCGTGGCAGGCTG
>CAXSFE010000050.1:0-24906 GCA_964236585.1 uncultured Acetobacteraceae bacterium
CCTGGGGACGGGGGAGCCGGGGCTGGACCGCACCGTGCAGGTCGCGCTGGGCGACGAGACGGGGTGGCCGCGGCACGGCACGCTGGACTTCGTCGACAACGCCGTCGAGCGCTCCAGCGGGACGATGCACGCCCGCGCCACGCTGGCGAACCCGGGGCTGCTGGTCGTGCCGGGGCAGTTCGCGCGGCTGCGGCTGCCGGTGTCGGCGCCGCGGCCGGTGCTGCTGGTGCCGGACGCGGCCCTGGTCACGGACCAGTCGCGCAAGCTGGTGATGGTGGTCGGCGCGGACGGC
Source organism: uncultured Acetobacteraceae bacterium (assembly GCA_964236585.1). Taxonomy (GTDB): domain Bacteria; phylum Pseudomonadota; class Alphaproteobacteria; order Acetobacterales; family Acetobacteraceae; genus CAXSEF01. Next base: position 293 of record CAXSFE010000050.1, read on the forward strand.
ACGGTGGCGCCGCGGCCGGTCGAGATCGGCGCGCTCGGCGACGACGGGCTGCGCGTGGTCACCAGTGGGCTGGCGGCGACCGACCAGGTCGTCATCCGCGGGCTGATGCGGATGCGGCCGGGGATGAAGGTCACGACGCAGGCGGGGACGATCGAGGCGGCGGCCGGGAAGTAAGGCCGGGCTCTGCCCGGACCCGCCAGGGGCGAGCCGCCCCTGGACCGGCGCCCCGAGGGGGACGCTTCGCCTTGCCTTTCGTGTGCCGGTCCAGGGGCGCTGCCCCTGGCGGGTCCAGGGCGGAGCCCTGGCCTTGCCTTGATCTAGTTGCGATTTCGAGGGTATTTCGTCATGCGCCTGTCCCATTTCTTCATCGACCGGCCGGTGTTCGCGACCGTGCTGTCGCTGTTCGTCACCATCGTCGGGGCGGTGGCGTATTTCACGCTGCCGATCACGCAGTATCCCGAGATCGCGCCGCCGATGGTGCAGGTGACCGCGACGTATCCGGGCGCGTCGGCGGAGGTGCTGAGCCAGACGGTGGCGACGCCGCTGGAGCAGCAGATCAACGGCGTCGAGGACATGCTGTACCTGAGCAGCCAGTCGACCGGCGACGGCAAGCTGATCATCTCGGTGACGTTCAAGCTGGGGACGAACCTGGATACGGCGCAGGTGCTGACGCAGAACCGGGTGTCGGTGGCGCTGCCGCGGCTGCCGGACGCGGTGCAGCGGCTGGGCGTGACGGTGAAGAAGAACTCGCCGGACATCCTGATGGTGATCCACCTGTCCTCGCCGGACGGGTCGCGCGACCAGCTCTACATGTCGAACTACGCGACGCTGCACGTGAAGGATTCGCTGGCGCGGCTCAACGGGGTGGGCGACGTGCAAATCTTCGGCGGGCGCGACTACTCGATGCGGGTGTGGCTCGACCCGGACAAGGTGGCGGCGCACGACATGACGGCGGGCGAGGTGGTCGCGGCCCTGCAGGCGCAGAACGTGCAGGTGTCGTCGGGCGTGCTGGGGCAGCCGCCGATGCCGCAGCCGGGCGCGTTCCAGCTCAACGTGCAGACGCAGGGGCGGCTCACCGAGCCCGCGCAGTTCGGCGAGGTGGTGATCAAGTCGGACGCGGCGGGGCGGGTGACGCGGGTGCGCGACGTGGCGCGGGTGGAGCTGGGGGCGCAGGACTACGGGTCGAACGGCTACCTGAACACGCTGCCGGCGACGGCGCTGCTGGTGTTCCAGCAGCCCGGCTCGAACGCGCTGTCGACGGCCGAGCACATCCACGCGGAGATGGCGCGGCTGTCGCAGCAGTTCCCGCCGGGGCTGCGCTTCGACATCGCCTACGACACCACGCTGTTCATCGCGCAGTCGGTGCACGAGGTGGTGGTGACCATCGTCGAGGCGGTGGCGCTGGTGGTCGTGGTGGTGATCCTGTTCCTGCAGACCTGGCGGGCGTCGATCATCCCGATCATCGCGATCCCGGTCTCGCTGGTGGGCACCTTCGCGGTGCTCGCGGCGCTGGGGTTCTCGCTGAACAACCTGTCGCTGTTCGGGCTGGTGCTCGCGGTGGGCATCGTGGTCGACGACGCGATCGTCGTGGTCGAGAACGTGGAGCGCAACCTGCGGCTCGGGCTGTCGCCGCGCGAGGCGGCGCACCGCACCATGGACGAGGTGGGCGGGGCGCTGCTGGCGATCGCGCTCACGCTGTGCGCGGTGTTCATCCCGTCGGCGTTCATCAGCGGCATCTCGGGGCAGTTCTTCCGCCAGTTCGCGGTGACGATCTCGGCGTCCACGGTGATCTCGTGCTTCGTCTCGCTCACGCTGAGCCCGGCGCTGTGCGCGCTGCTGTTCAGGGCGCACGCGGCGCAGGGCGAGGGGCATGAGGCGGGCGGTGCGGCGGCGCCGGGGCGGCGGCCGGTGGCGGCGCTGCTGTCGCGGCCGGTCGTGGCGTTCTTCGCGGGGTTCAACGCCGCGTTCGAGTGGCTGTCCGAGCGGTTCGGGCGGCTGACCGTGCGGCTGATCCGGCTGAGCGCGGTCGTGCTGCTGGCCTATGTCGGGCTGATCGGGCTGACCGGGTGGCAGTTCAGCCGCGCGCCCACGGGGTTCATTCCGGAGCTGGACCAGGGGTACCTGATCACGGTGATGCAGCTGCCGCCCGGTGCGTCGCTGTCGCGCACGGACGCGGTGGTGCGCGAGGTGACGCGGATCATCCTGGACACGCCGGGGGTGCGCAACGCGGTGGTGTTCGCGGGGCTGGACGGGGCGAGCCTGACCAACGCGAGCAACGCGGGCGCCATCTTCTCGGGGCTGCGGACGTTCGAGCAGCGCGCAGGCCACCACCAGAGCTCGCCGGAGATCCTGGCGTCGCTGCGCCAGCGGCTGTCGGCGGTGCAGGACGCGTTCGTGATCGTGCTGGCGCCGCCGCCGGTGAGCGGGATCGGCAACTCCGGCGGCTTCAAGATGATGGTGCAGGACCAGAGCGGCGCGGGGGCGGAGGCGCTCGCGGCTGCGGCCATGGACCTGGCGGGGGCGGCGAACGGCGTGCCGGGCCTGGCGGGCGTGTTCACGCAGTTCAGCAGCGGCACGCCGACGGTGTACGCCGACATCGACCGGGTGCGCGCGGAGAAGCTCGGCGTGGCGCCGGAGAAGGTGTTCGAGGCGATGCAGGTCTACATCGGCTCGGCCTACGTCAACGACTTCAACTATCTCGGGCGGACCTTCGAGGTGATGGCGCAGGCGGACGGGCGGTTCCGCGCGACGACGGAGGACATCGCGCGGCTGAAGACGCGCAACGCGTCCGGGGCGATGGTGCCGATCGGCTCGGTGGCGCGGTTCCACGACGTGACCGGGCCGTACCGGGTGCCGCGCTACGACCTGTTCCCGGCGGCCGAGGTGCAGGGCGGCACGCTGCCGGGGGTGTCGTCGGGCTATGCGCTGGCGGCGATGGAGAAGCTTGCGGCGGAGCGGCTGCCGGCGGGCATGGGGTTCGAGTGGACCGACCTCGCGTTCCAGCAGCGCCAGGCGGGCAACACGACGCTGCTGATCTTCGGAGCGTCCGTGCTGTTCGTGTTCATGGTGCTGGCCGCGCAGTACGAGAGCTGGAGCCTGCCGCTGACGGTGGTGCTGATCGTGCCGATGTGCCTGCTCGCCGCGGTCTCGGGGCTGCTGCTGCGCGGCATGAACGTCGACATCCTGGCGCAGATCGGCTTCGTCGTGCTGGTCGGGCTGGCGTCGAAGAACGCGATCCTGATCGTCGAGTTCGCGCGCCAGGCGGAGGACGGGGGCGCGGCCCCGGCCGAGGCGGCGGCGCAGGCGGCGCGCACGCGGCTGCGGCCGATCCTGATGACCTCGCTCGCCTTCATCCTCGGCGTGGTGCCGCTGATGAGCGCCACCGGGGCGGGGGCGGAGATGCGACAGACGCTCGGCACCGCGGTGTTCTTCGGGATGCTGGGCGTGACCGTGTTCGGCCTGCTGTTCACGCCGGTGTTCTACACCGTGGTGCAGCGCGTGTTCCACGGGCGCAGGCAGGCGGCGGTGCTGCCCGCCGAGCAGGGCTGAGGGCGCCCGCGGCGCTCCGCCCGGCCGCGTCCCGCGCGGCCATGACCGTTCACGCGGGGTGAGTGTCTGCAGGCTCCGCCGGTGTGGCGGGGCCTGGCGCGGCCGGCGCGGGACCGGCCGGCATCGGGTTGGGGCAGGCCGCCAAAGGCCACTGGCATGGATATGATGACGTTTCCGAACGACTCCCTGTCGTGGGGATATGCGGCGATCGTGGCCGGCACCGTCCTGTGGATGGGCCTGCAGCACTGCGACAGGGTCGGCCTCCGCGACACGCTCCTGCGTCTGATCGTGATCGTGCTGCTCGGCGCAGGGACGTTCACGGTCGGCCTGGAGACGGCCAGGCACACCTATCCGTTCGACCAGACGACCCAGGCGGATGGGGTCAGCACGTCGCTCGTGAACTAGGGGGCTGGCGGCAGCAAGGAAGAGTCTTCTTTTTCTGAAGAAAAAGAAGCAAAAAGACTTTGCCCCGGAAGGTCGAGGCTCGCCCGCGGCCTGAGTTCTTATGGGCAAAGTTCTTTGGTTCTTTCTTTCAAGAAAGAACACGCTTTCTTTCTGTGCGGGGGCCGTCGGGTTCGTGACGCCCCCGGGCCGTGCATCTTTCGCGGGGCCGGGCGTTGGGACGGCATGACAGATCGCCCCCGCCCCGCCGCTGCGGGCCCTGCCGTGCTCGGCGCCGCCGCGGTGCGGGTCGGCGGGCCGGACACGGTCAGCGGCCGGGTGCGTTACGCGGGGGACGTGGCGCTGCCGGGGATGGCGCACGCCCGGCTGGTGCGCAGCCCGGTCGCGCGGGGGCGGGTCACCGCGGTCGGGCGCGACGCGGTGCTCGCGCGGCCGGGGGTGCTCGACGTGCTCACCTTCGCGGAGGTGAGCGGGGCGGTGAGGCCGGTGGGGCACCTCATGGCGGGGGGATGGGCGAACAGCACGGCGCGGCCGCTGGCGTCGGCGGAGATCCGCCACGCGGGGCAGATCGTGGCCGTCGTGGTCGCGGAGACGGCGGAGGCGGCGGAGGCGGGGGCGTGCGCGCTGCGGGTCGGGTATGCGGTGGGGCCGCACGCGGCACGGCTCGGGGACGGCGATGCGCCGTCGGTCCCGCTCGGGGCGCTGCACGGGGACTACGAGGACAGGGCGGTCGGCGATCTTGCGGCCGGGCTCGCGGGGGCGGCGCAGGTGGTGGACCAGCGGTATGCCACGCCGGTGCAGCACCACGTCCCGATCGAGCTGCCGTCCACGCTGTGCGAGTGGTCGGGGGACGATCTGACGATCTGGGAGCCGACGCGCTTCGTCGGCGCCGCGCGCCACGGGCTGGCAGCGCAGCTCGGGATCGCGCCGGAGCGGGTGCGGGTGATCTCGGGGCCGATCGGCGGGCACTTCGGGTCCAAGATGGCGCTGTCGCAGCACACGGTGCTGTGCGCGCTGGCGGCGCGGCGGGTGGGACGGCCGGTGCGGCTGGAGGTCGGGCGGCGCGACAGCTTCACGGTGGCCAACCACCGCAGCGAGACGCGGCACCGCATCCGGCTGGGCGCGGACCGGGACGGGCGGTTCGTGGCGCTGGGGCACGACGCGGAGACGGTGACGTCGCGGTTCGACGACTTCGCGATGGAGGGCACGGACGTGTCCACCGCGCTGTACGCCTGCCCGGCGGTCGCGGCGACGGAGCGGGTGGCGCGGGTGGACCGCAACACGCCGGGGCCGATGCGCGCGCCGCCGGAGGTGCCTTACCTGTTCGCGCTGGAGTGCGCGGTGGACGAGATGGCGGCGGCGCTGGGCCTCGATCCGGTGGCGCTGCGGCGGCGCAACGACACCGCGGTCGATCCGGTGAGCGGGCGTCCGTTCACCACGCGGGCGCTGATGCGCTGCCTGGACGCGGGGGCGGCGGCGTTCGGGTGGCGGGCGGGGCCGCCGGGCAGCCGGGCGCGGCGGGAGGGCGGGTGGCTGGTCGGGCAGGGGTGTGCTGCGGCGGCGCGGCCGGCGAAGATCGCGCCGGCGCGGGTCAGGCTGACGCGGGTGCCGGGGGGTGCGGTGGTGGAGACGGCGCACCACGAGGTCGGCAACGGGATCGCCACGGTGCTCGCGGTGATGGCGTCCGAGCGGCTGGGGCTGCCGGTGGGCGCGGTCGAGGTGCGGCTGGGGGACTCGGCGCTGCCGGCGGCTGGGCTGTCGGGGGGGTCGTCGACGACGGCGAGCCTGGCCAACGCGCTCGGGCAGGCGTGCGCGGCGATGGGCGGGCGCCGCACGGGGGTGGTCGAGGTGGGGTTCGTGCCGGCGGGGGCGGCGGACGGGGCGTTGCAGGCGCTGGATGCGGGGAAGATGGCGCTGGCGAGCCCGGTGGCGGGGACGCTGGCCTGGGCGTTCGGGGCGCATTTCGTGGAGGTGCGGGTGCATTCGGCGACGTGCGAGGTCGAGGTGCGGCGCCATGTCGGGGCGTTCGCGGCGGGGCGCATCCTCAACCCGATGGCGGCGCGCAGCCAGCTGATTGGCGGCATGGTGGGGGGGCACGGCTCGGCGCTGCTGGAGGAGACGCTGGTCGATCCGCGCACCGGCGCGTACGTGAACGAGGACCTGGCCGAGTACCACGTGCCGGTGGCCGCCGATGTCGGGGCGCTGGTCGCGATCACCGTGCCGGACGATGACCGCGAGGCGGACCCGGAGGGCGTGAAGGGGCTGGGGGAGATCGGCATCATCGGGGTCAACGCCGCGATCGCCAACGCCGTGTTCGACGCCACCGGCCGGCGCGTCCGCACGCTGCCGATCAGAATCGAGTCGCTGCTGTAGCAGGGCGGGCATGCCGAGGGCCGGGGCGTGTTCCCGTTTCGGATCGCGGGGCCATGCCGGCGCATTAACGATTTGTTCTTTATCTGTTCGTCGGATTTGGTATGGTGCTTCCAGACGCAGGAGGCGCTTGTGCGACATGGTTCAGGCTGGATTGGCGGGCTCGCCGGCGTGGTTGTGGTGGGCGGCGCGGTGCTGGCGCGCAGCCCGGCGGCGGCGCCCCGGCCGGCCGTGGCCCAGGCTGCGGCGCCCTCGCCCACCGTGACGCGCGGGCGGCCGCTGTTCGCGCCGGCGTGCTCGGCGGTGTACCGCACGGACGGGTGCGAGATGGCGCGGCACGCGACCTGGAAGGCGTAGGCAGCAAGGCTGGGCTCTGCCCAGACCCGCCAGGGGCGAGCCGCCCCTGGACCGGCTTTACTTAAGTAGAGGATCCCAAAGGCTCCGCCTTTGGCGGGGTCCAGGGGCAGAGCCCCTGGCCTTCCTTGCCTTCGGCCGTCCTACTTCGGCGGGCTGGCGGCGTGGGTGGCGAGGACCGCCTCGGTTTCCGAGTCGACCTCCTGCAGGCGGACCTCGTAGCCCCAGAGCACGGAGAGCTGGCGCAGCGTGGCCTCGGCGTCCTTGGGCGAGAGCTTCTGCCCCGGGCGCGTGCGGTGCTGGAGCACGAGGCGGCGGTCGCCGGCGAGGTCGACGTCGACCACCTGGACGTCGGCGTCGTTGAGGCCGGGGTCGTAGGTGCGCGCGAGGCTGCGGCGGATCGAGCGGTAGCCCTCGTCGTCGTGGATCGCGTCGACGAGCAGCGTGGGCTCTGCCGACTCGTCGAGCAGGCGGAACATGCGGAAGTCGCGCATCACGCGGGGCGAGAGGAACTGCAGGACGAAGCTTTCGTCGCGGTAGTTGGCCCAGGCGTGGCGCAGGGTGGCGTTGGCCTCGCCGTTGCCGGCGATGTCGGGGAACCAGGCACGGTCCTCGGCGGTGGGCGTCTCGCAGACGCGGGCGATGTCGGTCATCATGGCGTAGCCGAGCGCGTAGGGGTTGAAGTTCGGCCCGGACTGCTCGAAGCCGGGCTGGTAGATCACGTTGCTGGTGGAGTGCAGGGTTTCCAGGAAGGCGGCGTCGTCGATCTGCCCGGTCTCGTGCAGGCGGGTCATGATGCGCTGGTGCACCCAGGTGGCGCAGCCCTCGTTCATCAGCTTCACCTGCGGCTGCGGGTAGAAGTACTGGGCGATCAGGCGGACGATGCGGATGATCTCGCGCTCCCAGGACGCGAGCTTGGGCGAGGTCTTCTCCAGGAAGTAGAGCAGGTTCTCCTCGGGCAGGCCGAGGCGGCGGCGCTGCTCGGCGAGGCGGTCGGGGCCGGGGCCGGCCTTGGCGTCGGGCAGCGTGCGCCACAGGTCGTCGAACACGCGCTCGTCGTACTCCTGGCGCTCGCGCTCGCGCCGCTCCTCGGTGCGCAGGTTCATCGGGCGCGAGCCGCCGTGGCGGTGCACGCCGTGGCGCGACAGGCTGTGCGCCGCGTCCAGGATGCGCTCGACGGCGGCGACGCCGTGGCGGTCCTCGCAGCTCGCGACGTAGCCGCGCGCGAAGCTCAGGTAGTCGAGGATGCCGGAGGCCTCGGTCCACTGCCGGAACAGGTGGTTGTTGCGGAAGAAGTGGTTGTGGCCGAAGGCGGCGTGCGCGATCACCAGCGCCTGCATCGTCGCGGTGTTCTCCTCCATCAGGTAGGAGATGCACGGGCTGGAGTTGATGACGACCTCGTAGGCGAGGCTGGTGTAGCCCTTCCGGTAGCTGTGCTCGTGCTGCAGGAAGCGCTTGCCGTAGGACCAGTGGCGGTAGCTCAGCGGCATGCCGTGCGCGGTGTAGACGTCGAGCATCTGCTCCGACGTGATGACCTCGATGCGGTTGGGGTACAGCTCCAGGCCCAGCTCGTCGGTCGCGATGCGCTCGATCGCGTCGTAGGAGCGGCGCAGCGTGCCGAAGTCCCAGTCGGTGCCGGTGTAGAGGAGGTCCATCGGGGGGCTCCGTCAGGAAGGAAGGAAGGCCGGGCTCTGCCCGGACCCGCCAGGGGCGAGCCGCCCCTGGACCGGCACATGAAAGGCAAGGCGAGGGGTGCCGCAGGCCCGAGTCGAGGTTTCCAAAGGCTTGGCCTTTGGCGGGGTCCAGGGGCAGAGCCCCTGGCCTTCCTTCATGCGGGGACCTTGCGGCCGAACAGGTCGCGGAACACCGGGAAGATGTCGCGCCGCTCGGCGACGCGGCGCATGGCGAGCTTGGGCGCGCGCTGCGACAGGGGAGCGTAGCCGCGCCACAGGTCAGTCTCGCCGCGGATCATGGCGGCGGACATGGAGACCTCGATGTAGGCGAAGTGCTGCACGATCGGCAGGATGTCGGTCTCCAGCATGGCCACGGAGCGCGCGGTATCGCTGCCGGAGTTGTCGCCGTCCGAGGCCTGGGCGGCGTAGATGTTCCACGAGCCGGCGGGGTAGCGCTCGCGCTGGATGCGGGTGAACTCGGCGAGCGCGGTGGAGACCACGGTGCCGCCGGTGCGGGGGTCGGTGAAGAACACCTCCTCGGCGACCTCCTCGGCGACCTCGGTGTGGCGGATGAAGACGAGGTCGACGCGCTTGTAGCGGCGCTCCAGGAACACGTGGAGCAGCAGGAAGAAGCGCTTGGCGAGGTCCTTCATGCTCTCCGACATCGAGCCGGAGACGTCCATCAGGCAGAACATCACGGCGCGCGCGGTGGGCTTGGGCGTGGGGGTGAAGCGGCGGTAGCGCATGTCGATCGGGTCGACCCAGGGTACGCGGGCCAGCTTGCGCAGCGCCATCTCCAGCTCGGCGCGCAGCGCGTGCAGGCGGTCGGCGTCGGCGCCGCTGGCCTCCAGGGCGGCGACCTCCTCCTCCAGGGCGCGGATGTCGGGGGTTTTCGGGCGGCGCAGGCCGATGCGGCGGGCCATGGACTGGCGCATGGTGCGCGACATGTCGACCTGCGAGGGGGTGCCGTCGACGGAGATGCCGGCGCGGGCGGGCTGGGTGGTGTCGGTGGCGACGACCTGGCTCTTGACCAAGTCGGGCAGCTCCAGGTCCTCGAAGAACAGGTCGAGGAACTCGTCGCGCGTCAGCACGAAGCGGAAGCCGTCCTGCGACTCGCCCGCGCCGCCGTCGCTGCCGGGACCGCCGCCGCTGCCCTGCCCGCCCTTCGGCTTGGCGAGGCGGTCGCCGGTGGAGAACTCCTTGTTGCCGGACAGCACGAGGTGGCGCTCGCCGCCGGAGAAGACGGTGTGGAACGAGGGCTCGTGCAGCACGTCGGCGGGGATGGTGACGGTGGTGCCCTCCGCCGTCTCGCGCAGCGTGCCCTGGTCGATGGCGGCGCGGGCGGCACGGGCGATGGCGCCGCGCGCGCGGGCGAGCACGCGCTGGCGGTTCTCCAGGTTCTTGCCGTGCGGGTTGGAGCGGCGGTCGATGATGTCCAAGGTTGCGTGTGCTCAGGCCGTTCGGAGGGCGGGCTTGCGGAGGAGGACCCTGCGCGGGGATAGCCCGCGCAGGGTGGCGGAGTCCTTAACGCCGGATGTCGCGTGGTCGTTGTCGGGCATAGCGGACTCCTTCGCGCTGGTCAGGCGGCGCCCGGTCAGGCGGACTGCTTGACGCGCATGTACCACTCGACCAGGCGGCGGACCTGGCGCTCGGTGTAGCCGCGCGAGACCATGCGCTCGACGAAGTCGTGGTGCTTCTTCTCGGTGTCGCCGTCCTTCTTGGAGCCGAAGGAGATCACCGGCAGGAGGTCCTCGACCTGGGAGAACATGCGCTTCTCGATCACGTCGCGGATCTTCTCGTAGCTGGTCCAGGACGGGTTGCGGCCGGCGTTGTGGGCGCGGTTGCGCAGCGCGAACTTGACGACCTCGTTGCGGAAGTCCTTGGGGTTGGCGATGCCGGCGGGCTTCTCGATCTTGGTCAGCTCGGCGTTGAGCAGCTCGCGGTTGAGCATCTGGCCGGTGTCGGGGTCCTTGAAGTCCTGGTCCTCGATCCAGGCGTCGGCGTAGTCGAGGTAACGGTCGAACAGGTTCTGGCCGTAATCGCCGTAGCTTTCCAGGTAGGCCTTCTGGATCTCGTTGCCGATGAACTCGGCGTAGCGCGACGCCAGCTCGGACTTGATGGTGGCGAGGTAGGCGGCCTCGGTGTCGGCGGGGAACTGCTCGCGGCGGATCGCCTGCTCAAGGACGTACATCAGGTGCACCGGGTCGGCGGCGACCTCGTTGGAGGAGTGGTTGAAGGTCGCGCTCAGCACCTTGTAGGCGAAGCGGGTGGAGATGCCGTCCATGCCCTCGTCGACGCCCGCGGTGTCGCGGTACTCCTGCATGGTGCGGACCTTGGGGTCGGTCTCGCGGATGTTCTCGCCGTCGTAGACGCGCATCTTGGCGAACGGGCGCGAGTTGGCGTGCGCCTTGAGGCGCGAGAGCACGGCGAAGCGGGCCAGCATTTCCAGCGTGTGCGGGGCGCAGGGCGCCTCGGCCAGCGCGGAGCCGCTGATCAGCTTCTCGTAGATGCGGCTCTCCTCGGTGACGCGCAGGCAGTAGGGGACCTTGACGACGGAGACGCGGTCGAGGAAGGCCTCGTTGGTGCGGTTGTTGCGGAAGGACTGCCACTCCGCCTCGTTGGAGTGGGCGAGCAGGATGCCCTGGAACGGGATCGCGCCGATGTTCTCCGTGCCCAGGTAGTTGCCCTCCTGCGTCGCGGTGAGCAGGGGGTGGAGCATCTTGATCGGCGCCTTGAACATCTCGACGAACTCGAGGATGCCCTGGTTGGCGCGGTTCAGGCCGCCGGAGAAGCCGTACGCGTCCGGGTCGTCCTGGCTGAACATCTCCAGCTTGCGGATGTCGACCTTGCCGACGAGCGCCGAGATGTCCTGGTTGTTGTCGTCGCCGGGCTCGGTCTTGGCGACCGCGACCTGGCGGCGGCGCGAGGGGTAGAGCTTGACGACCGTGAAGCGCTCGAGGTCGCCGCCCCACTCCTCCAGGCGCTTGAGCGCCCAGGGGGAGGCGATGCCGGTGAGCACGCGGCGCGGGATGCCGTATTTCTCCGCGAGCGCGTCGGCCATGGTGTCGGGGTCGAACAGGCCGAGCGGGCTCTCGAACACCGGGCTCAGCGTGTTGCCGGCCTTCAGCACGTGGATCGGCTCGTGCTCCATCAGCGCCTTGAGCCGCTCGCCGAGCGAGGACTTTCCGCCGCCGACCGGGCCCAGCAGGTAGAGCACCTGCTTGCGCTCCTCCAGCCCCTGGGCGGCGTGGCGGAAGAAGCCGACGATGCGCTCGATCGTCTCCTCCATGCCGTGGAACTCGGCAAATGCCGGGTACATGCGCACGGTGCGGTTGAGGAACAGGCGGCCGAGTCGCGGATCGCGCGAGGTGTCCACCAGCTCCGCCTCGCCGATGGCGCGCAGCATGCGCTCGGCGGGGCTCGCGTAGGCGGAGGGGTCGTCGCGGCAGGCTTCGAGGTAGTCGGAGAGGCTCATCTCCACCTCGCGGCGGCCGTCGCGCAGGGCGGCGTGGAGGGCGAACACTGTGTCGGTCTGAGGCATCACGAAACTCCCAAGGAAGGCCGGGCCGCGGAGCGCGCCGCTTCGGGCGCGGGGACCGGGCCGGTCGCCAGCAGATCCACGCGAGCATATCGGCAGTTGGGCGGTCTTCGCCCCCGGGCAAGCGGCCTGTCCCGCACGCCCTCGCAAGGCTAGCGCGGGGCAGATGGGGAACGCACGCTCAGAGTTGGTGCAAGGCGCGTGCCCAGGGGGGGCGTGGCGGCGAGGACGCAGGAAGGCCGGGCTCTGCCCGGACCCGCCCCTGCTTGAAGGCGGGGGCGAGCCGCCCCTGGATCCGGGGCAACTTCGGGCCGGCGGCACCCCACGCGGGAGTGTGCCGCAGGCTCCAGGGGTGGGTGTCCAGAGGCCCCTCGGCCTTTGGCGGGTCCGGGCAGAGCCCGGCCTTGCTTGCCTTCCCTGCGCCCGCCCGCCAATCAACGGCCTCACTGTCCGGGCCGGTCGATGTCTCAGGTGCAAGGGTCTCCCCCGCTGACGCGGGCGCTGCTGCTGGTGCTGTCAGTCTCGGCGGGGCTGTCGGTGGCCAACATCTACTACAACCAGCCGATGGTCGGGCTGATGGGCGCAGAGCTGGGGCCGCTTGCGAGCCAGGTGCCGACGGCGACGCAGCTCGGCTACGCGCTGGGGCTGGTGCTGCTGGTGCCGCTGGGCGACTGCACGGAGCGGCGGCGGCTGATCGTGGGGCAGACCGCGGCGCTGGTGCTGGCGCTGGCGGCGGCGGCGAGCCTGCACGGGGCGGTGGCGATCCTGGCGGCGTCGGCGGCGGTGGGGGTGGCGGGGACCATCGCGCAGCAGATCCTGCCGCTGGCCGCCGAGCTGTCGCCGCCCGAGTCGCGCGGGCGCACCGTGGGCACGGTGATGAGCGGGCTGCTGTGCGGCATCCTGCTGGCGCGCACGCTGAGCGGGGTGGTGGCCGAGCATTTCGGCTGGCGGGCGATGTTCTGGGTGGGGGCCGCGATCGCGGCGGCGATGGGGGTGATGCTGCGGCTCGCGCTGCCGCGGGTGGCGCCGACGCAGAGCGTGCCGTACGGGCGGCTACTGGGGTCGCTGGCGGGGCTGGTGCGGGCGCATCCGGCGCTGCGGCGCTCGGCGCTGGTGCAGGCGGGGCTGTTCGGGGGGTTCTCGGCGTTCTGGTCGACGCTCGCCCTGCTGCTGCAGACGCCGCGCTTCGGGCTGGGCAGCGAGGCGGCGGGGCTGTTCGGCGTGGTCGGGCTGGCGGGCGTTGCGTGCGCGCCGCTGGCGGGGCGGCTGTCGGACCGGCACGGGCCCGCGGGGGTGGTCCGGCTCGGCATCGCGCTGGTGCTGGCGGCGTTCGCGATCCTGGCGGCGTTCCCGACGATGGCGGGGCTGACGGTGGGGGTGGTCGTGCTCGACGCGGGGGTGCAGCTGTCGATGATCGCCAACCAGACGGTGGTGCTCGGGCTCGCCCCGGAGGCGCGGGGGCGGATGAACACGATCTTCGTGGCGTGCCTGTTCGGCGGCGGCGCGTTCGGCTCGGCGGGGGCGGGGCTGGCGTGGCACGCGTACGGGTGGACGGCGGTGGCGGGGCTCGGCTTCGCCATGGCGCTGGCGAGCCTGGTCGTGCAGCTTGCGGTCCGCGTGCCGCAGCCCGCGATTCGCGTGCCGGCGCGGGCGCTGCCGTCCGGGCCCGGGCGGGCAGCGGCCGCGGACGGCGCGGACCGCGACGTGGCGCGCGGCCCGGTCGGGCTGGCGACGAACCCAGGGCCTGGAGACCGCCGATGAGCGCCAAGGACAGCAAGCCGGTCGCCCTGGTGGCGTTCGGGGCACTCGGCGTGGTGTTCGGCGACATCGGCACCAGCCCGCTGTACGCGGTGCGCCAGGTGTTCCACGACACGCCGGGCTTCGCGCACGACCCGGGGGCGATCCTGGGGGTGCTGTCGCTGGTGCTGTGGTCGATCGTGCTCGTGGTGTGCGTGAAGTACGTGGGGTTCGTGCTGCGCGCCGACCATGACGGCGAGGGCGGCACGCTGGCGATGCTGGGGCTGATCCATGCGCGGGTGAACCCGCTGCAGGACGGGACGCGCGACGAGATCGCGCCCGACGCCGGCGAGGCCGGGGGCGGACGGGAGGAGCCCGGCAAGGGCGGCTCGGGGGCGGGCGGGGGCAGCAAGGCGCCGCCGCGGCGCCGCGACCGGCCGAACGGGCTGACGCTGCTGGCGCTGTTCGCCTCGGCGCTGCTGTTCGGCGACGGCATGGTCACGCCGGCGATCTCGGTGCTGTCCGCGGTCGAGGGGCTCAAGACCGCGACGCCGGTGTTCCAGCCGGTGGTGCTGCCGCTGTCGGTGGCGATCCTGGTGGTGCTGTTCGCGGTGCAGAGCGGGGGCACGGAGCGCGTGGCGCGGCTGTTCGGGCCGGTGATGCTGGCCTGGTTCGTCACCATCGGCGTGGTCGGGCTCGCGGCCACGCTGCACCACCCGTCGGTGCTGGCGGCGGCCGACCCGGCGTACGGGCTGCGCTTCCTGGTGGGCCACGGCTGGACCGGGTTCGCGACGCTGGGGGCGGTGGTGCTGGCGTTCTCCGGGGTGGAGGCGCTGTTCGCCGACCTCGGGCACTACGGGCGCCGGCCGATCACGCTGGCCTGGTACTGCGTGGTGCTGCCCGGGCTCCTGCTGAACTACCTGGGCCAGGGCGGGCACATCCTCGACGACCCGGGCGCGGCGGACGAGCCGTTCTTCTCGCTGGTGCCGCACTGGGGGATCTACCCGATGGTGGCGCTGTCGACGCTGGCGGCGATCATCGCGAGCCAGGCGCTGATCTCGGGGGCGTTCTCGCTGACGCAGCAGGCGGTCAACATGGGGTATGCGCCGCGCTACGCGATCCGCCACACCTCGGCCGACACCGAGGGGCAGGTGTACATGCCGGTCGTCAACGGCGTGCTGGCGGTCGGGTGCATCGCGATCGTGCTGGGGTTCCGCACGTCCGACGCGCTGGGCGCGGCCTACGGGCTGGCGGTGATCGGGACGATGACGATCACCTCGGTCGTCTACTACGTGGTGCTGCGCCGGGTCTGGGGCTGGGGGCGCGTGCGGGCGGTGGCGCTGGTGGGCGCGTTCCTGGTGGTGGAGGTGGCGTTCCTGGTGGCCAACCTGGCCAAGCTGCTGTCCGGGGCGTGGCTGCCGCTGGCGATCGCGCTGGTGGTGTTCGGGGTGGTGGCGGTGTGGACCGACGGGCGGGCACGCTACCGTCGCTCGATCGCGCACTGGGAGATGCCGGTGGCGCGGTTCCGCGCGCTGATGGGGGACTGGGCCGACCGCGAGGGCGAGACGGCGGTGTTCCTCACCGGCGACCTCGACCAAGTGCCGCTGGTGGGCCAGCACCCGTGGCTGCTGGCCCACGTGCGCTCCAAGCGGGTGATGCTGCTCAAGGTGGAGACCAGCGACGTGCCGTTCGTGACCGGCGAGCGGCTGGACATCGAGTCGCTGGGCGACGGGCTGTTCCGGGGCACGGCGCGGTTCGGCTTCATGGAGAGCCCGGACGTGGGGCGGGTGCTGCGCGGTGCGGTGCCGTTCGAGTGGGACGGGGCGGTGTTCTACCTCGGGCAGCCGATCGCGGCGGAGCATGGGCGGTGGCTGGACCGGCTGCGCTGCCGGCTGTTCCTGTTCCTCGGGCGCACCGGGCTGACGCCGATCGAGTTCTTCCACATCCCGCCGGCGCAGACGGTGTCGGTGGCGCTGGAGGTGGAGCTGTAGGGAGCAAGGCCAGGGCTCTGCCCTGGACCCGCCAGGGCGAGCCGCCCTGGACCGGCCTTGCTTGAGTGAAGCCATCCAAGGGGCTTCCCTTGGCGGGGTCCAGGGGCAGAGCCCCTGGCCTTGCCTTGTCTACTGCGCGGTCGCGGCCGGGGTCTGCGACAGCACGGCGTGCTCCTGCTGGTGCAGGGCGGCGAGCTGGGCGTGGACGGTGGCCGCCTGGCTCAGCTGCTCCGGGGTCAGCAGGGCGCGGACCTGGATCGCGGTGGCGAGCTTCGCCTGGTCGAGCTGGTTCTGCAGGGTCTGCGCCTGCTGCTGCAGGGCGACGAGCTGGGGGGCGCTGACCGTGGCGGTGCTGGCGAGGTCGGTGCCGATCTGCTCGCGCAGGGCGCGGAGCTGCTGCATCTGCGGCTTGAGCTGCTGCCAGCTCGCGTGCGTGATGTCGTGCATCCTGGACTGCTGCGCGTCGGTGAGCGTGACACCCTGCAGGAAGCCGAGGTAGCCGTGGCCCATCGCGCCGTGCGGTCCCCCGTGCATGCCGGGGTGCATGCCCTGGGCCTGGACGGCTCCGGCGGCGAGCAGCCCCGCCACGACACCGGCCCGCATGATGGTCTTCAGCATGGCGACGCTCCTTCCCGTGCACCGCCTTGCGCGGCGGGCAGGCGCATCTAGGGGGAAGAAACATGTCGGGACGTGTGCATGGGTTGAAACGAAATGTAAGACCCTGCCCGACGTCTCGGGGCCCGTGGTCGCAGGTCAGGTCTTCGTGACACGCTCCCCGGTGACAGGCCCTCGCGCAGGCTTGGGGCGCAGGGCCGCCCTCGGGACCCTCGCCCTCGGGGTTCTGCCCCGTGTCGGGGCGGATGCCCTGCCCGCGCGGACGGCCGGGGCGCCTGCCTGGCCCAGGACCCTGCCGGCCAGGACGGAGATGGCGGTGCAGGTCGTCGACTTCGGCTGGACCCGGGACGCCGCCATGTTCGGGACCGCCGGCCCGGACGGCTGCGTCACCAACGAGGTTCACACCCTGGAGAACGACGCGCACCACGTCCGCTTCCTGTTCCACAACGGACTGCGCTCTGGCTGGACCATCGCCGGCGCCTCCTATGCCGCGACGGCCTCGGCGCAGAGCAGCCCCGTCGACGCCGCCGGGGCGCCGGTGGCACCCCGCCCGGTCACCTTCGGCAACGCGGGCAGGGACCTGTCGCTCGCGGAGCAGCTCGCCGCCCCGGGTGTCGCCCCGGGCGCCACAGGGGCGGGCAGGCTTGACCTGCCGCCCGCCGGCAGCGGGGCGGCGCATGACGCGGGCGCACCCTACGGCAGCCCTCCCGCCATCGTGTTCTCCGACTGGATGCCGCTTGCGCCCGTCGCCAGGCGCGACGGCCGGCCAGGCTGCCTGGTCATGGTGCGCGTGCGCACGCCGGGCCGGCGCTTCACCGGCGTCCAGCCGACCTACGTGCATGACGGGCGGTTCTTCGCCGGCACCCCGGAGAGGCCGTGGCGCGCCCTGTTCCTGACGGGCGGCGGCGGCATGGCCGACTACCTGGGCGCCGCCGCGGTCGCCGATCCGGAGCCGCCGGGGGACTACCTTGGCAACGGCCTGTGCTGCGGCGTCCAGTCGATCGGCACGCGGCCGGGGCTCACCCTGGTCTCCGTCGGCGACTCGATCCTGATGGGCGGCGGCGAGCCGCTCGGCTACCTCGGCCCGGTCCGGCGGGCGGCGGACAGGCTCTCGACGCCGCAGCGCCCGGTCTCGCACGTCGCCGCCGCCACCTTCGGGTGCCCGAGCCCCGCCTTCCTGGCCGCCGGGCTCGACGCCATCCGCACGAACAGGGCGTCCTGCGCCTTCGTCCAGGTCTGGTCGGGCAACGACCCGCAGACGGTGGAGGCCTCGCGCGACGCCTGCGAGGGAGCCCTCGGCTTCGCCCGGCACTGCATCGAGCGCGGCGTGACCCCGGTGCTGTGCTCGCCCGCGCCGCGCCCGACGTCCAGCGCCACGCCGGAGCTGGAGGCGGTGCGGCTCTGGTCCATGCCGCTGCTGCACGGCCTGGCGGCGCAGGGCGTGGCGTTCCTCGACATCGACGCCATCGTGGGCGACGGCTGCGCGAACGGCCGCTTCACCCGGTTCCGCCCGGGCCTCGGCGCCGAGGACGACATCCACCCGAGCAGCGCGGGCAACGTCCTGCTGGCCGATGCGGCGCTGTCGATCCTGCAGGCCATGCCCGTGACCGAGGCCTGACGGCCCGGCCCGAGGCGGCCTGGCCCCGTGCGGCCTGGTCCTGTGCAGCCTGGCCCCGTGCAGCCTGGCCCGGGGCGGTCCTGGGGAGGGCGCCGCGGTCCCTGTCCGCCCATGCCTCGGGGAGATCTTAATCTGGACAAGAATCTTAATGCAGGTGTGGGTCTTAATATATATCAATATATCGGGTGCGTCGCGGGGAGTGCATCAGATAGACATCTCGTTCGGGGCCGGCCACTCCGGGTTCAGCTTCCTCGGCAACGGCTGGGCCGAGCCCGAGCTGAACCATGTCTGGGCGGTGGGACCGAGAAGCACGCTCGTGCTGCCCGCCCTGGACGTGTCCCGCGGCGGGCATCGCGCGCTGATGTCGGTCAAGCCGCCACCGGGCAGCCGGGAGCAGACCCTGCACCTGACGTACAACTCGAAGGATCTCGGTCACTACCGGATCGGACCGGACAGGACCCTGGAGTTCCGCCTGGGCGAGGGTGACAGCCGCCACGGCCTCAACATCCTCGAGATCGTTCCGCGCTACTGCGTGAGCCCGGCGGCGCTGGGCATCAACGAGGACAGCCGCGAGATGTCCTTCTCCCTCGAGGCGCTGTCCGTCACGAAGGACGTCCACGGGACGGACGACGGCACGCCCGGGACCGCGACGCTGGGCGACAGGCAGCTGATGATGGGCTTCGAGAGCCTGGGCGACGACTGCGAGCTCGGCTTCGTCCAGCGCTCGGTGGGCGCCGAGCCCCTCAGCCTGCTGCGCTTCGGCGGCATCCGGCTGCACCGGCTGTACGAGGCGCTCGGCAACAGGTTCGACGGCATCGACGACGTCGCGGAGCTGGGCGTCTCGATCCAGGGCGGCCAGGGCCATGGCGAGTACATGATCGTGCAGAACCGCTACCGCTACTTCTACCACACCTTCATGCACAGCTGGGAGATCGACCGCGACGCGCTGCTCGCGCGCGAGGCCGCACGGCTGGCGTTCTGCCGCCGCAAGCTGCTGGAGGACCTCGAGGACGGCGAGAAGATCTTCGTGGTCAAGAGCAGCTCCGACCCCGCCCTGCGCCTCGACCAGGTGATGCCGGTGGCGGAGCGCGTGGCCGGCTTCGGGGGCGCCGTCACGTTCTGGGCCACGGCGGCCGACGCCGGGCACCCGCCGGGCACCCTGCAGTGGCACGGGCCCACCCTCCTCGAAGGCCGCCTCGACCGCCTGTGTCCGCCGGGTCACGCCCCGCAGTTCTCGCCGTTCTGGCTGGCGCTCTGCCGCAAGGCCCACAGGGAAGCCGGGACGCGCGCGGGCTGAGCCGGAGCCGTCCGGGATCACGCCCTGCCCCGGCCGGGCCCTCGCACCGCCGGGTCGACACATGCCGCGCGCGGATGCGGGTGCGTCCCGGCCCGGCACCCGGCCCCCATCCCGGGCGCTATAGGTCGCGGCGGGCGGTCGAACCGTGTAGCACCGGGGCTGCCTGCTGCGTCGCGCCGGGCCATCGACCGAAAGAGGCTGCCATGCCGGACCATCGCCCGCTGCTCGTCACCCACAGCGGCAAGTTCCACTGCGACGAGGTGTTCGCCTACGTCGTGCTGCGCCTGGCGCTGGGGTTGGGCAAGGCGGGGGGGCTGGGCAAGGCGGGGGAGCCGGGCGAGGCGGGCACGGACCACGCGCTGGTGCGCACGCGCGACGCGGCGGTGATCGCCACCGGCGACGTGGTGTGGGACGTGGGCAGCGTGCACGACCCGGCGACG
This sequence comes from uncultured Acetobacteraceae bacterium, assembly GCA_964236585.1. Taxonomy (GTDB): domain Bacteria; phylum Pseudomonadota; class Alphaproteobacteria; order Acetobacterales; family Acetobacteraceae; genus CAXSEF01. The sequence goes on from CAXSFE010000050.1 coordinate 19,877, forward strand.
GCGCGCTTCGACCACCACCAGCGCGGGGCGCCGGGGCGCGCGGACGGCACGCCGTTCAGCTCGGCCGGGCTGGTCTGGCAGGTGCACGGCGCGGCGGCGATGCGCGCGCTGCTGCCGCCGGAGCAGCACCCGCTGGCGTGCGCGATCGCGGCCGAGATCGACGCGACGGTGGTGCGGCGCATCGACGAGAACGACAACGGGGTGGCGGTGTCCTCGGACGACACGCTGGGGCTGGCGTCGCTGGTGGGGGACTGCAACCCGGGCTGGGACGCGGTGCAGAGCGACGAGGCGACCGACGCGGCGTTCCTGGTGGCGGTGGGGCTGGTGGACGGGGTGCTGCGGCGCCGCGCGGCGGCGCTGCGCGCCAGGCTGGCGGCGGCGGCGGGGATCGTGGCGGCGCACGCGGCGTCGGCGGACCCGCGCATCCTGGAGCTGGACCGGGGCATGCCGTGGAAGGGCGCGGTGTTCGCCCACGCGCTGCCGGTGGTGTACGCGGTCTATCCGGTGAGCAACGGCAACTGGATGGTGGACTGCATGCCGCCGGAGCCGGGGCTGTTCGCGCAGCGGCTGCCGCTGCCGGAGGCGTGGGCGGGGCTGCAGAACGGGGCGCTGGCGGAGGCGTCGGGGGTGGCGGACGCGGTGTTCGTGCACGTCCGGCGCTTCGTGGGCGGGGCGCGCACGCGCGAGGGGGCGCTGGAGATGGCGCGGCGCGCGGTGGCGGCGGGGGACGGCAAGTAAGGCTGGGCTCTGCCCAGACCCGCCAGGGGCGAGCCGCCCCTGGACCGGCATTGCTTGAGCAAGGGGTTTCCAAAGGCTCGGCCTTTGGCGGGGTCCCGCCTTCAGGCATGGGGGCAGAGCCCCTGGCCTTGCCTTCCCAGGGCAAACCCTGGCGCCGCCGTGCGTTGCTGCGGCCGAGGGGCGTCGAGTCCGGCGCCCCCTGCAGGAGCGCATCCATGGCCGAGACAGAGACCACGCTGCCGAACGGCATCCGCCTCATCGACGAGGCCGTGGGCGACGGGCCGGAGCCCGCGAAGGGGCAGCGGGTGAGCGTGCACTACACCGGCTGGCTGGACGACGCCGGCAAGCCGGGCAAGAAGTTCGACAGCTCGCGCGACCGCGGGCAGCCGTTCACCTTCACGCTGGGCGCGGGCGAGGTGATCTCGGGCTGGGACATCGGGGTTGCGACGATGCGGGTCGGCGGGCGGCGCCGGCTGGTGCTGCCGCCGGAGCACGGCTACGGGGCGCGGGGCGCGGGCGGCACGATCCCGCCGAACGCCACGCTGATCTTCGACGTGGAGCTGCTCGGCGTCCGCTAGGCGGCGGCGGGGCCTGCGCCGGGCCCGGCGAAGTGATCCGGGCCGGGCGCGGATCACGCGAATGTCGGGCACAGGTTCGGCGGCGGGGCTGCTACCCCCTGGCCGCGCCGCCAGGAGGCGGCCAGGAGGCGTATGCCATGACATCCAGGATTCTCGCGGCCGGGCTGTGCGGCCTGCTCGGCGCCACTGCGCTCGGGGCGCAGGGGCACGCGCAGGCGGTGCCGCCCACGCCGACCGCGGCGCAGGCGGCGGCCGCCGACACGCGGCAGGGCCAGTTCGTCACGGTGAACGGCGCGAGGATCTTCTACCAGGTGGCGGGGACGGGCACGCCGCTGCTGCTGATCCACGGCTTCCCGCTGTCGGGCGAGCTGTTCCAGGGGCAGCTCGCCGGGCTGTCCTCGCGGTTCCAGGTGATCACCCCGGACCTGCGCGGCTTCGGCAAGAGCACCACGCCGAGCCCCTACGGCTCGATCGAGCAGTACGCCAGCGACATCCTGGCGTTCATGAACGCACTGGGCCTCCAGCGCGCGGTGATCGGCGGGCACTCGATGGGCGGGCAGATCACGCTGGAGCTTTACCGCCAGGCGCCGCAGAGGTTCATCGGCATGATCCTGATCGACACCAACCCGATGGCGGCCAGCATCGTCGAGCAGGCGGAGTGGCCGTCGTTCGGCGCGCAGGCGGAGAAGGAGGGCGTGCCGTCGATCGTGTCGACGGTCGAGCCGCAGATGCTGACCGGGGTCGGGCGGATCGCCCTGCCCGCGCTGGCGGCGGAGATGGCGGACATCCTGGCCGAGGGCTCGGTGGCCGGGGTGGTCGGCGGCGGCGCGGCGCTGGCAGGGCGGCCGGACTTCACCGCGATGCTGCACGCGATCACCGTGCCGACGCTGGTGCTGGTGGGCGTGGACGACCCGATCTACTCGTACGAGGTGTCCACGATGACGCACAACGCGATCCCGTTCTCGAAGCTGGCGATCGTGCCGCAGGCGGAGCACGCCAGCATCTTCGAGCAGCCGGCGCTGGCGAACGCGGCGATCGCGGCCTGGGCGGCGGCTTCGCGGATCGCGCAGTAAGGGAAGGAAGGCCAGGGCTCTGCCCTGGACCCGCCAAAGGGCGGAGCCCTTTGGAAACCCTTGACTTAAGAAGTGGATTCCAAAGGCTCTGCCTTTGGCGGAGTTTGAGGCAGAGCCTCAACCTTGCTTCCTTCAGGCGGCCAGCGCGGTGGCCTGGGCGAGGGCGCCGTCGACGGCCTTCTGCCGCTGCTCCGCACCGGTGGCGATGCCCTCGGCGAGGATGACCTCGATGTCGGGCAGGCCGATGAAGCCGAGCACCCCGCGCAGGTAGGACTCGGCGTGCTCGACGTGGGACGCCGGGGTGCCCGGGCCGTAGAAGCCGCCGCGGGACAGGGCGAGGACCACGCGCTTGCCCCCGGCGAGGCCGGCGGGGCCGGTCTCGGTGTAGTGGAACGTCTTGCCGGCGACGATGATGCGGTCGACCCAGGCCTTGAGCTGGGCGGGGATGCCGAGGTTGTACATCGGGGCGCCGAGCACCAGGATGTCGGTGGCGAGGAACTCGGCGAGCACCGTGCCGCCGAGGGAGAGGTCCTCCTGCATCGCCTGGTTGTGGACGACCTCGGCGCTCTGCCCGGCTAGGTAGGCGCCGGTGAGCGGGCGGACGGGATGGGCGGCGAGGTCGCGGTAGGTCACCTCGATGCCGGGGTGGAGCGCCCGCAGCCGCGCGGTAGCGGCGGCGGTGATCGCGCGGCTCGCGGAGTTGTCGCCGAGGATGCTGGAGTCGACGTGCAGCAGCTTCATGGGAGTGTGCCCGGTTCCGGTTTGTGACCAGGCTGTATGAGTGACCGGGGCGGGCGGCCGCAAGAAGGCACAGCGGTGCAACCAGGGCACACGGATGTGGCCCTCCGGGGTGGCGGGGGGCTCAGGGCGCGTCCCGGAGCGGGGGGAAGGCGAGGACGCCGGCGGTGTAGCGCTCGTCCACCACGCTGAACGGCGTATAGTTCGGGAGGCGCAGCACGGCGCGGTGGTGCAGCACCACGGGGGGGACCGGCATGGTTCCGCTGGGGCCGGTCGCGGGGTCGGGCGCGGCGGCGGGCCGGAGTTGGGGGAGCCGGGCTTCGGGGAGCGGGTGCCACAGGATCTCGGCGGCGAGGGTGTGGCGGCGGAAGCCGAGCGGGGCGACGACGTGGCCGAAGGAGGCGTCGCCGGCGTCGAGCGCCGCGTTCATCGCGGGGGTCAGGTGGCGCGGCACGTACCAGTTGTCGGCCTCGGACAGCACGACGGCGCCGCAGCGCAGGCGGACGCGGCGGTGGCGCACCGGCTCGGCGTCGGGCACGTCGAGCAGGTCGCGGGTGGCGGGGTCGGCGGCGGCGGCGCAGGGGACGCGGTCGGCGACGATGCGGGCGGGCGAGGCCAGGCCGTGGGCGGCGCACCAGCGCTCCAGGGTCAGCGTGGCGCTGTCGTGGGCGCGCAGCTCGGCGTCGAGCGCGCGCAGCAGGGCCTGCGCGAGGCGGCGGCTGGCGAGGTCGGCGGGCCAGGCGTGGGCGGGGGTGGGGGTGGGGAGCGTCATGGCGAAGGCCTGGACGGGGGCGGGGAAGGAAGCAAGGCCGGGCTCTGCCCGGACCCGCCAAAGGGCCGAGCCCTCTGGAAACCCTGGGCTTGAGGATTGGATTCCAAAGGCTTGGCCTTTGGCGGGGTCCAGGGGCAGAGCCCCTGGCCTTGCTTCCTTACGGCCGCGGCGTCCAGCGCCGCAGCAGCAGGGCGTTGGCGACGACGCTGACGCTGCTGAGCGCCATGGCGGCGCCGGCGATGGCGGGGTCGAGCAGGCCGGCGGCGGCGAGCGGGATGCCGACCAGGTTGTAGGCGAAGGCCCAGGCGAGGCCCTGGCGGATCTTGCGCTGGGTGAGGGCGGCGATGTCGAGCGCGTCGGCGACCAGGGCGGGGTCGGCGCGCATCAGGGCGAGGCCGGCGCTGTGCAGGGCGACGTCGCTGCCGCTGCCCATGGCGATGCCGAGGTCGGCGGCGGCGAGCGCGGGGGCGTCGTTCACGCCGTCGCCGACCATCGCGACCAGGCTGCGCCGGGGGGCGACCGGGCCGCGCCGGGGGGCGAGCAGGCGGGCGGCGGCACCGCGGCGCGAGGGGGCGGGGGTGCGCAGGGTGGCGAGGACGACGGCCTTGTCGGCGGGGAGGAGCGAGGACCAGACGCGGTCGATGCCGAGAGATGCTGCGACGTGGCGGGCGGCGCCGTCGTTGTCGCCGGTGAGCAGGACGCTCTCGATGCCGCGGGCGCGCAGGCGCTGCACGGCGCGGGCGGCGCCGGGGCGCAGGGTGTCGCCGAGGGCGACGAGGCCGAGGACGTGGCCGGGGGTGGCGTCGGGGGATGCGGCGTCGGGGAAGGTGGCGTCGGAGGAGGTGGCGGCGGGGGATGCTGCGTCGGGAGGCGGGGTGGCGGGCTCGGCGAGCCAGGAGACGGTGCAGCCCCGGGACTCCAGCGCGGCGGCGGCGGCGGCGAGGGGGCCGGGGGCGAGGCCCAGCTCGTCGAGTAGGCGGCGGCTGCCGAGGACGGTGGCGCGGCCGGCGATGCGGGCGGAGACGCCGCGGCCGGGGAGGGCGCGGAAGTCGAGCACGGCGGGGGCGGGCGTGGCGGGCGCGCACCGACAGCGCGTGGCCCAGCGCCGCGCGCCAGCCGGGGTCGGCGAAC
>CAXSFE010000051.1:0-24869 GCA_964236585.1 uncultured Acetobacteraceae bacterium
CGCCGCCTCGCCCGGACCGCCGGCCGCCGTGTCGCACCCCCCGGCCCCGCCGCCCGCGCGGCCGCCCGCGCTGCTGGCGATCGGCAGCTCCACCGGCGGCCCGCAGGCGCTGTTCGCCCTCGTCGAGGCGCTCGGCCCCGCCCTGGGCGTGCCGGTGGTGCTCACCCAGCACATGCCGGCGACCTTCACGCCCCTGCTCGCCCGGCACCTGACCCGCCTCGGCGCGATGCCCTGCGACGAGGCCGTGGACGGCGCCGTGCTCCGCCCGGGCCACATCGCGCTGGCGCCCGGCAACCGCCACCTCCTGGTGCGGCGCGAGCGCGGCGCGCTCCGCGCCGTGCTGTCCGACGCACCCCCGGAGAACCACTGCCGCCCCGCCGTCGACGCGATGCTGCGCTCCGCCTGCGCCGCCTGCGACGGCGCCGTGCTGGTGGTGATGCTGACCGGCATGGGCCAGGACGGCCTCGAAGGCACCGGGCTGGTCGTGCGCGCCGGAGGCTGCGCCATCGCCCAGGACGCGTCGACCAGCGTGGTCTGGGGCATGCCCGGCGCCATCGCCCGCGCCGGCCTCGCCCACGCCGTGCTGCCCCTGCCGCAGATCGCCCCGCGCATCCTGCAGATGCTGTCCGCCCCGCCTCCGCCGCCCCGCCTGCCGCCGCCCCGCCCGGCCCCGCCGCGATGAACGCGGCGTCCGAGGCGCTCTCCGGCGTGCTCAAGGCGCGCTCCGGCCTCACGCTCGGCCCCGGCAAGCAGTACCTCCTGGAGACCCGCCTCGCCCCGGTGCTGCGCCGCGAGTCGCTGGCCGACCTGGCCGCCCTGGCCGAGCGCGTCCTCGCCGCCCCCGGCTGCGCCCTGGAGCGCGAGGTGGTCGAGGCGATGACCACCGGCGAGACCTTGTTCTTCCGCGACGAGCACCCGTTCGCCCACCTGCGCGACGCGGTCCTGCCCCGCCTGCACGCCGACCGCCCGCCCGGCGTGCCGCTGCGCCTGTGGTCCGCCGCCGCCTCCTGCGGCCAGGAGGCCTACTCGCTCGCCATGCTGCTGGCCGACTCTCCCTGCGCCGCCCGCCCTTCGCCGCGCATCCTCGGCACCGACATCGCCCCCGGCCGGATCGAGCGCGCCCGCGCCGGGCTGTACAACCGCTTCGAGGTGGGGCGCGGCCTGCCGGCGCCGCTGCTCGCCCGCCACTTCACCCCCGAGGGCCGCGGCTGGCGAATCTCCGCCGCCCTGCGCGCCCGTGTCGAGTTCCGCGTCCACAACCTGCTCGACGACCTGTCGCCGCTGGGCCGCTTCGACGTCGTGTTCTGCCGCAACGTGCTGATATATTTCGACACGCCAACAAAATCGCGCGTGCTCGACGCGCTGTCCCGGCGCCTGGCGCCCGACGGCGTGCTCTACCTGGGCGGCGCGGAGAGCGCGCTGGGCCTGACCGCAGGTCTCGTCCCCCTGCCGTCCAGCCGCGACGCCTTCCAGCCGGCCTGAGCGGGCCGGGTAACCTCGCGTTCACCATACGGCGGCATTCTACGCCCCGGGTCGCCGCGCTGGACGGCCGGCAGCGCAGGGCAGGGAGATTGGCATGGCCATCAACAAGGCGACGCGCGTGCTCATTGTCGACGACTACAAGACGATGCTGCGCATCATCCGCAACCTGCTCAAGCAGATCGACCTCCTGGACGTCGAGGAGGCGGGCGAGGGCTCGGAAGCACTGGCCAAGCTGCGCGCCGGCAACTTCGGCCTGGTGATCAGCGACTGGAACATGGCGCCGATGACCGGCTTCGAGCTGCTGCAGCAGGTGCGCGCCGACGAGCGCCTGCGCGCAACCCCGTTCATCATGGTGACCGCGGAAAGCAAGACCGAGAACGTCATCGCCGCCAAGCAGGCCGGCGTGTCGAACTACATCGTCAAGCCGTTCAGCGCCGAGACCCTGCGCGAGAAGATCGAGAAGGTCGTCCATGCTTGACGCCGTCCAGATCGCGGCACGGCTGCGGGAGCTGTCCGTCTCCCACCCCGGCAGCGGCCTGGCCGAGCTCGCGTGCCACGTCCTGGCACTCGCCCTGCACGACAGGCGCCAGCAGACCCTGCTCGCCGAGATCGACCAGCTCGGCGAGGCCATCACGCTGATGCGCCGCGAGGTCGCCATCCTCTCGGCCGACGACATCTCCGGCACGCACATCCCCTGCGCCACCGACGAGCTCGACGCGATCGTGGCCCACACCGCCCTGGCCACCGACACCATCCTCGAGTGCTGCGAGGCCGTCGACGCCCTCGCCGCCGCCCTGCCCGACGCCGCCTCGCGCGCCGTGCAGGGCCTGACCACCCGCATCTACGAGGCCTGCAGCTTCCAGGACATCACCGGCCAGCGCATCGCCAAGATCGTCGCCACGCTGCAGACGATCGAGGCCAGGGTGGCCGACCTGCACGACGTCTTCGGCCGCTCGGGGTCGCCCCGCCGCGCAGGCGAGGGCAGGGGCCTGCTGAACGGCCCCCAGCTCCCCACGGCCGCGATGGCCCAGTCCGACATCGACCGCCTGCTCGCGGCGTCCTGACGGCCTGACGGGGGCGAGGACATGGGCCAGGACACGGGCGGGAACACGGGCGGGGACGGGACCGAGAGCATGGCCGACGACCCGGAGGACGACTTCGCGGCCGGCTGGGCTGCCGACGCCGGCGCCGAAGGCTCCCTGCGCACCGAGATGGTGCTCAATCAGGACGAGATCGACAGCCTGCTCGGACTCGACGGCCCCGGCGCCCAGACGGAGGGCACGGACTGCATGCAGCGCATCATCGACGCCGGCCTCGTCAACCACGAGCGCCTGCCGATGCTCGAGATCGTGTTCGACCGCCTGGCGCGCATCCTCTCGACCTCGCTGCGCAACTTCACCGGCGACAACGTCGAGGTCTCCGTCAGCGGCGTCATGTCGATGCGCTTCGGCGACTACCTCAACACCATCCCGATGCCCTGCATGCTCGCCGTCTTCACCGCCGAGGAATGGGACAACCAGGGCCTGATCCTGGTCGACAGCGCGATGATCTACTCCATCGTCGACGTCCTGCTCGGCGGCCGCGCGTCCACCACCACCGCAAAGATCGACGGCCGCCCCTACACCACCATCGAGCGCTCCCTCGTCGAGCGCCTGATCCACGTCGTGCTCGCCGACCTCGCCGAGAGCTTCGACCCCGTCTGCGCCGTCGCCTTCCGCTACGAGCGCCTGGAAACCAACCCGCGCTTCGCCGCCATCTCGCGCCAGTCCAATTCCACCATCCTGGTCCGCATCGACGTCGAGATGGACGACCGACGCGGCCGCATCGAGGTGCTGCTGCCCTACGCCACCCTCGAGCCGGTCCGCGAGCTGCTGCTGCAGCAGTTCATCGGCGAGAAGTTCGGCCGCGACCTGATCTGGGAAACTCACCTCAGCGAGGAGCTGCGCCGCACCGAGGTCGAGCTCGACGTCGTCCTTGCCGAGCAGCACATGCGCCTGTCCGACATCGCCTCCCTCAAGCTCGGCGACAACATCACGCTCGACACCCGCCCCGGCGCACCCGTCCAGCTCCGCTGCGGCACCACGCCCCTGTTCGAGGGGCACGTCGGCCGCAGCAAGAACCACGTCGCCGTGCGCATCGACCGGCGCCTGGACCACTGAAGCAAGCAAGGCCGGGCTCTGCCCGGACCCGCAAAGGGTCCGAGGACCCTTTGATCCCTTGACTTAAGCAAGGCCATCCAAGGGGCTTCCCTTGGCGGGGTCCAGGGGCAGAGCCCCTGGCCTTTCCACCCCCGCCAGCCCCTCGCGCACCGCCTCCGGCCACGCCACCGGCCGCCCCCCCGCGTCCACCAGCACGATCACGCCGGTCGCCGCCGCCACGCACGCCTCGCCCACGAACAGCCCTTGCGCCAGCCGCATCGAGCTGCGCCCCACGCCGAGCACCCCGGTGCCCACCGACACCGTCCCCGGCCAGAACACCTCGCGCAGGTAATCCACGCACTGCCGCGCCAGCACGAAGCTCGCCCCTTCCGGCAGCGCCGGCGCTCCCGCCCCCAGCAGGAAGTCCGCCCGCCCCTGCTCGCAGAAGGTCGCGAACGCCACGTTGTTGACGTGCCCCTGCCGGTCCGTGTCGTTGTAGCGCAGCACGACATCGTACCAGTGCCGATACGACTCCCGCCCCCTCGGCGCGACATCCTCGCTCATGCCGACAGCGGCGCGCACGCCACCGCCAGCCACGCCCGCGCCGCCTCGTCCAGCAGCGGCCCAACCTCCGCCAGCACCCGCGCGTGATACGAGTCCACCCACCCCGCCTCCGCCGGCGACAGCAGCCCCGCCGCGATCAGCCCCCGGTCGAACGGCGCCAGCGTCAGCGTCTCGAACCGCAGGAACCGCCCGCCGCCGACGTCCGCCGCCTGCACCAGCAGCAGGTTCTCCAGCCGGATGCCGTACGCGCCCGGCAGGTAGAACCCCGGCTCGTCCGACAGGATCATCCCCGCCTCGAACGGCACCGGCCGCGCCGCCCGCGACAGCCCGATCGGCCCCTCGTGCACCGACAGGTAGCTCCCCACCCCGTGCCCCGTGCCATGGTCGTAGTCCAGCCCCACGTCCCACAGCGCCCGGCGCGCGAACGAGTCCAGATGCGCCCCGCACACCCCCTGCGGGAACACCAGCGTCGCCACCGCGATGTGCCCCTGCAGCACCCGCGTCGCCCGCTCGCGCACCTCGTCCGGCGCCATTCCCGGCCCGGTCCAAAGCGTGCGCGTCACGTCCGTCGTGCCGTCGACGTACTGCCCCCCGCTGTCGATCAGGTACACCTCGTCCGCCCCGATCCCCCGGTCGCTCGAAGCGGTCGCCCGGTAGTGGATCACCGCCCCGTGCTCCCCCGCCCCGGTGATCGCCGGGAAGCTCTCCCCCCGGAACTCCGCCGCCTCCGCCCGCAACGCCAGCAGCCGTGCCGCCGCCGACATCTCCGTCTCCCCGGATCGCCCCGCCACCCAGTGCAGGAACCGGCACAGCGCCACCCCGTCGCGCAGATGCGCCGCACGCGCGCCGTCCTGCTCCACCGCGTTCTTGCACGCCTTCGGCAACGCGCACGGATCGACACCCGCCACCACCACCGCGCCCGCCGCCCGCAGCGTCTGCGCGAACCACGCCGCCGTGCGGCTCTCGTCCACCCGCACCCTCTGGCCCCCCATCCCCGCGAGCGCCCCCGCGAGCGCCCCCGGCGGCTGCACCGCGACCTCGTTGCCCAGCCAGGCCCGCACCTCGTCCCCGAGCTTCGCCCCCTCCATGAACAGTGACACCTGCCCGTCCGAATGCACCACCGCGAACCCCAGCGCGAACGGCGTGAACGCCACGTCCCCCCCGCGGATGTTCAGCAGCCAGGCGATCGACGCCGGGTCGCCCAGCACCGCCGCATCCTCCCCTGCCTCGCGCAGCGCCGCCGCCACCGCCGCCCGCTTCTCCCCCGACCCCTTGCCCGCCGCCGCCAGCCCCTGCGGCACCGCCGGCGCGCACGGCGGGGCAGGGCGGTCCGCCCACACCGCGTCCACCGGGTTGGCCCCCAGGGCAACCAGCGACACCCCCGCCGCCGCGTAGCGCGCCACCTCCGCCTCGCTGAACAGCCAAGGGTCGTACCCGACCCGCGCCCCCTTCGGCGCCGCCCCGGCCACCCACGCCGGCGGCGGCGTGTCCGTCAGGTGCAGCCGCTCCCACGCCGGCCCCGCCTCCTGCGTCAGCTGCAGCGTATACCGCCCGTCCGTGAACACCGCCGCCCGCCCCGCCAGCACCACCGCCAGCCCCGCGCTCCCCGTGAACCCCGTCAGCCACGCCAGCCGCTCCGCCGACGGCGGCACATACTCCCCGAGATGCTCGTCCCCGCGCGGCACCAGCAGCCCGTCCAGCCCCAGCCGCGTCAGCTCCCCCCGCAGCCGCGCCAGCCGATCGTCCATCGCCGAGCCCATCTGATCCGACATGCCAATACCCACCATCATGCGTCCAACGCATGTCTGAGACTTGCCCAAAACACGGGCATCACGCCACCGAAACAGGCATATTCCGTCTGCATCACGCGGCGGCCCGGGACCCGAGGCCGCTCACGACCGGCCTGAGGACCATCCGCCATGAACGCCCGCACCGCCATCACGCACCGCGCCCCATCGATCCACATCGCCGCCCCGCTCTCGGCCGTCCTGCACCGCGCGCTCGACCACCTGCGCACCCTGCGCCAGCGCCGCGCCCTCTCCGCCGAGCTGTCCGGCCTGTCCGACCGCGAGCTGGCCGACATCGGCATGACGCGCCCGCCCGCACCCGGCCCCATGGTCGGCCTACCGTACGCCCTGTATCGCTGAGACCAGTAGCTCACGGGCCCGACCGGGCAGGCAAGCAAGGTTGAGGCTCTGCCTCAAACTCCGCCAAAGGCAAGCCTTTGGAATCCATTCCTTAAGGTAAGGGTCTCCAAAGGGCTCGGCCCTTTGGCGGGTCCGGGCAGAGCCCGGCCTTGCTTGCTGCCAGGCGCCGCCGGGCCGAGACCCGCTACCCCGGCCCCCGCAGCACCAGCGTCGTCCACACGCCCTCGCGCACCCGCCGCTCCAGCCGCATCCCCTGCCGCCGGTGCGCCGCCAGCACCATGCGCTCCTGCGTCCCCAGCAGCCCCGCCAGGATCACCGTCGCCCCCGGCGCCAGCCGCTGCGCCATCTGCCCCGCCATCAGGCACAGCGGCCGCGCCAGGATGTTCGCGAACACCAGATCGTACGCCCCGCCCGCCCGCACCGCGCGCGACCGCCACCCGTTCCCCACCCGGCACGCCACCCGCCGCCCCACCCCGTTGCGCCGGGCGTTCTCCCCCGCCACCCGCACCGACCACGGCTCGATGTCCGTCGCCAGCACACGCGCGTGCAGCAGCCGCGCCGCCGCCATCGCCAGGATCCCCGACCCCGTCCCCAGATCGAGGATCCGCGCAGGCCGCCGGTACGCCACCCCCTCCAGCGCCCGCAGGCACCCTCGCGTCGACCCGTGCTCCCCCGACCCGAACGCGATCCCCGCGTCCAGCACCAGCCCGATCCGCCCCGCGACCTCCCCCGCTGCCAGATGCGTGCCCCGCACCACGAACCGCCGCCCGACCCTCTGCTCCGGAAACCCCTTGTAGGTCCGCGCCAGCCATCCCTCCGACGCCGTGTCCTCCCGCTCCAGCGGTACCGACACCCCCGTCACCAACTCCGCCACCGCCAGCGCCGCCACCAGCGGCCCGGCCGCCTCGCTCGCGTCGCGCACCCCCTCGATCCGCCACGTCCCCGCGTCCTCGTCGGCCAGGAACATCCCCACCGTCGTGCACGCCGAGCGGAACGCCGCCTCGTACGCCTCCATCGCGTCCCCCGGCACCGTCACGTGCAGCGTCTCCAGCCGCGTCGCATGACGGCTCGCCACGGCCATCCCGCTCATCGCGTTCACGGCCATGAGCAAGGCTGGGCTCTGCCCAGACCCGCCAGGGGGGAGCCCCCCCTGGACCGGCATGACTTAAGGCAAGCCATCCAAGGGGCTTCCCTTGGCGGGGTCCCCGCTTCAAGCATGGGGGCAGCGCCCCTGGCCTTCCTTCCTCACGTCGCCTTCTCCACGAACCGGTCCAGCAGCCGCTTGCTCCCCGCCTTGTCGAACGCGACGTCCAGCTTCTCGTCCTCGACCGCCGTCACCGTCCCGTATCCGAACTTCTGGTGGAACACCCGCTCCCCCGCCTTGATCGCCGCCGCCTGCGCCGGCCGCCCCGGCTGCTCCCACGCGTCCAGCACCTTCGGCCTGCGCGCCACCAGCGGCCCCCCGCTGAACACGCTCGGCGCCGCCACCAGCCGTGCCTCGCGCTCCATCGCCGCCGAGTTCACCACCTCGACGTGCTCGCCCGGCAGCTCGTCCACGAACCGGCTCGGCACCGTGCTGGTCCAGCTCCCGTAGATCAGCCGGTTCGCCGCATGGCTGACCACGACCCGCTTACGCGCCCGCGTCAGCCCCACGTACGCGAGCCGCCGCTCCTCCTCCAGCGCCTTGTTCCCGCTCTCGTCGAGCGACCTCTGGTTCGGGAACGTCCCTTCCTCCCACCCCGGCAGGAACACGGTGTCGAACTCCAGCCCCTTCGCCGCATGCAGCGTCATCAGGCTGATCCGGTCCGCCTCCGCATCCTGCTCGTTCTCCATCACCAGGCTGACGTGGTCCAGGAACCCCGCCAGTGTCTCGAAGTCCGAGACCGCCTGCACCAGCTCCTTCAAATTCTCGATCCGCCCGGGCGCCTCAACCGAGCGGTCCTGCCGCCACATCTCCATGTATCCGCTCTCGTCGAGCAGCGCCTGCAGCACCACCACATGCCCGTCCCTGGGCAGCGCCTCGCGCAGCCCCGCGAACAGCCGCATCAGCGCGCCGACCCCCTCGCGCACCCGCCCCTTCAGCCCGCCGTCCGCCACCAGCTCCGCCGCCGCCGCCGCCAGCGGCACCCGCCGCGCCCGCGCATGCGCGTGCATCGTCCGCATCGCCCCGTCGCCCACCCCCCGCCTCGGCACGTTGACGATCCTCTCGAACGCCAGGTCGTCCGACGGCTGGTGCAGCACCCGCATGTAGGCGACCGCGTCCCTGATCTCCGCCCGCTCGTAGAACCGCAGCCCGCCGACCACCCGGTACGGAATGGCCAGCGTCAGCATCCGCTCCTCGAACGACCGCGTCTGGAACCCTGCGCGCACCAGGATCGCCATCTCCGCCAGCCTGTGCCCGTCCCTGTGCAGCCCCTCGACGCGCTCGCCCACCATCCGTGCCTCCTCGTTGGAGTCGTACAGCCCGAACACCTGAACCTTCCCGCCCGCCGAGTCGTTGCCCCCCGGCCTGAGCGTCTTGCCCAGCCGCCCCTCGTTGTGCGCGATCAGCCCCGCCGCCGCCGCCAGGATCGGCGCCGTCGACCGGTAGTTGCTCTCCAGCTTGACGACCTGCGCGCCCGGAAAATCCTTGTCGAACCGAAGTATGTTTTCCACCTCCGCGCCGCGCCACGAATATATCGACTGGTCGTCATCCCCTACGCAGCAAATATTGCCGTGAGACCGCGCCAGGAGCCGCAGCCACAGATACTGCACGACGTTCGTGTCCTGGTACTCGTCCACCAGAACATACCGGAACATCCGGTGATACTGCGCCAGCACGTCCTCGCGCGTGCGCAGGATCTCCGTCATGTGCAGCAGCAGGTCCCCGAAGTCCGCCGTGTTCAGCTCCGCCAGCCGCGCCTGGTACGCCGCATACAGCTCCAGCGCCCGCCCCCCCGCGAACTCCGTGTCCTCCGACGGCCCGACCCGCGCCGGCGTCATCCCCCGGTCCTTCCACCGCTGGATGACCCCCATCAGCCCCGGCGGCGGCCACCGCTTGGCGTCGACGTGGTGCGCCTCCATCACCTGCTTGAGCAGCCGCAGCTGGTCGTCCGAATCCAGAATCGTGAACCCCGACGTCAGCCCCACCAGGTCCGCGTGCCGCCGCAGCATCCGCGCGCACAGCGCATGGAACGTCCCCAGCCACATCCCCTCCGCGGGATGCCCGAGCAGCGCGCCCACCCGCTCGCGCATCTCGCGCGCCGCCTTGTTGGTGAACGTGACCGCAAGCACCTGCCCCGGATGCGCCCGCCCCGTCAGCAGGATGTGCGCGAACCGCGTGGTCAGCACCCGCGTCTTGCCGGTTCCGGCACCTGCGAGCACCAGCAACGGCCCGTCCACGGTCTCGACCGCGCGCCGCTGCTCCGGGTTCAGTCGAGCCAGGTAATCGGACATGCCCCGGTCATTGCCCCGCGCCGTCCGGAAAGCAAGCGAGCAAGGTCGGGCTCTGCCCGAACCCGCAAAGGGCCAGGGGCCCTTTGATCCCCTTCCTTAAAGAAAGCCAGTCCAGGGCGGCTCGCCCTGGCGGGTCCAGGGCAGAGCCCTGGCCTTGCCTGCCTCGCGCCCAGAACCCCGCAAGCAGCCCCTCAGGCCGCCACGATCTCCGCCATCGGCTTCGGCTTGACCCCAAGGATGCGCGCGATCGCATACGTCAGGTCCGGCCGGTTCAACGTGTAGAAGTGGAACTCGTCCACCCCGTTGGCCTGCAGCAGCCGCACCTGCTCGGCCGCGACCACGGCCGCCATCATCCGCCGCGTCTCCGGGTCCCCGTCGGTGCCCTCGAACATCGGCCCGAGCCAGTCCGGCACGGACGACCCGCACGCCGCGCAGAACCGCGCCGCCTTCTCGTAGTTCGACACCGGCATGATCCCCGGCACCAGCGGCGCCGTGATCCCCGCCGCCAGCGCCCGGTCGAGGAAGCGCAGGAACGTCTCCGTGTCGAAGAACACCTGGGTGATCGCCCGCGTGGCGCCCGCGTCCAGCTTGCGCTTGAGGTTGTCCAGGTCCGCCTGCGGATCGAACGCCCCCGGATGCGTCTCCGGGTACGCCGCCACCGAGATCTCGAACGGCGCCACCCGCCTCAGCCCCGCCACCAGGTCCGACGCGTAGGCATACCCCTGGGGATGCGGCTCGTAGTTCGCCTCGCCCTGCGGCGCGTCGCCGCGCAGCGCCACGATGTGGCGAACCCCGTTCTCCCAGTAGTCGCGCGCCACCGCGTCGACCTCGTCGCGCGACGCCCCCACGCAGGTCAGGTGCGCCGCCGGCGTCAGCGTGGTCTCGCGCACCAGCCGCGTTACCGTGGAGTGGGTGCGCGCCTGCGTCGACCCGCCCGCCCCGTAGGTCACCGACACGAAGTCCGGCGCCAGCGGCTCCAGCCTGCGGATGCACGCCCACAGCTGCGCCTCCAGCGCGTCCGTGCGCGGCGGGAAGAACTCGAAGCTGAGCTTGGGCGCCGCGTGCCCGGTGATCGGCGCCGGCAGCCCGTGCACCCGCGGCCCGGTGAGCCAGCGCTCCAGGGTCGGCAGCGTGGAGGCGCCGTGCGCCGCTCGCGACATCTCGTTCATGCTCTCTCCTGCCCCCGTGCCCGGCGCCCGGCCACTCGCCACGCAGCCCCGCCCGCGGCCGGCCGGTCCGCAGGGCAGGGGAGTCCCGCCCGCATTACGACCGCGTTAAGGCCGGGCACGCGAGGCACGGCTGTGGGAGATCGGCCACAGCTGCACCCGGCCCCACCCCCAGCCCCCCCGAACCCGACGTTGCGCACCGAAGCGTTCATGCTAGACACGATACCGCCTGCGTGCCTGCTTGGCGACCGTCCTGCTTCACAGGTCTGGTCGGCGAGCCGGTCTGATCCGAGGAACACATGCGCGCCGCCCTGCTCCCTTCGCTGCTGCTCGCCGTCTGCCTCGCCGGCTGCGCCACCAAGCCGCCGGCCAGCGACCCGGACGCCCAGGCCGAGTTCCGCCAGAACAACGACCCCTATGAGCCCGCCAACCGGTTCTCCTACCGGGTCAGCGACACGCTCGACACCTACGCGCTCAAGCCGGTGGCGCAGGCCTACGTCTACGTCCTGCCCACCCCGGTGCGCGGCGGCATCCACAACGTGCTCGCCAACCTCAGCAGCCCCGTGCTGTTCGCCAACGACGTGATCCAGACCAGGCCGCGCCGCGCCGGCGACACCTTCATGCGCTTCCTGATCAACTCCTCCGTCGGCGTGCTGGGCATCTTCGACGTGGCGTCCGGCTGGGGCTACGCCTCCCACGAGGCCGACTTCGGCGAGACCCTGGCGCTGTGGGGCCTGCCCGCCGGCCCCTACCTGTTCCTGCCTCTGCTCGGCCCGTCCAACCCGCGCGACGCCACCGGCTACGGCGTGGACGCGGTGTTCGACCCGTTCTTCTACGTGCCGCGCGGCTACGGCCTGCTGACCCTGAACTGGGCCCGCTACGGCGTCGGCATCGTCGACGGCCGCTCGCGCGTGCTCGGCGACCTCGACGCGGTGAAGAAGACCGCGCTCGACCCCTACGCCACCATCCGCAGCCTGGCGCGCCAGCGCCGCACCTCGCAGATCGAGACCCTGCGCGACGACACCCGCGCCACCCCGCCGAGCTGGGACGCACCGGCGCGCTAGCCCGGCGCGGCGCCGAAGCCCCGGCGCGCAACCGGAATTTCGGTGCTATCGTAGCGCCGCGGGACGCGCGGCCAGCGCACCGCTTCGCCGCATCGCGCCCGCCGCCTCCGGCGCGCCAGTTGAGGGATCATCCATGCTGAGTCGACGCTCGTTCCTGATGCTCTCCGCGGCCGCCCTGGCCTGCCTCGCCGGCCCGGGAGCCATCCCCGAAGCCCGCGCCGACGACGCCTCCGCCAACGCCTTCGTCCGCTCCTTCGGCGACACGCTGATCGGCATCGTCAACAGCCCCGGCAGCGCCGCCGACAAGCAGCGCCGCCTCGCCCCGGTGATCGAGCGCGGCGTCGACGTCGACGCGATCGCCCAGTCCTGCCTCGGCGCCCCCTGGCGCACCGCGACGCCCGCCCAGCGCAAGCAGTACCTCGAGCTGTTCCACGGCGTGCTGATCAACAGCATCGTCGGCCACCTCGGCGAGTACGCCGGCGTGACCTACACCATGACCAGGACCCAGGACCGCGGCGGCAAGGCCTACGTCGGCACCATCGTGCACCGCCCCAGCTCGACCGACGTCGCCGTGCAGTGGGTCGTGGGCCTGGACGGCCCGGAGCGCATCGTCGACGTGGTCGCCGAGGGCACCAGCCTGACCGTGACCCAGAGCAGCGACTACGCCAGCTTCCTCGCCAGCCACAACCGCGACGTCGACGCCCTCATCGCCGCCATGCGCCGGCAGGTCCAGCCGGGCTGAGGCAGGCAAGGCCAGGGGCTCTGCCCCTGGACCCCGCCAAGGGAAGCCCCTTGGATGGCTTCGCTTGAAGGAGGCCGGTCCAGGGGCGGCTCGCCCCTGGCGGGTCTGGGCAGAGCCCAGCCTTGCTTCCCTCCGGGCCGACAAATCCGGTCTCACCGCACGCTCTCGTAGACCACCATCGCCTGCCCGTCCCGATCGAACCCGCCGCACTCCTGCATCCCGATGCTGCCCAGCACCAGCCGCGACGCGAAGTTGCTGTCGCGCGCCACCGCTATGATCCGCGACAGCCCGGCCGCGTGGGCGTGCCCCAGCGCCGCCGACGCCGCCTCGCGCGCCAGCCCCCGCCCCCGCGCCGCCGGCCACAGGCAGAACCGCAGCCCGACGCCCCGCCCGTCCGGCCGCCGATGGACCCCGGCGATGCCCCGGAACACCCCGGCCTCGCGCACGGCGAACATGCCGGTGCCGAGCGTCGCCCACAGGTTCAGGTCCTCCGCCAGCTCCTCGGCCACCTGCGGCACGCGCCGCACGCCGCCGAGCATCAACGCGTAGGCGCCCGGATCGGTCTTGAGCGCCTGCAGCTCCCCCAGATCGCCGGAGCAGACCGCCGTGAGCACCAGCCGCGCGGTCCGGATCACCCGGCCGACCGCCGCCACGCCCCCGGCCGCCTCAGCGCGCGATGGGCCGGTACTTGATCCGGTGCGGCTCGGTGGCGTCGGCGCCGAGGCGTCGTCGCTTGTCAGCCTCGTAGGCCTCGAAGTTGCCCTCGAACCACTCGACATGGCTGTCGCCCTCGAACGCCAGGATGTGCGTCGCCAGCCGGTCCAGGAACCACCGGTCGTGGCTGATGACCACGACGCAGCCGGCGAAGTCCGCCAGCGCATCCTCCAGCGCCCGCAGCGTGTCGATGTCCAGGTCGTTGGTCGGCTCGTCGAGCAGGATGACGTTGCTCTCGCTCTTGAGCATCTTGGCCAGGTGCACCCGGTTGCGCTCGCCGCCCGACAGGATGCCGACCTTCTTCTGCTGGTCCGCACCCTTGAAGTTGAACGCCCCCACGTACGCCCGCGACGGCACTGCCCGCTTGCCCAGGTAGATCACGTCGGTGCCCCCACTGATCTCCTCCCAGACGTTCTTCGTGTCGTCCAGGCTGTCGCGGCTCTGGTCCACGTAGCCCAGCTTCACCGTCTCGCCGACCGTGAGCCGCCCCGCGTCCGGATGCTCCTTGCCCGTGATCATCTTGAACAGCGTGGTCTTGCCCGCCCCGTTCGGCCCGATCACGCCGACGATCCCGCCGGGCGGCAGCTTGAAGTCGAGATCGTCGATCAGCACGTGGTTGCCGAACGACTTGCGCAGCTCCTCCGCCTCGATGACGATCCCGCCCAGCCGCGGCCCCGGCGGGATGACGATGTCGGCCACGCCCCCCGACAGCTCCGCCGACTTGGCCAGCATCTCCTCGTACTTGGCGATGCGCGCCCGGCTCTTGGTCTGCCTGGCGCGCGGCGAGGACTGGATCCACTCCTGCTCGGCCGCCAGCGCCCGCTGGCGCGAGCTCTCCTCCTTCTCCTCCTGCTGCAGACGCTTGCGCTTCTGGTCCAGCCACGACGAGTAGTTGCCCTCGAACGGATAGCCCCGCCCGCGCTCGATCTCGAGGATCCAGTTGGTCACGTTGTCCAGGAAGTAGCGGTCGTGGGTGACCACCATCACCGTGCCCTCGTAGTCGCGCAGCGTGCGCTCCAGCCACGACACGCTCTCCGCGTCGAGATGGTTGGTCGGCTCGTCGAGCAGCAGCAGGTCGGGCTTCTCCAGCAGCAGCCGGCACAGCGCCACCCGCCGCCGCTCGCCGCCCGACAGCGACGTCACCGGGCTGTCCGGCGCCGGGCACCGCAGCGCGTCCAGCGCGATCTCGATCCGCCGGTCGAGGTCCCAGCCATCCTCCGCGTCGATCTTCTCCTGCAGCTCCGCCTGTTCGGCCAGCAGCGTGTTCATCCGCTCGTCGTCCATCGGCTCGGCAAACTCCTCGGAGATCGCGTTGAACCGGGTCAGCGCCGCCTGCAGCGGCCCGAACGCCTCCGCCACGTTGCCCGCCACCGTCTTGGTCTCGTCGAGCTTCGGCTCCTGGCTCAGGTAGCCGACCCGCGCCCCCTCCGCCGCCCAGGCCTCGCCGCCGTACTCGGTCTCGATCCCCGCGATGATCTTGAGCAGCGTCGACTTGCCCGCACCGTTGACGCCGAGCACGCCGATCTTCACGCCGGGCAGGAACGACAGGGTGATGCCTTTGAACACCTCGCGACCGCCCGGGTAGGCCTTGGTCACGTCCTTCATCACGTAGACATACTGGTAGCTGGCCATCGTCGGCTCTCCCGGGCTTGCCACGCCGTAACTAGAGGCGCCGTGCACCGGTCGCAAGGACACCGCCATAGACCGGAAGGGCAGGGGACGCCTGCGCCCGACAGGACTCGAACCTGTAACCAGACCGTTATGAGCGGTCAGCTCTAACCAGTTGAGCTACGGGCGCACGGCCGCGGAACAATGCAAGAAACCTCGCTCGAGGCAAGGGCTGACCAACAAGGCCGGGGTCTGCCCGGACCCGCCCCTTCTTGAAAGCGGAGGCCAAGCCGCCCCTAAACCGGTCTTACTTAAGAGAAGCCAGTCCAGGGGGGCTCCCCCTGGCGGAGTTTGAGGCAGAGCCTCAACCTTGCCTTGCCTATCTTAGCGCCGCTTGCGCCCGACCAGCCGCTTCGCCATCCCGAACGCGCCCCGCCCGGCGACCCGCCCGGCCGGCCCGAGCGCGAACCCGAGCAGCGCCGTGTTGCGCAGCTCGAGCAGCGACCGGTCGCGCAGCTCGCGCGCCTCCCGCTCGACCACGTCCGGCAGCGTGCCACGCGCCAGCAGGGCGAACAGCACCGCGAGCACCAGGTCCACGCCGAGCACGATCAGGCTGGCCCAGAACGGCAGGATCCCCCCAAAATCGGTCAGGGCGAGCCAGCCCGCCACGTGCACCATGACCAGCAACGCGATGCCGAACACGGCGGCGACCACGCCATAGGCGGCCCTGCGGCCGTACCGCAGCACGGTCCGCTTGACGATGAGCCCCTCCGCCTGCGCGGCGACCTGGGCGAGGCGAAGGGTGCGCACCGGCGATCAGCTCGCGATGCGGCCGACGAGATAGCCGATCGCCGCCGCGATCAGCACCGCCACCAGCGGGCGATCCTTCACCTGCCCGGACAGCGCGTCCGCCTGGTCCGACGCGTAGTCGCGCGCCGTGCCAGCATAGTCGCGGGCGCTAGACGCATAGTCCTGCGCCTGCGCAGCGGTGCTCTGCAGGCGCGAGCCAGCCGTGGACAGCGCCGGGTTGACGCGGTCGGCCATGAGCGACTGAACCTGCTCGCGCAGCTGCTTGATCTGCGCCCGGGCGTCGTCGGAGATGTCGCTGGCGGCCATGGGAATGCTCCTGTCTGAATCGATCCGGTGCGGCATCGGCCGGTACCGTCACGACAACGTATGCCACGACGTGGGGTTGCGGAACGCAGGAAAGGCCAGGGCCCTGCCCTGGACCCGCCAGGGGCAGCGCCCCTGGACCGGCCCCCGAAAGGAACCGTGCCACCACACGCCACGCCGGGACTCCGCTCTAGAGTCGTGGTTTCCAAAGGCCCTGCCTTTGGCGGGTTCCAGGGGCAGAGCCCCTGGCCTTTCTTGCCTGCCTCGAACCGGCTCTCCCCAGGCCCCGTCATTGCGACCGCCGCGCACCCGACGCTATCCTGGCCCGGACCGCGCGCCGGGAGGCCGATATCGTGACGCTGTTCCGGACCTGGCTCGCGACGGGCTGCTGCCTCGCGGCGCTCGCTGCCGCCCAGACCTGCCGTGCGCGCGACCTCGCCGTCGCCGTCCCCGACGACGCGGCCCTGCGCGCGGCCCTGCGCCAGGCCGTGCTGCAGCCGTTCGACGAGGAGTCCGGGCTCGCCGTCGCCGACCTGCCCTGGGCCGGCGGCCCGGACGCCCTGCGCGACAACGCCGCCGCCTGGGACGTGGTCCTGGCCGACGGCGCCGCCCTGTCGGAGGGCTGCGCGGCCGGGCTGCTGGAGCACCTCGACGTCGCGAGGATGCTGGGCCGCGACCGCTTCGTGGTGCCCGCGCCGTCGGACTGCGCGGTGCCGGCCCTGGCCTGGGGCATCGTGCTCGCCTGGAACACCGAGAAGTTCCCCGGTGTGCCGAGCTGGGCCGATTTCTGGGACGTCGCCAAGCACCCCGGCAAGCGCGGCCTGCTGCGCGGCGCCCGCCAGACCCTGGAGATCGCGCTGCTCGCCGACGGCGTCGCCCCCGGCGACGTCTACGCCACGCTCCGCAACGACGGCGGGGTGGACCGCGCCTTCCGCAAGCTCGACCAGCTCCGCCCCTATATCGCCTGGTACGACACGGCCAGCGACGCCCCGGCGCTGATCGGCTCCGGGGCGGTGCTGTTCACCTCCGCCGACAGCCGCATGGTCATCCAGAGCAACCGGGCCGAGCACGCCAGCTTCGGCCTCCAGTGGACCCACAGCCTGCTCGAGGTCGAGGGCTGGGCGCTGGTCAAGGGCAGCATCAACACCGCCGACGCCGAGCACCTGCTGGCCTTCGCCGCCGACCCGGGCCGCCAGGCCGCCCTCGCGGCGCTCGTGCCCTGGCTGCCGGTCACCCGCCCCGTCGCCCCGAAAGGCGATACCCCGGAGCCCGCCTCCGAGACGCCGGACCTCGGCGCCGCGCTGCCGGTCGACGCGCAGTTCTGGCACGACAACCAGGCGAGGCTGGAGCAGCGCTTCTCGGCCTGGATGGCCAAGACCTGAGGGAAGCAAGGCCAGGGGCTCTGCCCCTGGACCCCGCCAAAGGCTAGCCTTTGGAAACCTCGACCTGGGCCTGTGCCTTATGTGGGCCGGTCCAGGGGGGCTCCCCCTGGCAGGTCCAGGGCAGAGCCCTGGCCTTCCTCCTCCTCGCCGGCGACCCCCGCCATCGCCAGCCACTCCGCCTCGCTCGCCGTCCTCACCCCCAGCTCCGCCGCGCGCTTCGCCTTCGACCCCGCCTCCGCCCCCAGCACCACCAGGTCCGTCTTCCGCGACACGCTGTCCGTGACCCGCGCCCCCATCGCCTCCGCCCGCGCCTTCGCCTCCGGCCGCGTCATCCGCGCCAGGCTCCCCGTGAACACCACCAGCTTGCCCGCGAGCGCGCCCCCCTCCGGCGCCACCTCGTCCTCGATCGACAGCTGCGCCGCCAGCGCGTCCATGCTGGCCACGTTGCGCGGCTCGGCCACGAACTCCGCCAGCTCCTGCGCGATCGCCGGCCCCACGCGCAGGATCGACCCCAGCGCCAGCCGCGCGTCCGACCCCACCTCGGTCGCCGCCAGCATCTCCGCCCGCCACGCCGCGAACGACCCGTAGTGCCGCGCCAGCAGCCGCGCGTTCTGCTCGCCGATCCGCCGGATTCCCAGCGCGTAGATGAACCGCGCCAGCCCGATCGTGCGCCGCGCCTCGATCCCCGCCACCAGCCTGCGCGCCGACACCTCGCCCCACCCCTCGCGCACCGCGATCTCCGCCTCGTGTCCCCCTAGCCGGAAGATGTCCGCGGGCTCGGCGATCAGCCCCGCCTCGTGGAACTCGCGGATCGTCTTCTCCCCCAGCCCCTCGATGTCGAACGCCAGCCGCGACACCAGGTGCACCAGCCGCTCGATCGCCTGCGCCGGGCACACCAGCCCCCCCGAGCACCGCCGGACCACCTCGTCCGCCGCCCGCGTCGCCGCACTCCCGCACGCCGGGCACACTGCCGGCGGCGCCCACGCGACACTCCCCTCCGGCCTGCGCTCCGCCAGCACGGACACGACCTGCGGGATCACGTCCCCCGCGCGCTGCACCACCACCGTGTCGCCGGCCCGCGCGTCCAGCCGCGCGATCTCGTCCTCGTTGTGCAGCGTCGCCCGCGTCACCAGCACGCCGCCCACGTTGACCGCCGCCAGCCACGCTACCGGCGTCAGCGCCCCCGTCCGCCCCACCTGGATGGCGATCGCCTCCAGCACCGTCGTCGCCCGCTCCGCCGGGAACTTCCACGCCACGGCCCAGCGCGGCGCCCGCCCCACGAACCCGAGCCTGCGCTGCAGCGCCAGCGCGTCGATCTTGTACACGACCCCGTCGATGTCGTACGGCAGCTCCCCCCGCGCCAGCCCGATGCGCTCCTGGAACCCCGCCGCCCCGCCCTCGTCCTCCAGCCGCTCCGACAGCGGGTTCACCGCGAACCCCCACGCCCGCAGCTGCTCCAGCCACCCCCAGTGCGTCTCCGCCGCTGGCTCGCTCGCCTGCCCCATGGCATACGCGAACAGCCCCAGCCTGCGCCCCGCCGTCACCCGCGCGTCGAGCTGCCGCAGCGACCCCGCCGCCGCGTTCCTCGGGTTGGCGAACACCTTCCCCCCCGCCTCCGCCTGCGCCGCATTGAGCGCCAGGAAGTCCGCCTTCGTCATGAACACCTCGCCGCGGATCTCGATCAGCGACGGGGCAGGGCCCTCCAGCCGCTCCGGCACCGCCCCCATCGTCCGCAGGTTGGCGGTCACGTCCTCCCCCGTGCTGCCGTCCCCCCGCGTCGCCCCGCTCGCGAACCGCCCGTCGCGATACGTCAGCGAGATCGACAGCCCGTCGATCTTCGGCTCCGCCACCAGCGGCAGCGGCCCCTCCTTCAGTCCCAGGAACCGCCGCGCCCGCGCCCCGAACTCCGCGAATCCCGCCGGATCGAACACGTTGTCCAGGCTCAGCATCGGCACCAGGTGCGACGCCTTGGCGAACCCCCCCTCCGGCGCCGCCCCCACCCGCGCCGACGGGCTGTCCCCGCGGATCAGCGCCGGAAACCGCGCCTCGACCGCCCCGTTGCGCAGCCGCAACGCATCGTACTCGGCATCGCTGACCTCCGGCGCGTCCCGCTCGTGATACGCCCGGTCGTGCCCCGCGATCTCCGCCGCAAGCCGCGCCAGCTCGGCGGCGGCCTCGTCGGCGTTCAGCTCCTCGGGGGCCAGCTCGGCGGCAGGCCGCGCCATCAGGAGGCAAGGCCAGGGCTCTGCCCTGGATCCGCCAGGGCGAGCCGCCCTGGACCGGCATACATGAGCACAGACCCAAATAGATGGTTTCCAAAGGCCCTGCCTTTGGCGGAGTCCAAAGGCAGAGCCTCTGGCCTTCCTTCCTTCCGACCGATCAAGCCGCCCCCAGCAGGCTGTCCGCCGCCGCCCTGGCCGCCTCCGTGATCACCTCGCCCGCCAGCATCCGCGCGATCTCCTCCCGCCGCTGCCCCCCGTCCAGCGGCAGCACCCGCGTCTCCGTCCGCCCCTTCGCCTCGCGCTTGGCCACCATCAGGTGCGCGGCCCCCCGCGCCGCCACCTGCGGCGAGTGCGTCACCACCAGCACCTGCACCCCCTCCGCCACCCGCGACAGCCGCTCGCCCACCGCCGCCGCCGTCGCCCCGCCGATGCCCGCGTCCACCTCGTCGAACACCAGCGTCGGCACCGGCGACCCGCTCGCCAGCACCACCTTGAGCGCCAGCATCAGCCGTGACAGCTCGCCGCCCGACGCCACCCGCCCCAGCGGCCCCGGCGCCTGCCCCGGGTTGGTCGCGATCAGGAACCGCACCGTCTCCATCCCCAGCGGCCCCGCCTGCTCCACCGGCAGCGGCACCACCTCGGCGAAGAACCGTGCCCGGTCCAGCCGCAGCGGCGGCAGCTCGCGCCCCACCGCCCCCGCCAGACGCTCCGCCGCCGCCTCGCGCGCCCGGGTCAGCCGCACCGCCGCCGCGTCGTACGAGGCCCGCGCCGCCGCCGCCTCCGCCTCCAGCGCCACGATGCTGGCCGCCCCCGTCTCCAGCGCCACCAGCCTCGCCTGCAGCGACGCCAGCAGCTCCGCCAGCCCCGCCACCGGCGTCGAGTGCTTGCGCGACGCCGCCCTGAGCGCGAACAGCCGCTCCTCCGTGGCCTCCAGCGCCCGCGGGTCCGCCTCCGCATCCCGCCCGAGCCGGCTGAGCAGCGTCTCCGCCTCCGCCAGCGCCTCCTCCGCCCGCTCCAGCGCCGCCAGCGCCGGCGCGGCCTGCACGTCCTCCGCGCCCTGCGGCGCCAGACGCCCCAGCGCCCGCGATGCCGCCCGCAGCGCCGCCGCCGGCCCGCTCGACCGCCGGTCGCGCGGCGTCAGCTCCGACAGCGCAGCCGCGATCGCCTCGCCCCGCCGCTCCCCCTGCTGCAGCCGCTGCCGGTCCCCCGCCAGCGCCTCCTCCTCGCCCACCTGCGGCGCCAGCTCCCCCAGCTCGTCCACCGTGTGCCGCAGCCACTCCTCCTCGCGCTCGGCCGCCGCGATCGCCTCCCTTGCCTGGCGCAGCGCATGCGACGCGTCGCGCCACACCCGGTGCCGCGTCGCCACCTCCCGACGCAGCGTCCCCGGCACCCCATAGCTGTCCAGCAGCATCACGTGCGTCGCCGGATCGGCGAGCCCCATCTGGTCGTGCTGCCCCGACACCTCGACCAGCAGCGCGCCGAGCCTGCGCAGCAGCGCCACCCCCACCGGCTGGTCGTTCACGAACGCCCGCGACCGCCCGTCGCTGGCCACCGACCGCCGCAGCACGATGTCCTCGCCCGGCTCCGCCCCGATCCCCCCCTCCTCCAGCAGCGCATACGCCGGATGCTCCGCGTGCACCGCGAAGCTCGCGACCACCGACGCCTGCGCCGCATCCGTGCGCACCAGCCCCGCGTCCGCGCGCATGCCCAGCGCCAGCCCGAGGCTGTCGAGCAGGATCGACTTGCCCGCCCCCGTCTCGCCGGTGAGCACGGTCAGCCCGCCCCCGAACCCGAGGTCGAGCCGCTCGATCAGCACGACATCGCGGATCGCGAGCGCAGTCAGCATGACGCAGCGGCAGCGCCCGTGGCCGACCGTCCCAAGGAAGCAAGACTGGGCCCTGCCCAGACCCGCAAAGGGTCCGAGGATCCTTTGATCCCTTGACTTAAGGAAAGCCATCCAAGGGGCTTCCCTTGGCGGAGTCCAGAGGCAGAGCCTCTGGCCTTGCTTGGCTTATCTGTCACGGTCGACAGTCGCAGCCGTCAGAAGATCCAGCCGAAGGCGCGCGCCACCAGGCTGGACTTGGTGTTCGGGTCCGCGGTGCTGATCTGGCGCCCCTGCACGACGTTCTGCGCGACGAGGTCGTTCCAGCTGTCCTGATACCAGCGGTTGCCGGGATAGTTGTAGGCGAGCACGGACGCCGTCTTGCGCGCCTGGTCGGTCAGCCCGAGCTTGAGATAGATCTCCGTCAGCCGGTGCAGCGCCTCCGGCACGTGGTTCGTGGTCTGGTAGTTGTCGACCACGCGCTGGAAGCGCCCGACCGCCGAGGCGTAGAACTGCTGCTTCTCGTAGTAGCGCCCGATCTCCATCTCCTTGCCCGCGAGATGGTCGCGGCACAGGTCGATCTTGAGCCGCGAGTCGCGGCCGTACGCGCTGTCCGGATAGCGGTTGACCACCTCCTGAAGTGCCACCATCGCCTCCTGCGTGCCCTTCTGGTCGCGCTCCACGTCCGCGATCTGCTCGTAGAAGCACAGTGCCCGCAGGTAGTACGCGTACGCCGTGTCCTTGCTCGCCGGATGCAGCTGGATGTAGCGGTCGAGCTGCGCCGTCGCGTCCGTGTAATGATTCCGCAGATACTCCGCGTAGCCGTCCATCAGCTGCGCGTTCACCGACCACGGCGAGTAGGGGTAGTTCTGCTGCACCGCGTCGAACTGCGTGACCGCGATGCCGTAGTCCTTGCGGTTCAGGGCATCCACGCCGTTGTTGTAGAGCTGCTCCGGCGGCTCCTTGCTCAGGTCCACCCGCTTGTTCAGCGCGTCCGAGTCGCCGTTCCACGGCAGGATCGAGCCGATCGACGCGCAGCCGCCAAGCAGCAGCACGCAGGGCAGGGCGGCACGGACGATCGCGCGCGAGACGCTCGTGATGGAGCTCATGGCCTGGGTTCCCGCAACGCCTGTGACAGGCCCGACGCTATACAGCAGGTTCCTCGCGCATGGTAGATCGACCCGGAAGGCAGCAAGCCTGGGCTCCGCCCAGACCCGCCAGGGGCGAGCCGCCCCTGGACCGGCCTCCCGTTTCCTTCCCGAGGCACGCCGGTCCAGGGCGGCTCGCCCTGGCGGGTCCAGGGCAGAGCCCTGGCCTTGCTCGGCCTCAGGCCGCCCGCGCCAGTCCCCGCGACACCCAGGCCTCCTCGCCCGGCGCCCCCCAGCGCCACGCGTCGGCATCCGCCAGCAGCGCGCGCAGCACCAGGTTGTTCAGCCGGTGCCCCGAGCGGCGGCCCGCGAAGCGCCCATGCAGGCGCGCCCCGGCCAGCGACAGGTCGCCGACCGCGTCCAGCATCTTGTGGCGCACGAACTCGTCGGCCATCCGCAGGCCGCCCGGGTTGAGGACCCGCGCGCCGTCGACCACCACGGCGTTGTCCAGCGACCCGCCCCGCGCCAGCCCGCCCGCCCGCAGCGCCTCGATCTCCTGGAGCTGGGTGAAGGTCCGCGCGTGCTGCAGCGCCGAGCGGAACCCCGCGTCCGACAGCTCGAAGGCCAGCGACTGCCGGCCGATCGCCTGGGCGCTGAAATCGATCCGCATCGACATGGACAGGGTCGGCACCGACGGCACCGCGCCGGCCCCGTGCGGCCGCAGCTCGGCCCAGGCACCGCCCTCCTCGACCCGCACCGCGCGCAGGATCTCGATGGCCCGTCGCAGCGCCGGCTGCGCCACGCGGCCGGCGCAGTCGACCAGGAACACGAACGGCGCGGCAGAGCCGTCGAGCACCGGAACCTCCGGGCCGTCGAGTTCGGCCACCACGTTGTCCACGCCGCACGCCGAAAGCGCCGCCAGCAGGTGCTCGACGGTGCCGACCCGCAACCCCGGCCGCCCGGGGTCGGACAGTAGCGTGCACAACCGTGTGTCGGAGACCGCGTCGTGGCGCGCCGCAAGGTCGAGGCCGAGGTCGGAGCGGCGGAACACGACGCCGCTGCCGGCAGGCGCGGGATGCAGCGTCAGCGTCGCCTGCTGGCCGCCGTGCAGCCCCACTCCGCGACAATGGATGGAGCGGCGCAGGGTGTGCTCGAAGGCCGGGCCGCCATCCCCGGCGCCGGCGGACGAGAACGGTTCCAGGGCCGCATCGGTCATCGCATTCATTCCGCGTCGCCTTGCTCGTGCAGCCCGTCCTGGAGCTGCAGCACACCGGGTGGCGCGGCACCCCGCGACGTGGGAACGCTACGGCGTCCCCCGCCGCGTCGCGAGTAAAGCTTTATTTCCGAGTATGTCGCTGCAAGCCACTGAATCTGCACGTCTTTGTGCGCCACACCACCGCGTTCACGAGGTCTGGCGGCGCAGGAACGCGGGGATGTCGAGTCCCATCTCCTCGGTCACCGCCGGGCGCACCGACGCGGCCGGCGCCGCCACGGCCGGCGCCGCAGGCTCGGAGCGCGCCGACTCCGGGGCCGCAGCGGGCAGCCTGCTGCGGATCGCCCCGGTGACGATGCCGAACAGGCTGGAGCGCGGCGCCGGCGCAGGCGGCTGCCCGGCCGGCGCGTCGTTGAACAGCGGGGAGCGCGGCGCGCGCGTGGTCAGCGCCGCCGCCGCCGGCCGCGGCGCCTGGCGCGGCTCGGCCTCCATCGACACCGGACGCGGCGCCGCCCCCGCCTGCGCCACCCCCGCCTGCGTCATTGGGCCGGAGTGGGTCACAGGCGGCGCCACCGGCGCGCCCATCAGCGGAACCGGGCCGGTCGCCGAGGACTGCCCCTGCCCGGACAGCGTCGTGGCCATCACCGGCACCCCCCCCGACGCCGAGGCGAACTGCGTCGACCCGCCGCCCTGCGGCAGCGCCATCGCCGGCATCGGCACGGGAGCACCCCCGCCGACCGCCACCAGGCGCGGCCGCTGCGCATCCAGCGCCGCCTGCGCCGGGCTCTCGATCCCCGTCGCCACCACAGAGACGCGGATGCGCCCGGTCAGGTGCTCGTCGATCGCCGAGCCGAAGATGATGTTCGCGTCGTCGGCGACCTCCTCGCGGATGCGGTTCGCCGCCTGGTCCACCTCGAACAGCGTCATGTCCTCGCCGCCGGTGATGTTGATCAGCAGGCCGCGCGCGCC
>CAXSFE010000052.1:0-24803 GCA_964236585.1 uncultured Acetobacteraceae bacterium
GCGCAGCAGGTCCTGGGCGCGGGCGCGGGCGCGCTCGATGTCGGCGCCGGCGATCTGCAGTCCGGGGCGTGGCGCGCCGGGGCGGCGGTCCGGGCCGGGTGCCCAGGGGTCACTCGGCTCGTCGTCGCGCGGGCGCCGCGGCGGGGTCGGGGTGGAGCTGCCCCCCGTGTTCCAGGGTCCGTCATCCGAAGGCATTGTGTCGCCGATCCGCTGTGCCGGCCACGCCGGGGTCGGGCGGAAGCTGGCATGCGGGGCGGGGGCGTCAAGGGCGGGGGCCGGCAGGGACCGGACAGGAAGCAAGGCCGGGCTCTGCCCGGACCCGCCAGGGGCGAGCCGCCCCTGGACCGGCTTGACTCAAGGAGGCCGGTCCAGGGCGGCTCGCCCTGGCGGAGTTTGAGGCAGAGCCTCAACCTTGCCTGCCTGGCCAACTCGCTCAGCCGGCGAGAGCGTCCACCGCATCTGTGGCCGAGCCTGCCTGCGGCAGGGCACAGGCGGGCTGCGCGGGGCACGCGGGCGGGGCGCCCTGGCTGCCGGGCGGCCGGGCGGTGCGGAGCAGGATGGCGAGGTGGCTTGCCATTCGGGCCACGTCCAGCGGCTTGTGCAGCAGGACGTACTCGCCCTGGGACGCGCCCAGCCTCACCGGCGACATCTCGTCCCCGGCATATCCCGTGACCAGGATGGCCGGCAGCCCCGGCGCGCGGCGGTGCGCCTCGCCGATCAGCTCCAGCCCGTCCATCCCCGGCATGGAGAAGTCCGTCACCAGCACGTCGGGCGCGGGGTCCAGCATGCCAAGCGCCGTCGCCGCGTGCCCGGCCTGCGCCACCGCGTAGCCCAGCGCCGACAGCTCCTCCGCCAGGAGCTCGCGCACGACCGGGTCGTCATCGACCAGGAGGACACGCGGCGCCCCGGCCGTCTCGCCCGCCGCGTGCGGGGGTGCGATGCGCGGTTCCGGCAGCGCGTCGGGGCCCGGCGGCAGCCAGAGGGTCACGGTCGTGCCCGCGCCGGGCCGGCTGTCGATCGTCATCCGGCCGCCGGACTGCTCGGCGAAGCCGCTCGCCATCGCGAGGCCGAGCCCGGTGCCCTTACCGACGGGCTTGGTCGTGTAGAACGGCTCCCTCGCCCGCGCCTGGACCTCGGGGCTCATGCCGCAGCCGGTGTCGCGGACGATGATGCAGACGTGCTCCGCGGGCAAAGGCGTCCGGGCGTCGGCGGCGGGCGCGCGGTCCAGGCGCCTCTCGACGCGAAGGGTCAGCACCCCGCCGTGCCCGGCCATCGCGTCGCGGGCGTTGGTGGCCAGGTTGATCAGCACGGTCTCCAGCTGGACCCGGTCGACGACCACCGGCGCCGGATGTGGGCCGGACTGCACCTCGATCTCGACGTCGCTGCCGAGGGTGTGGACGAGCAGCTCGCGCAGCCCGCGCACCAGGGCGGCGGCGTCCACGACCTCGGCCTTGAGGTCGCTCTGGCGCGCGAAGACGAGCAGCCGCCGGGTCACCGCGGCGCCGCGCTCCGCCGCCTCCGCGATCATCCCGGTCAGGCGCTCCCGGCTGCCGCCCGCGCCGGTCTGGCGGCTCAGCAGCTGGTTCGCGCTGGAGACGGCCTGCAGGACGTTGTTCAGGTCGTGGGCCACCCCTCCCGCCAGCTGGCCCAGCGCCTCCATGCGCTGCGAGGCGACCAGCCGGTCCTGGGCCTCCTCGCGGGCGGCGACCTCGTGCGCAACCCTGGCCTCCAGCTCCTGGTTGAAGGCCAGCAGGTCCCGCTCCGCCTGCTGGCGCCGCACCAGCTCGCGGCCCAGCGCGCGTGCCAGCAGGATGGAGGCGACGCACAGCAGCAGCGTGAGCGGGCCGACCACCGCCAGCTTGTGCAGCCACGGCGCCATGACCTCGCGCACGGAGAAGCCGACCACCACGAACAGCGGCAGGTCCAGCACCTGGCGGAACGCGTAGAAGCGCGGCACGCCGTCCGGCCCGGCCGCGACCCCGAACCCGGACTGCCGCAGGGCGCCGCTGTCGTGGACGAGCCTCGCGGCGTCGCCAGGCTCGAGGGTGTCGGGCAGGTCCGGGTCGCGGAGCAGGATGGTGCCGTCCTGCTGGATCAGGGTGATCGACCCGTGCGACCCGAGGTCGAGCCGCTCGAAGGCGTGGCGGAAATACGGGAGGTGGATCGCGCCGACCACCACGCCCCGGAACGAGCCGTCCGCGGCCGGCATGCGGTGGCTCACGGTGACCGCGCTTTGCCCGTCGATCCGGAGCGCGACCACGGGGCCGACGAAGACGTCCGGCGACGGGTCGTCGCGGTGGTGGATGAAGTACAACCGGTCGCTGAAGGAGGCTGTCGGCAGCGCGTGCGTGCCGGACACGTCGCGTGCCTGGCCCTGGGCGTCGATCACGATGAAGGCGCCGAACTCCTCCTGGTTCATGGCCTGGTCGAACAGGGCGGCGCGGCGCAGCGTCGGCGCGAGCGAGTCGATGCCGGGCAGGGCGAGGGCGTCGATGACGCCCTTCACGGACCGGTCGATCAGCCTTAGGTCGCGGCCTATGTCACGCTCGACCGTGAGCGTGAGGTTGGTGGCGACACGCCGCGTCTGGTCCACGACGTCGCGGTAGGCCGCGGCGAGGACGTAGCCGCCCACCACGAGCATGCCCGCCGCCAGCGCGGCGATGAACAGGAGCAGGCCGCCGGGGCTCGATGTCTGCCTGTGCAATTCTTGCAACCATTCAGTGTGTCGAGCCATCCATACAACCAAAAATTGCATGAATGGTAAAAGGAGTTCGCCGTGCCGGACGCGCGTGACGGGCCGTGGGACGGCACGGACGTCCCGCCACGTTGGCAGGCGGCGCACGGCAGGCCATATCCGCTGCGGGAGCGCGGTGCTCCCCTGCCGGAGACCGCCTGCCCATGGCCGAGCCAGACGTCGAGACCCTGCGCGACATCCTGCGCGGCATTGCAGCGCCCGGGGCAGCCCCGGGGGGCGGGCAAGACATCGTGGCCGCCGGCCTGGTGGAGAGCATCCAGGCGAAAGGCAGCCTGGTGCAGGTCACCCTGCTGACCGACAGGGCGAGGGCGCGCGAGATGGAGGCGGTCGGGCGGCAGGTGGAGGCGCTGCTGTCGCGCGAGCGGGGAGTGACCAACGTGTCCACTGTGCTCACCGCGCATCGCGGCGGCGCGGCGGCGCCGGGGCCGAACGGCGCGGTGGCGCGCTCGTCGGGCGGCGCCGCGCCGGGCGGGCACGACCACGGGCCGGGCGGGCACTCGCATGGTCCGAAGGCGGGGCCGGCCCAGGGGCCGTCGGGCGGGGCGAAGGGGGTGGCGCTGATGCCGGGGGTGCGCTCGATCGTGGCGGTCGCGTCGGGCAAGGGCGGCGTGGGCAAGTCGACCACGGCGGTCAACCTGGCCGTGGCGCTGGCGCGTCAGGGACTGCGCGTCGGGCTGCTGGACGCCGACATCTACGGGCCGAGCCTGCCGCGCATGCTGGGGCAGAGCCGCAAGCCGGAGGTCGTGGGCGAGCGGATGCAGCCGATCGAGGCCTGGGGCCTGAAGGCGATGTCGATCGGCTTCCTGGTGGACGAGACCACGGCGATGATCTGGCGCGGGCCGATGGTGATGGGCGCGCTCGAGCAGATGATGGGCCAGGTGGACTGGGGCGCGCTCGACATCCTCGTCGTCGACATGCCGCCCGGGACGGGCGACGCGCAGCTCACCATGGCGCAGAAGGTGGCGATCACCGGGGCGGTGATCGTGTCCACGCCGCAGGACATCGCGCTGATCGACGCGCGGCGGGCGGTCTCGATGTTCGAGAAGACCCGTGTGAGCGTGCTCGGCATCGTGGAGAACATGAGCTTCTTCTGCTGCCCCAAGTGCGGGGAGCGGACGGAGATCTTCGGGCACGGCGGCGCGCGGCAGGAGGCGCGCACGCACGGGGTCGAGTTCCTGGGCGAGGTGCCGCTGCTGCTGGAGATCCGCACCAACGCGGACGCGGGCACGCCGGTGGTGACGCAGGCGCCGGACAGCGAGGCGGGGCGGGCGTACACGGCGCTGGCGGCGCGGGTGTGGGAGAAGACGCAGGGGCGGCTGCGCGAGATCGAGAGCGCGGCGCCGCGGATCGTCATCCAGTGAGGAAGGCCAAGGCTCTGCCCTGGACCCGCAAAGGGCCCGAGGCCCTTTGATCCCTTGACTTAAGGAAGCCATCCAAGGGGCTTCCCTTGGCGGGGTCCAGGGGCAGCGCCCCTGGCCTTGCTCAGTATCCGGCCGGCACCTGCGCCAGGTAGGGCAGGAAGCCGCGGAGCATGTCGGCAGGGACGTCGATCATCTGATGGCTGGAGCTGTCGATGAACATGAGCAGCTGGCTGCCGCGGCCGAGCAGCAGGCCGTCCTTGCCGCGGATCTCGTGCTCCAGGGTGACGAACTTGCGGTTGTTCTTGCCGACGCGGATGCGGACGAGGATGGCCTCGAACTCGCGGGTCTCGCGCAGGAACTTGTGGGCGAACTCGGCGGTCAGGATGAAGAAGCTGGTGGTCTTGAGGTCGAAGTTCGGCACGCAGCGGGCGAAGAACAGCTCGCGCGTCTTGCCGACCCAGCGGACGTAGTTGGCGAAGTAGATGTTGCCGACCGAGTTGGTGTCGTCGTAGGTCGGGATCACGTCGTACTGGAACCAGTGGCCGTCGAACCAGCCCATCGAGGGACCGCCGGTGCGCGCGGGCTCCTGCGACGCCGGCGTCCGGGAGCGGGGGGCCTCCTCGGCGTGGGGCGCGTCGGCGAGGGCGGCGTCGGGCACGGCCCGGGAGGCCAGCAGCGGCGCGGCGGCGAGCAGGGGCAGGAGCGGGGCCGCGGCGGTCAGCGGCGCCAGGCCGGCGTAGTCGCCGATCGCGAAGCAGGCGGTGGACGCGATGCCGAGCAGGAAGCACAGCATGGCGTCGTGCGGGCGGGCGCGGCCGGTGACCTGCAGCAGCAGGCAGACGGCGTAGCCCACGAAGAAGCTGCCGAACGGGGCGATCAGGGCCAGCAGCGGCGCGCCGGCCGCCCAGGCGCCGCCGGACAGGGCGAGCGCCGCGGACAGCATCCAGAGCGGGCTCTGCACCAGGGAGGCGGGCACCAGGGCCAGGATGGGGTTCTTGCTGCGCCGCATGGTTGCGTCGAGGAACCAGCGCGTGGCGGCGTAGGCGCTGTCCACCGTCGAGGCGACGGCGACGGCGGCCCACAGGCCGAACAGCCAGGCGGCGGGGTGCCCGGCCGGGCCTGCGGCCGCCAGGGTGTGGGCCAGGGCGGAGGAGGCCTCGGCGACGCCGTCGAAGGCGCGGTCCGGGGCCGCGCCGGCGGGCAGGGTGGTGGCGAACGCGGCGTTGATCGCGATCAGGCCGAAGAACAGCGCGGCGCCGGCGGCGTAGGCGCGCGCGACCGAGACGCCGTCCTGGCGCATGCGCAGCGCGCGGTGCCACTGCTGCAGGTCGAGCCACGGGCCGAGCAGGAAGCCGACGAGGGCGGGGAGCACCAGGCTGTAGGCATGCGCGTCGAACGGGCCGGCGGCGCGGGCGGGACCGGCCGCGGGCAGCAGGGCGAAGGCGCCGCCCGCGAAGGCGAGGCCTGCGGCCAGCATCGCGGCGTGCATGGCGCGGAAGTCCTGCACCCGGACGATGTGGCCGACGGCGGAGGCGACCACGGCAAGCAGCAGCGCCACCGGCAGGGCGAGGCCGCCGACCAGCGGCGCGAGGTAGTCGGCCGCGAGGGCGAACAGGGTGATGCCGACCGCGACGACCTGGTAGATCATCAGGACGCCGGCGTAGCGCGAGGCGACCCGGTCAAAGCGGGCCTGCAGGCCCTCGGCGGCGCCGGGCTTCGGGCCGAACCGCTCCAGCGCGCAGCCGAACAGGGTGAGGCCGGCGGCGTTGGGCACGGCGAAGGCGAGGAATCCCGGCCAGCCGTACAGGTAGGTCACGTGCAAGGTGTAGAAGAAGCCGAGGCCCCACAGCCACGACAGGGCGACGGTGGGGGACCAGGCCAGGGATTGACGCCACATCTCTGCCGGTTCGCTCCGAGGAAGGATGGTCAGGGCCGGCCCGGCGGTCCGGCCCTGGGGCTGGCCGTGCCGGTCGCTGGGCGTGCCGCGAGGGATGTCCGCGCAGGCCCGCCCGGGCGTTCTACGCGCCCGCGAAGAAGAATCCCAGCGCCAGCAGGACGTAGACACCGACCAGCAGCAGGCCCTCGAACCAGGTGGTCTCGCCGTCGCCGGCGACCGAGTTGACGATCAGCGCGGTCGCCGCGATCGCGAACAGGTCGAGCGGCGCGAACACCAGGGTCATGGGGTGGCCGATCGCCCAGCTCAGCAGCACCAGGGCGGGGGCGACCACCAGCGCCATCTGGATCGCAGAGCCCACGCAGATCGACAGCACCAGCCCCATGCGGTCCGCGCGGGCAAAGCCCACGGCGGCGAACAGGTCGGCCGAGGTGCCGACCAGGGCGAGCGCCACCACGCCAAGGAAGGTCGCGGACAGGCCCAGCGCGCTGCCGGTGGCCTCCAGGCCAGCGGAGACGATCTCGGACTCCCAGGCGATGGCCAGCGTGGCGGCGACGAGGACCAGCAGGGCGCGGGCAAGGCTCCAGGAGGCGTCCTGCGCGGTTGCCGCCGGGGCCGCGGCGGCGTCGCGGGGCGGGGCGTCGTCGCCGGCGAAGACGTCGCTGTGGGTCACCAGGGTGTAGGCGAGGTTGCCGGCGTAGAGCAGGAGGAGGATGGCGGCCACGCCCAGGCTCAGCGCCTCGTCGCCGGGGCCGGTGGCGGCGCCGCGGCCGCGCAGGGCCAGGTCGAACACGGCGGGCAGCAGCAGCGCGATCAGGGTCAGCACCAGCAGCGAGGACAGCAGGCCGGCGTTCTCGCGGTCGAAGCGCTGCCGCCTCCGGCCGACGGAGCCGGCGAGCACGGCCAGGCCGAGGCCGAGCAGGCCCGTGCCGATGATCGAGCCGGTGATCTGCGCGCGCACCACGGCGGCCTGGCCGTCGGCGAGCACGAACAGGGCGAGGACCAGCTCGGCGAGGGAGCCGAAGCTGACGGTGACGAGGCCGCCGATCGCGGGGCCGGCGTGGTGGGCGAGCTGCTCGGTGGCGCGCTTGACCCAGTCGGCGAGCACCGCGATCCCGGCGGCGCCGGCGGCGAACACCAGCCAGGCGGGCAGGCCGGGCCAGAGCGCGGGGCCGGCGAGCTGCAGCAGCGGGGCAAGGGGCACCAGGGCGAGGAGCAGGAGACGCGCGGACACGGGGTTCCTGGGGCGGGGCGTACGGGTTTGGCGGCAGGACGCCGCGAGGGCGGGCGGCGCCGCATGCGGGATGTTGATAGCCCGGCGCGGCGCGGCGGGCCAAGGTGGCGGCGCGCTGCGGGGCGTGTGGCGTTAACCTGTTGTTCAGGGTTCGGGCTCGGCGGGGGCATGGATCTGCGGCCTTGCCGGCGGCGCCGCGCCCGGTCGGTGTCGCGGCATTAACCATTCGTTCGTGTCTTGTTCGTGTTGCCGTTCGAAATGCGAATGTCCGGTTGGAGGGTGGGGTGTTGCGCTACTCTGCCTGATGCGTTCCTCCCGGGCCCATCCTTTCCGCAGCGCCGTGCAGCGCTGCGAGGTCTCGGTCCTGCGCGGCCTGGAGCGTGCCCTGGGCTGGCTGGGGCCGGTGCGCTCGTCCGACGCCGGCGGCTGGGTGGCGCGCGTGGTCGGGCCGCGCCTGTCCGCCTCCAGGGTTGCCGACGCGAACCTGGTGCAGGCGCTGCCGGGGCTCGGGGCGGCGGAGCGTGCGGCGGTGATCCGCGCGGTGTGGGACAACCTCGGGCGCAACGTGGCGGAGCTGCCTCACCTCGCCGGGCTGACGCGCACCGCGGCCGGGCCGGGCTGGGAGCTGGAGGGCGAGGCGCACCTCGACCGGCTGCGCGAGGCCGGGACGCAGGCGGTGTTCTTCTCCGGGCATTTCGGCAACTGGGAGATGGTGCTGCCGATCGCGGCCCGGCTGGGGCTGCCGGTGGCGGGGTTCTACCGCGCCGCGTCCAACGCGGCGGTGGATGCCTACGTCCAGGGCCTGCGGCAGGGCGCGCTCGGGCCGGGGGTGTCGATGTTCGCCAAGGGGCGTCAGGGCGCCCGGGCGGCGCTGGCGCACCTGCGCGGCGGCGGCTCGCTCGGGCTCATGGTCGACCAGAAGATGAACGACGGCATCGGCGTGCCGTTCCTGGGGCGCGACGCGATGACGGCGACGGGGATGGCGGAGATGGCGCTGCGCTTCGGCACCGCGGTGGTGCCGGTGCGGGTGGACCGGCTCGGGCCGGCGCGGTTCCGCCTGGTGTGCGAGGCGCCGCTCGCGGTCACGCGCACGGGGGTGCGCGAGGCGGACGTGCGGGCGCTGACGGTGGCGATGAACGGGGTGCTGGAGCGGTGGGTGATGGCGGACCCAGCGTCCTGGCTGTGGCTGCACCGGCGGTGGCCGAAGGGAGGCTAGACAGCAAGGTTGAGGCTCTGCCTCAAACTCCGCCAAAGGCAGGCCTTTGGAATCCTCTCCTTAAGTGTAGGGTTTCCAAAGGGCTCGGCCCTTTGGCGGGTCCGGGCAGAGCCCGGCCTTGCTTTCTTCCTGTCCGCGAGGCACGGCGGGTCGGCAGCGTGGGGGCAGCGTGGTCAAGGGTGCGGAGCCGCGGGTCGCCGAGGGCGAGGTGATCGCCTTCCGGCTGTTCGACATCGCCTATGCGGTCGACCTGATCCGGGCGGAGGCGATCTGGAGCACGCGGCCCGGCGCGGGCAGCGCGCGGCGCCGGCTGAGCGCCACCCCGCCCAAGGCGGTGGCGTACGACGTGCCGCCGGTGGTGCTCACGCTGGAGCCGGTGCCGCTGCTGATCGAGGGGCACCTGGCGGTGGCCGGGGTCACGGCGCGGCTGTACGACTTCGGGGTGCTGACGCTGGCGCTGCGGGTGCCGGCGGCGGACCTGGGGTGGACGGGGTTCGCGGAGCTGGTGAACGCGGTCGACCGGGTGGTGGGGCCGGGGGCGGGGCATCCGGTGTGGCGCACGCTGACGGATCGGCTGTGCGCGCTGCTGGGCGCGGCGCTGGACCGGCCGAGCCGCTCGGTGCTGGAGGAGGACTACCTGATCGGGCTGGTGCGCACGTTCGACGTCGCGATGGGCGCGGCCGAGATCCAGGAGCGGCTGGACCTGGTGCCGCTGCTGTCGGGGGAGGGCCGGGCGCTGTCGGACGGGGCGCGGCAGGACCTGCTGCGCAAGCGGTTCTCGTACTACACGGACGACCTGGTGGTGCTGACGTGGGACCGGGCGTTCCTGTACGAGCCGCACGGGGACTCGGACGTGCTCGACGTGATCGAGGTGGCGAACGCGCAGCTGCTGGAGGTGCGCTACTACGACGAGCTGCTCGACGACGAGCTGCCGCGGATGTACGAGCTGGTGGCGCGGACGCGGCGGGGCGGGGGGGTGCTGTCGTCGCGCAGGTTCGCGCGGCTGGCGCGCCGGCTGTACGCGTTGGTCGCCGAGGTCACGGAGCTGACGGAGAAGGCGGACAACGCGCTGCAGGTCACGGAGGACGTGTACCTCGCGCGGATCTACACGGCGGCGCTGGAGCTGTTCCGGGTGCGGGTGGTGGCGGCGGGGGTGGACCGCAAGCTGGCGATCATCCGCGACACGTATGCGGCGCTGTACGACGAGGCGTCGGGCGGGCGGGCGGCGCTGATGGAGCTGGCGATCGTGGTGCTGATCGTGGTCGAGATCGTGCTGGCGGTGGTGCGGCCGTAAGCAGCGGCCCTACGTCCGGCGGGAGGGAGTGTCATGAACCGGGAGGCTCCGGCTTCCTGCGCTGGTGCGGGAAGCAAGCATGTTCTTTCTTGAAAGAAAGAACCAAAGAACTTTTGCCCATTGGGTCCCGGACCCGCCCGCGCGGCAGGAGCCTTATGGGCAAAGTCTTTTTGCTTCTTTTTCTTCAGAAAAAGAAGGGTCTTGCTTCCCTGCCTGGACAACGGCCTACCGTCAGCCCCGGGATAGCGTCTGGCGTGCCGCGCGGGGCTTAGCTGACCGGGGGTGCTGCGGGCGCGGCGGCCACCGGGACGGCGATGGCGGGGAAGGTGCCGTCGAAGTGCTGGGGCAGCTCGATCATCTGCCGCTCGCCGGGCTGCATGGGCACCATCGAGACGTTGACCGGCGTCTCGTAGCGGTTGTCGGCGCCGGTCGCGCTGTCGACGGCCACGCCGATGAGGCCGCCGGCCACCAGGTTGCCGAAGCTGGTGTTGGCGATGCCGGAATGGTTGCGGTACGTGGCGGTCTGGTAGCCCGTCTTCGCGCAGGCGAGCCAGATGTCGCGCTTGGTTCTCTGCACGGTGGCGATGCCCGGCGTGCTGTCGATCGTGGCGACGCGCTCGCCCTCCTTGTAGATGCCGCAGCGGGCGCCGCCGGGGTTGGTGTTCACCATGACCTCCTGGCTCGTGCCGCTGAGGATGGACGCGCAGCCTGACAGGCACACGGTCCCGAGCACGAGCAGTCTGCGCATGGAGGCTCTCCCATTTTGCAACCTGCAATAGTGTGTTTGCCGTTTCCCGTAAACCTGAAGTAGAGCGCGGGGCGGTCGGTGCTGCGCAGGTGTTTCCTGGCCTCGGCAGGCAGGACAGGGATGTCGAACAGCGACACGGAATTGTCACGTGACTGACACGAAGCCCTCGCGCGGATTTGAGTAAACGCGGCCCGGAACGGGACCAGGGGGCGACATGTCTGACGCGACGATGGATGGCAGGATGGGCGATGGTGGGATGGGGGACCTGTCCTCCCGTCCGCAGATGGACCGCAAGCCGCACGCGGGCGGGGCGCTGGTGTTCCTCGCGGTGCTGCTGGCGGGGCTCGGCTACGCGGCGTTCAGCATCTACAGCGACGTCCAGGACGTGGGCGAGCACGGGCTGGCGGTCGGTGCCCTGGTGCTGCTGGGGCTCGCGCTGCTGATCGCGCTGGGGTTCGAGTTCGTCAACGGGTTCCACGACACGGCGAACGCGGTCGCCACGGTGATCTACACGCACAGCCTGCCGCCGCTGGTCGCGGTGGTGTGGTCGGGCACGTTCAACTTCCTCGGCGTGCTGACGTCCTCGGGCGCCGTGGCGTACGCGATCGTCAGCCTGCTGCCGGTGGAGCTGATCCTGCAGGTCGGCAGCGGGGCTGGCTACGCGATGATCTTCGCGCTGCTGATCGCGGCGATCATCTGGAACCTGGGCACCTGGGCGTTCGGCATCCCGAACAGCTCGTCGCACGCGCTGATCGGCTCGATCATGGGCGTGGGTCTGGCGAACCAGATCCTGGCGCCGGCCGGGCAGGCGACGTCGGGCGTGGACTGGGGCCAGGCGGTCAAGATCGCCGAGGCGCTGCTGTTCTCGCCGCTGATCGGGTTCGTGCTGGCGGGCGCGCTGCTGCTCGCGATGAAGCTCGTGATCCGCAACAAGGCGCTGTACGAGGCACCGAAGGGCAACAAGCCGCCGCCCGGGCCGATCCGCGCGCTGCTGGTCGCGACCTGCACCGGGGTGAGCTTCTTCCACGGCAGCAACGACGGGCAGAAGGGCATGGGGCTGATCATGCTGATCCTGATCGGCGCGGCGCCGACCGCCTACGCGCTGAACCGCGCGGTGCCGGAGAGCACGACGCCCGCGTTCCTGCAGGCGATGGGCGACGCGCAGGGCGTGTTCCGGGCGCACGCGGCCGGCGCGGCCACGCCGGGCGACGCTGCCGCGGCGCGCTCGGCCGTCGGCGAAGCGCTCAAGACCAAGTGCGTGAACACCCCCGAGGTGTATGCGGCGCTGGCGGTGCTCTCGGCCGACATCGGCAACCAGGTGAAGCAGTACGGCGCGATCAAGGCGGTGCCGGCGCAGGCGACGCAGAGCGTGCGCGGCGACATGTATCTCGAGTCCGACGCGATCCGGGTGATGGGCGCCAAGCCGGCCGGCTTCAGCGACCAGGACGTGGCCACGCTCAAGGCCGGGCGCGGCTGGCTGGACCGGGGCACGCGGTTCATCCCGACCTGGGTGAAGGTGTCGGTGGCGCTGGCGCTCGGGCTCGGCACGATGGTGGGGTGGAAGCGCATCGTGGTCACGGTGGGCGAGAAGATCGGTAAGACGCACATGACCTACGCGCAGGGGGCGTCGGCCGAAATCGTGGCGATGTTCACGATCGGGCTGGCCGACATGTACGGGCTGCCGGTGTCGACCACCCACGTGCTGTCGAGCGGCGTCGCGGGCTCGATGGCGGCGAACGGCTCGGGGCTGCAGTGGGCGACGCTGCGGTCGATGGCGCTGGCGTGGGTGCTGACGCTGCCGGCGGCGATGCTGATCGCGGGGCTGCTGTTCGCGATCCTGCGGCAGGTGTTCTGACGGCAGCCTGTCAGCAAGCAAGGCCGGGCTCTGCCCGGACCCGCCAAAGGGCCGAGCCCTTTGGAAACCCCCTACTTAAGTAGAGGATTCCAAAGGCTTGCCTTTGGCGGGTCGAGGGCAGGGCCCTCGCCTTGCTTCCTGTCTTGCGGGCCGGGCCGGTGCGTGGCCTATCGTGGCGGTTTCCTGCCCCCGGAGGCCGTCTTGCGACCGACCTGTCCCCTTGCTCTCGCGTGCCTCCTGTTCGTTGCAGGGCCTGCGCTGGCCGCGCCCGGCGACGCGCCGCCTGCGCCGGGCCGTGCGGCTCCGGCCGTGGCGGAGGCGCAGTTCGCGCCCTGGGGCTACGACCTGTCGGCGCTGGACCAGGGGGCGAAGCCGGGCGCGAACTTCTTCGACTACGCGAACGGGTCCTGGCTCAGGGACGCGGCCATCGCCCCGGACCGCAGC
Organism: uncultured Acetobacteraceae bacterium; assembly: GCA_964236585.1. Taxonomy (GTDB): domain Bacteria; phylum Pseudomonadota; class Alphaproteobacteria; order Acetobacterales; family Acetobacteraceae; genus CAXSEF01. Next base: position 12,802 of record CAXSFE010000052.1, read on the forward strand.
AGCGCGGGCAACTTCATCGCGCTCGCCGACCTGTCGGAGACCAGGGTGCACGCGATCCTGGAGGCCGCCGGGGACGCCGCGGCGGACGCGGGCGGGGCGGGGCGGATCGGCGCGTTCTACCACGCGTTCATGGACGAGGCGCAGGTCGAGGCGCTGGACGCGAAGCCGCTGGCGCCGGAGCTGGCCGAGGTCCGGGCGGCGGCGGATGCCTCGGCGATCGCGGCGCTGATGGGGCGGGCGCAGCGCGGCTTCCTGTCGAGCGTGTTCTCGCTGCAGATCTCGGCGGACCAGAAGGACGCGCACCGCTACAGCGTCTACCTCGGGCAGGGCGAGGGCGGGCTGCCGGACCGCGACGAGTATCTCAAGCCGGATTTCGCCACGCAGCGGGAGAAGTACCGGGCGTATGTCGCCGCGGCGCTGGGCATGGCGGGGTGGGCGGAGCCGGAGCACGCGGCGGACGCGATCCTGGCGCTGGAGACCGAAATCGCCAAGGCAGGGTGGACGCGGGCCGAGCGGCGCGACCCGATCCGGACGTACAACCCGACCGAGGTGTCGGCGCTGGCGGCGTACGCGCCGGGGTTCGACTGGGCGGCGTTCCTGGGGGCGGCCGATCTCGGGTCGCTGCAGAAGATCGTGCTGGTGGAGAACACCGCGGTGCGCGACGTGGCCGCGATCCTCGGGCGCACGGAGCTGGACACGCTGCGGGCCTGGGCGGCGTTCCACCTGGTGTCGGCGGCGTCCCCGGATCTTTCGAAGCGATTCGCGGAGGCGCACTTCGACTTCTTCGGGCGCACGCTGAACGGGCAGCCGGCGGAGCGCGCGCGGTGGAAGCGGGCGGTGGCGGCGACCAACCGCGCGCTCGGCGAGGCGGTCGGCGAGCGCTACGTCGCGCAGTATTTCCCGCCCGCGTCGAAGGCGGCGATGGACCGGCTGGTGGGCGACCTGAAGACGGCGCTGCGCCACCGGCTGGAGACCGTGACCTGGATGGACGAGCCCACACGGGCGGAGGCGCTGCGCAAGCTCGACGCGCTCGACGTGCAGGTGGGCTACCCCAAGGCGTGGCGGGACTACTCGGCGCTGGAGGTGAGGGGCGACGACCTGTACGGCGACGTGGAACGGGCGACGGACTTCGAGTGGGAGCGCCAGGTTCGCAGGCTGGACCATCCCGTCGATCGCGACGAGTGGGACATGAGCCCGCAGACGGTGAACGCCTACAACGAGCCGAGCTTCAACGAGGTGGTGTTCCCGGCTGCGATCCTGCAGCCGCCGTTCTTCAACCCCGACGCGGACGAGGCGGTGAACTACGGCGCGATCGGCGGCGTGATCGGCCACGAGATGACGCACAGTTTCGACGACCAGGGGCGGCACTACGACGAGCAGGGCAACCTGCGCGACTGGTGGAGCGCCGGCAGCGCGGAGCGGTTCGGGGTTCTGGCGGGCAGGCTGGGCGCGGAGTTCGACGCGATGCAGCCGTTCCCCGGGCTGCACATCAACGGGGCGCTGACAATGGGGGAGAACATCGCCGACCTGGGCGGGCTGAACCTCGGGCTGGACGCCTACCACGACCGGCTGGCGGGGGCGCCGGCGCCGGTGGTCGGCGGGATGAGCGGCGACCAGCGGGTGTTCCTGGGGTGGGCGCAGGCGTTCCGGGCGAAGACGCGCGAGAGTGCGGCGAAGCAGCGGCTGGTGACGGACCCGCACTCGCCGGCGGAGGCGAGGGTGGACGGGCCGGTGTCGAACATCGACGCGTGGTACGAGGCGTTCGGGGTGGCGCAGGGGGACGCGATGTTCCGGGCGCCGGAGGAGCGCGTGCGGATCTGGTGAAGGAAGGCCAGGGGCTCTGCCCCTGGACCCCGCCAAAGGCCGAGCCTTTGGAAACCTGGACTCAGACCTGTGCTTATTTGTGCCGGTCCAGGGGCGGCTCGCCCCTGGCGGGTCCGGGCAGAGCCCGGCCTTGCTTCAGCGCGCCGTGCTGCGCCCTTCCGCCGCGAGCTGGTTGCGCCGGTACTCGCCCTGGCGCTCGAACATCCAGCCTGGGTACTCGGCCGGCAGGGCGCTGACCGCGGCGAGGGTGTCGAGGTCGGCCACGCTCAGGTCGACGTCGCAGGCCGCGATGTTGTCGTCGAGCTGCTCGATGCGCTTCGCGCCGAGGATGACGCTGGAGACGACCTTCTGGTGCAGGAGCCAGGCGAGGGCGATCCGTGCCACGGAGATGCCGCGGGCCTCGGCCATGGGGCGCATGGCGTCGATGCAGTCGTAGGCGCGGCCGCGCTGGACGGGGGGGAAGTCGAAGTTCGCGCGCCGGCCGTCGCCGGCCTTCTCGTTGTCGCGGGTGTACTTGCCGCTGAGCAGGCCGCCGGCAAGCGGGCTCCAGACCATCAGGCCGACGGTCTCGGCCCGGAGCATGGGGACGATCTCGCGCTCCAGGTCGCGGCCGGCCAGCGTGTAGTAGGCCTGGAGGCTCTCGAAGCGGGGGAGGCCGTGGCGCTCGGCGATGCCCTGGGCCTTGGCGATCTGCCAGGCGGCCCAGTTGGAGACGCCGACGTAGCGGACGTGGCCGTGCTTCACGAGGGTGTCGAGCGCGCCCATGGTCTCCTCGATGGGGGTCGCGGGGTCGAAGCCGTGGATCTGGTAGAGGTCGACGTGGTCGAGCTGCAGGCGCTTCAGGCTGGCCTTGCAGGCGTCGATCAGGTGGGCGCGGGAGTTGCCGCGCTGGTTCGGGCCGGGGCCGGTGGGGCCGAACGCCTTGGTGGCGACGACGACGCTCTCGCGGGGGACGTTGAGGTTGCGCAGGGCCTGGCCGGTGATCTGCTCGGATAGGCCCTCGGCGTAGACGTCGGCGGTGTCGATGAAGTTGATGCCGGCGTCGATGGAGCGGCCGACGAGGCGGTCGGCCTCCGACTGGTCCAGCGCGCCGATCTGCTTCCACATGCCCTCGCCGCCGCCGAAGGTCATGGTGCCGAGGCAGAGCTCGGAGACGAAGAGGCCGGTGCGGCCGAGCTTGTTCATGCGCATGGGGTGGGTGTTCCTGGGTCGGTGGCTGGGGAGGTAACGCGCTGCGGGGAAGGAAGGCAGCAAGCAAGGCCGGGCTCTGCCCGGACCCGCCAAAGGCCAGGGGCCTTTGGAAACCCGTCTGTTCGGGCCTGCGGCACGACACGGGGCGGCGTGCCGCAGGCCTTCATGGACGCGGGTCTGGGGGCGCTCGCCCCCAGCGGGTCCAGGGCAGAGCCCTGGCCTTACTGCGCGAGCCGGGGGGCAAGTTCGGGCATGAGGTCGGCGAGGTCGCGCGCCTCGCGGGCGCTGAGGCCGAAGGCGGCGGGGTCGAGCGGCGCGGTCGAGGCGAGGGCCGCGCGGACGAGGGCGAGCTGCTGCGCGGACAGGGGGGCGGCGTTGCGCACGTAGTCGCAGAACGCCTCGTGGACGGTGGGGACCCAGCGGGCGACGATGTCGAGGATGGCCTCGGCGTAGACGCGGATCTCGTACTGGGCGTGGGAGTCCGCGCGCAGGTCGAGGAAGTGCAGCAGGTTCCACAGGTTCACCTTCCAGTAGAACTGCGTGTAGATGCTGACCGGCAGCGTGGTGCGGGCCAGCTCGCGGGTCAGGCCCTCGCGGGCAGGGTCGAGGGGCGCGCCGTCCTCGTCCTGGTTCAGCATCGCGAGGTAGGCGTCGTAGGAGCGCGAGGCCTCGTGGCGCAGCGTCTCGATGGTGGCGCGCGCGGTCTCGGCGTCGGCGGCCTCGCCGCGGCCCTGGCGGTTGGTGGCGGACTGGGTGGCAACCTGGTCCGCGTCGGGGACGTAGAACTCGCGCTCCAGGACGGAGTAGCGGCCCGAGTACTCGTTGATGCTGGCGGTGCGGTGGCGGAACCACTGCCTCGCCACGAAGATCGGCGCGCGGACGTGGAGCTTGAGGTCGCACAGCTCGAACGGCGTGGTGTGGCGGTGGCGCATCAGGTAGCGGATCAGGCCGCGGTCGGACGAGACCTGGCGGGTGCCGCGGCCGTAGGAGACGCGCGCGCCCTGCACCACGGCGTCGTCGTCGCCCATGTAGTCGATGACGCGCACGAAGCCGCTGTCGAGCACGGGGGACGCGCGATACAGGACCTCCTCCATCGCGGGCACGGTGGCGCGCGCGGTCGGCTGGCGGTGGGCGCGGGCGGTCTCGATGTCGGCGTCCTGCTCGGGGGTCAGGCGCATGGGCGGGGTCCTCCGGGGCGTGGGCGGGGCTGGTATAGCAGAGGACAGCAAGGCAAGGCTGGGGGGCGAGGCCGCCCCCCAGACCCCGGCGCACCGAAGGAAGACAGGCGGTTTGCCACTGGCAATCGGGACAAGGAACGCCTATGTTGGTGGGGCTGGCTTGCCGGCTATGGTGATAAACGGTGATTGGAATAAGCGTTGTGGACCCGGGGGCAGTGCCCGGCGCCTCCACCATCCTTCCGGAGTTGTCCGGCGTTGGGGGCGACACAGGCTCGACACGCGTGGTAAAGACTCATCTTTTGCCCGGCATGATACCGCCGTTATCGGGTCAATTCACAAGTGCCAATGACAACAACATTGCACTCGCGGTCGCAGCCTAACAACTGAGACACGCGCGGTTCGGGGGGCACCGGGCAACAGAAGCCCCCCACTTCCTCTCACGCCATCAGGCTTTCCCCGTGCGGCGCGCGGCCCTTGCGCGGGGCACGCCGGCGTCGCATTGCTGTGCGGTGCTCGCGGCCCGGGCATGGTCAGGCCCGGCGTGGCCGGGTCGGGGAACGGCCGGGCGTGGCACGGGAAGGCTTGGCGCGGACAGGATTGGCCGATGGAAGACGACGAGACCCCACCCCCGGGCGAGGAGGAGGCCGGCACGCCGAGCCTACTGCCCTACGACTCCTGGATGGAGGACGCGATGCGCGGCGTGATGGTGCGCGCGCTGTGCTACGTCGCGGCGAACGGGCTGCCGGGCGGCCACCACTTCTACATCACATTCCGCACCGACCATCCCGGCACGGTGATTCCGACGCGGCTGTCGGCGCAGTACCCGCAGGAGATGACCATCGTCCTGCAGCACCAGTTCGGCGGGCTGAGCGTGGACGAGGCGGCGCGCACGGTGAGCGTGCGGCTGTCGTTCGGCGGCGTGCCGTCGAGCCTGCTGATCCCGTTCGAGGCGGTGAGCGCGTTCGCCGACCCGGAGGTGCAGGTCGGGCTGCGCTTCGGCGTCGTGGTGCCGGAGAAGGCCGAGGCGCAGGCCGACGTGGTGCGCCTGGCGCCGCCGCCGGCCCCGCAGGAGGACGCGCCGCCGGCGGCCGAGAGCGCCGCGCCGCAGGTCGTCAGCCTGGACGCGTTTCGCAAGCGGCCGAAGGAGTAGGGCAGCAAGGCCGGGCTCTGCCCGGACCCGCCCCTGCTTCGAGGCGGGGGGCGAGCCGCCCCTGGACCGGCATTTGACAAGGAAGTCTTGAGTCCAGGTTTCCAAAGGCTTGGCCTTTGGCGGAGTTTGAGGCAGAGCCTCAACCTTGCTTCCTCAGTTGAGGATCTGGCCTGGGTCCAGCTCGCCGAAGCCGCAGTGTGGCTGCTGGAAGCCGGTCGGAGCGGTGCCGACCGGGGCGTACTGAATGTTGTCGTTGCCGCCGTTGGGGAGGGTGTCGTAGCCGGCGTAGTGGCGCATGCGGTAGGCAATGGTGTGGTCGGCGCAGGAGCTGTCGCCGCTGACGCCGAGGCCGCCGATCACCTGGCCGCCGCTGTAGAGGGCGAGGCCGCCGCCGAAGGTGATGATGCCGCCCGGGGTCTGGCCGACGCCGGTCAGGGGGCCCTGCCCGGTTGTGACCTCGTTGTAGAAGGGGTTGAACGGGTTGGAGTTGTTCAGGCCGTAGAGCGAGCCGCCGGGCTGGGTGGCCGCGTACAGGTTCGCGGTGGAGAGCGAGAGCGCGCTGTTGCTGAAGTCGTTGGCGGTCTCTGCCTTGGCGATGGCGATGGCGCGGCTGCCGGGCCAGGCGTCGCCCGCCTTGACGACGGAGCACAGCACGCCGGCGCGGTCGACGACGGCGGACCACATGCGGCTGGGGCTGAAGATGCCGCCGTTCTTCATCTGCACGACGATCGCCAGCTGGCGCTGGATGCTGACGACGACGGGCAGCGGCAACGCGCAGGCGCTGCGATAGTCGATGGTGTCGGCACGGGCGGCGGTCGCGGCGAGCAGCGAGAGCGCCGCCAGGGCGAGGGTGCGTGTCATGGGCGTGTCCTGTGTCGCGGGGGCCGGCGCGGCGGCCGGGCGCGCGGGACGTTCCCGCCGCGTAACATTGCTAAACCGAAAATATCAGTTTGTTAACCTTCCCGTCATGAAATCGCGTGGAGCCTTGCATTGCCGCGTGCGGCGGATATACGGCTGCGCACCACAGACAGGCAGCCGCCATGCGCTTCACCGTCGATCGCCTGGACCACCTCGTGCTGACCTGCCGCGACCTGGAGATCACCGCGTCGTGGTATCAGCGCGTGCTGGGCATGGAGCGCGAGGAGTTCGGGGCGCAGCACCGCACCGCGCTGAAGTTCGGCGGGCAGAAGATCAACCTGCACCAGGCCGGCGAGGAGGTGGCCCCGCACGCGAGGCTGCCCACGCCCGGCGGGGCCGACCTGTGCTTCGTCACCGCGGTCGGCGTGGAGGACATCGAGCACCACCTCCACGACTGCGGGGTTGCGCCGGAGACGGGGCCGCTGGCGCGCACCGGGGCGCTGGGGCCGATGACCTCGGTGTACTGCCGCGACCCCGACGGCAACCTGGTCGAGATCGGCACCTATCTCCCGCAGTAGCCCGCCTGTCGCGTCGTCCGGGCTTGTCGAAGCGCCTGGGCCTGCCGTGGCGGCCGCGGATGCGTCGGGGATCGAGGCCTACGACTTCGCGCTGCCGCCCGGGCTGATCGCGCAGGTTCCGGCGCGGCCGCGGGACTCCGCGCGGCTGCTGCATGTGGGCGGGGCGGGGCTCGCGGACCTCGGCGTGCGCGACCTGCCGGCGCTGCTGCGGCGCGGCGACATCCTGGTGGCCAACGACACGCGGGTGATTCCGGCCCAGCTCGAGGCGTGGCGCGGCGAGGCCAGGGTGGGCATCACCCTCGACCAGCCGACGGCGGACGGGACCTGGCACGCGCTGGCGCGCAACGCACGCCGGCTGCGCGCGGGCGACCTGCTGCGCTTCGCCACGCGCGGCGCGGGTGGCGGGTCCGGCGGAGCGACCGGGATGGCCGCCGGCGGGACAGGGTGCCGCACGTCGGATGCGGACGCCCTGGGCGCGGAGGTGGTGGCGCTCGACGGGCAGGGCGGCGTGACGCTGCGCTTCGACCGCGAGGGGGCCGCGTTCGACGCGGCGCTGCGCGCGGCGGGGGCGCTGGCGCTGCCGCCCTACATCGCGCGCCCGGCGGGGCCGACGGAGGCGGACGCGTCGGACTACCAGACGGTGTTCGCGCGCAGCCAGGGGGCGGTGGCGGCACCCACGGCGGGGCTGCACTTCACGCCGTCGCTGCTGGCGGCGCTGGATGCGGCGGGCATCGGGCGGGCCACGGTGACGCTGCATGTCGGCGCGGGGACGTTCCTGCCGATGCGGGCGGACACGCTCGACGCGCACACCATCCACGCCGAGCGCGGCGTCGTCACGGCGGCGGCGGCGGCGGCGATCAACGCGGCACGGGCTGCGGGCGGGCGCGCGGTCGCGGTCGGCACGACCTCGCTGCGGCTGCTGGAGAGCGCCGTGGGCGAGGACGGCCTGGTGCGGGCGTTCGATGGCGAGACGCGGCTGTTCGTGCGGCCGGGGCACCGGTTCCGCGCGGTGGACCTGCTGCTGACGAACTTCCACCTGCCGCGCTCGACGCTGTTCGTGCTGGCATGCGCGTTCGCAGGGACGGAGCGGATGCGCGCCGCGTATGCGCATGCGGTGGCGGAGGGTTACCGGTTCTACTCGTATGGCGATGCTTCGCTGCTGGAGCTGGCGGCGGGCCGGGACGCATGAGCCTGGGGGGCGCGACGCCGGGCAAGGAAGGCCAGGGGCGCTGCCCCTGGACCCCGCCAAGGGGAGCCCCTTGGATGGCTTCACTTGAGTGGTGCCGGTCCAGGGGCGGCTCGCCCCTGGCGGGTCTGGGCGGAGCCCAGCCTTGCTTGCTTTGCCTCCGATGCGAGGACCTGCCGGCGTGAGCGAGGGCCTTGCCGAGTTCGGCTGGGAGCACGTGGCGAGCGATGGTGCCGCGCGGGCGGGGGTGATGCGGACCGCGCACGGGCCGGTGGCGACGCCGGTGTTCATGCCGGTCGGCACCGCGGGCACGGTCAAGGCGATGACCGCGGACACGGTGCGCTCGACGGGCGCGTCGATCGTGCTCGGCAACACCTACCACCTGATGCTCAGGCCGGGGGCGGAGCGGGTCGCGGCGCTCGGCGGCCTGCACCGGTTCATGGACTGGCCGGGGCCGATCCTGACGGACTCCGGCGGGTTCCAGGTGATGTCGCTGGGCGCGCTGCGCACGATGGATGCGGACGGGGTGACGTTCCGCTCGCACCTGGACGGCAGTCGGCACCGGCTGACTCCGGAGCGGTCCGTGCAGATCCAGCACGCGCTGGACGCCACGATCACCATGGCGTTCGACGAGTGCACGCCCTACCCCGCGCCGCCCGGGCAGGTGGCGGAGTCGATGCGGCTGTCGATGCGCTGGGCGGAGCGCTCGCGGGCCGCGTTCGTGGCACGCCGGGGCTACGCGATGTTCGGCATCGTGCAGGGCGGCACGGACGCCGGGCTGCGGGCGGAGTCGGTGGCGGCGCTGCGCGCGGTCGGCTTCGAGGGCTACGCGGTGGGCGGGCTGGCGGTCGGCGAGGGGCAGGCGGAGATGCTGCGCGTGCTCGACGCCACGGTGCCGCTGCTGCCCGAGGACAGGCCGCGCTACCTGATGGGGGTGGGCACGCCGGACGATCTGCTGGCGGCCGTGGCGCGCGGCGTGGACATGTTCGACTGCGTGATGCCCACGCGCGCCGGGCGCACGGCGCGGGCGTACACCTCGCGCGGGGTGCTGAACCTGCGCAACGCGCGCCACGCGGGGGACGCGGGGCCGGCGGACGAGGCGTGCGGGTGCACGGCGTGCCGGCGGCACTCCCGGGCGTACCTGCACCACCTGTTCCGGGCGGGGGAGATGCTGGGGCCGATGCTGCTCAGCGAGCACAACATCCGGTACTACCAGGACCTGATGCGCGGGATGCGGGAGGCGATCGTGGCAGGGGGGCTCGCGGGGTTCTCCGCGCGGGTGCGGGACGGGTGGCAGGAAGGCCAGGGCTCTGCCCTGAACCCGCCAGGGCGAGCCGCCCTGGACCGGCCTTCCTAAGTACTGGATTCCAAAGGCTCCGCCTTTGGCGGGGTCCAGGGGCAGGGCCCCTGGCCTTGCTTTCTTCCTGGGGGATTTCCGATGAGCGAAGGCCTGACGCAGCTGGGCCGCCAGGTGGCGGCGCCGGGGAGCCCGGAGGAGGCGGTGCTGGAGCGGGTGCCCGCGCCGCACCAGGGCCGGCACTACGTGGCGCGGTTCACGGCGCCGGAGTTCACCTCGCTGTGCCCGATCACGGGGCAGCCGGACTTCGCCCACATCGTGATCGACTACGTGCCGGGCGAGTGGCTCGTGGAAAGCAAGTCGCTGAAGCTCTACCTGACCAGCTTCCGCAATCACGGGGCGTTCCACGAGGCGTGCACGATGGACATCGCGATGCGGCTGGTGGGGCTGCTGTCGCCGGTGTGGCTGCGGATCGGGGCGTACTGGTATCCGCGCGGCGGCATCCCGATCGACGTGTTCTGGCAGACGGGGGCGTCGCCGGAGGGGTGCTGGGTGCCGGCGCAGGACGTGCCGGGGTATCGCGGGCGGGGGTAGGCCGGCCGCGTGCGGAGCCGCGCTAGGTGCTTTCAGCCGTGGCGCGGACCTCCCGCAGGCTCTCGGATATGACGCTGGCCACGGCGGGCCGGTCCGAAACCGGCAGTTGCCCCGCCCATTCAGCGTCGTCGGCTTCCATCGTCGCGATCTTGGTCGGGCGCACGATCGAGGAGGCCGGCAACCCGGCGGCGGCTAGGTCGGTGATCTCGACGTCGTGGGGCCAGCGGCGGTGGGCGGCGCTGGTGATCATCAGCACCCAGAGCAGCGCGGGCGTGCCCTCGGCAACGTGGCAGGCAATCACAAGGGCGGGACGACGCTGCTGGACGGGGCGGTTCGTGTACGGAAACGGGACCTTGACGATGTCCCACACCCTAAAACCCTGCATAGGCTTCTGCGTCGCAGGCGCTGTCCCACTCTCCGAAGCCCGCGAAGGGGTCCTCTCCGTCCGACAATGCAGGCCTGCGGGTCACCACCACGCGATCTTGCTCGATCGAGTAGGCGAGCTCGTCGCCGGGCCGGAGACCGAGGGCGGTGCGGACCGCCTGGGGAACGGTCGTCTGCGCCTTGCTGGTGAGCCTGCTGGTGATCATCGTCCAGAAGTAAGGAAAATCCTTCCGCACCTCAAGCGCCTGCGTTGCTGAAACTTCGGGAGGCCGGTCCAGGGGCGCTGCCCCTGGCGGAGTTTGAGGCAGAGCCTCAACCTTCCTTGCTATTCCTCGCGAAACGCCGACGCAGGATATCCCTGCGCGAACAGCAGCGCGCGGAGGTCGGCGTGGCGCACCTGGTTGGCGACCTCGCGGTTGACGATGTCGCGGGCGCGGAACGCGACGGCCATGCCGGCCTCGCGCAGCATCGGCAGGTCGTTGGCGCCGTCGCCAACTGCCAGCGTGGCTGCGGCGCGCAGGCCTCGGGCGTCGCGCAGGGCGCGGAGCGCGTCGCGCTTGGCGGGGCCGTCGAGCACGGGCTCTTCCAGGGCGCCGGTGAGCAGCCCGTCCGCCTCGACGAGCACGTTGCCGCGATGCTCGTCGAAGCCGCACAGGCCCGCCACGTGGGCGGTGAACAGGGTGAAGCCGCCAGACACCAGGGCTGCGCGCGCGTTGTGGGCGCGCATGGTGGCGACGAGGGTGCGTGCGCCGGGGGTGAGGCGGACCTCGGCCACGGCGCGGGCGACGGCGTCGAGGGGCACGCCGCGCAGCAGGACGAGGCGGTCGCGCATGGCCTGGGCGAAGTCGACCTCGCCGTCGATGCTGCGGTGGCTGATGGCCTCGACCTCCGGGCCGACGCCGGTCTCCTGGGCGAGGCGGTCCAGCGTCTCGCCGTCGACGACCGTGCCATCCATGTCGGCGACGAGCAGGCCCTTGCGCCGGCCGCGGGCGCGGGTGACGAGGGCGTCGATGGGGGCGTCCTCCAGGGCGGCGCGGACCAGGGCGAGGTCGGGGCGGTCCTTGCAGGCGATGTCGGCGGCCTCGTTGGGGGACAGGACGATGGGGTTGCGGCCCCGGACCGCGTCGCGGACGCGGTGGAGCAGGCCGGTGGGGAGCGCCGTGTCGCGGGCGGCGACCAGGGTGAGGACGAAGGACATGGGGGCGGCATCGCACGAAGCGGGGCAGGCTGGCCAGGGCGGGGGCGGGCGGGGCGGCGCAGGCGGGCGGGCGCTGCCGCCGTGCCTCCCCCCTTGCCTCATCGTGTGCGGGCCGACGGCGAGCGGGAAGTCGGCGCTGGCGCTCGGGCTGGCGGAGCGGCTGGGCGGCGTGGTGGTCAACGCGGACTCGATGCAGGTGTATCGCGAGCTGCGCGTGCTCACGGCGCGGCCGTCGGCGGCGGACGAGGCGCGGGTGGCGCACCGTCTGTACGGGGTTCGCCCGGCGGCGGAACCGGGGAGTGCCGCGTGGTGGCGCTCTGCGGCGCTGGGGGCGATGGCGGAGGCGACGGCGGCCGGGCGGCTGCCGATCCTGTGCGGGGGGACGGGACTGTATCTCGCGGCGCTGACGGAGGGGCTGGCGGAGATCCCGGAGCCGGGGGAGGCGGCGCGGGCGGAGGCGAGGGCGCTGGTCGCGGGGGAGGGGGCGCCGGCGCTGCACGCGCGGCTGGCGGCTGTCGATCCGGAGACGGCGGCGCGGCTGCGGCCGGGCGACCCGCAGCGGGT